>NZ_KE384128.1:0-14008 GCF_000424065.1 Selenomonas ruminantium subsp. ruminantium ATCC 12561
TGTGGGTCATTTAGTGCAACGGCGAAAAGTATTACCACCTACGCCTAAACTGAGCTGTAACAAATAAGTTCAATCTCGCAATAACATCGATAAACTGCAATTTAATCTACGCAATAAGCCCGCAGCAGCTGGTGATGTTTTCCGCAGCTTTTGACAAGCCTGTCTATGGCGAAGGAAAACATTACCAGCTACCGCGGGCGTCCTTATGTATGGATTTTAACAACGTATTACCCTGGCTCAAAATAAACGGTAATCGCCGTCCCCTTATCCACCAGTGTATTCATTTCAATACTCTGCCCTACAGCATAGCCGGATCCCTCGCTTTGGAAAGTCAGACCTTTATCCGCTGCCAGTCCAGCAGCTTCACGCAGACTTTTCCCCGCAAAATCCGGCACCAAGACCTTGCCGTCAGGGATATCCCCAGTGAATGGTCTAGCCGGCCTGTGCTGCGGTTTCTTTTCCTCTGCAGGTGCCATACCGGCAAAGGGATCACTCGATGGCTCAATATGCAAATGCCGGAACAATTGGGCAAAAATACGTCCGGCAACCGGAGCTGCTATTTGGCCGCCATAGAAATTTCCTGTACCCGGATCATCAATCATGACCAAAACCGTCAGCTGCGGGTCTTCTACGGGCGCAAAACCGCAGAAAGAGGCAATATAACGGCCATCCATATAGCCGCTGCCGTCTTCACGGATTTTCTGCGCTGTCCCTGTCTTACCGCCAATACGGTACCCCTTGACCTGTGCCTTGGCACCACCGCCGCTGGCTACAACCTGCTCCAACAAGCCCATCAAGGTCTTATCCGTAGCCGAATCAATAACCCGGCGAACTTCTGTCTTGCCCCGTTCCTCATAGATACTGCCATCAGCATTGCGGATTGTTTTCACGATATGCGGTTTCAGCAGCACACCATCATTAGCAATAGCCGAGACAGCCGTAACCAGTTGCAACGGTGTCACAGCAATACTCTGCCCTATAGCAGAGGTCGCCATATCCGAATCACGCATATCCTCCGGGTTGAAAAGGATTCCACTTTCCTCCCCCGGTAAATCTATACCTGTCGGTTCCCCAAAACCAAAATCACGGGCATACTTCATCAGACGCTCTGCCCCTAAACGCAGCCCTACCTGCGCAAAGCCGGTATTCAGGGACTGCTTAACGACATCGGTAAAGGTGACCGTACCAAAGCTTTCACCATTCCAGTTCTGAATGCGCCGCCCGGAAACCATGACATACCCCGGGTCAACAAAAACCTGATTAGGACTTACCACTTTTTCCTGTAACGCAGCCCCCGCTACCACGGACTTAAACGTAGACCCCGGTTCATAGATAAAGGATACTGCCCGGTTTTTCCAGATTTCTGCGTTATACTCCCAGAATTTATTGGGATTATAGGACGGACGCGAAGCCATTGCCAATACTTCTCCCGTCTTCGGATTCATAACTACACAGGTTATCGCCTTGGGATTATTCTCCGCGATAGCCCTGTCTAATTCCTGCTCCACAATAAACTGGATACCACTATCCAAAGTCAGTTCCACCGTCTTACAGGAGTCTCCCATATAACGGCGGCGGCTGGAAAAAATAGAATCCAAGATAGGCCGTGCCTGACGGTCCGTTGTGAGATACGTCTCCTTGACTTCGCCTTTCAACACGGCGTCCAAAGCCTGCTCTATACCGTCCAGCCCTTTGTCATCGGTTCCCACAAAGCCCAGCACATTAGCCGCCAGTACATCATTCGGATAATAACGCTTGGCCTCGTCCCGGAATCCCAGACAGGACATATACTCCTTTTCCCGGATAAGCTGGCGCACAGCTTCATACTCCGACTGCTCCATGCGCCTTTTTACCCAGACAAAGCCGCCGCCCACCGCAATATCGTCCAAAATATCCTGCTCAGTCTTGCCAATAAGCGGAGACAGGTTCCCAGCCAATTCCTGTGGATTTTCTACATGAGATGGATCAATATACAAGGATTTCGTCATGGTGCTGACAGCCAATTCCCGCCCATTCCGGTCAAGGATAGTGCCTCGCGGCGACTGAATAGCATAATCCTGCCCCACCTGTGCCTTCATGCGCTCACTCAGCGCATTTCCCTGCACAATCTGCAGCCAGGCATAGCGGCCAACGATAAGCAGCACCGCCGCCAACATAATCAATGCCAAAAAACTGATCCGCCGTTGTATTGCACGGCGTTTCTTCTTCATTTACCGAGCCCCCTGCCTGCCGCTGTTTTTCAGCAGCGTTTCCCTTAATCTTCCTTCTATCTGCACCAATTCCGCTTCTGCTGCCTGCCGTTTGGCACGGCCATTCTGCTGAATCTTGATTGTTTCTTCAATGGTATTGATCAGGCGGTCATTGACCTCCCGAACCGTTTCAATGTCCACGATGCTGCGCTCATTTTCCTGCGCAGTCTCAATGCTGTTCTGCTGCAAAAGTTCAGCATTACGGCGTAAAAGCTCATTCGTCGTATTGCTGACCGCCTGCTGCATACGCAGCACATCCTGCTGTGCCTGCAGCCCCAAGGCAATGACCAGCTGGTTCTTCCACAAGGGTATGGTACTGTAAATAGCGGTCTGCACACGGTCAATAAGGGCTTTATCGTTATTCTGAATCAAGCGAATCTGCGGCGCGGACTGAATGGCAATCGTCTTGCTGATTTTGAGGTCATGAACTTTCTTCTCAAAGCGGTTCACACTGGCTTCAAAGTCAGCCACAACCTGCACGGCCATAGGGTCACCGGAATCAGCAGCCTGCTGGCGGAGTTTGGGCAGGGTAACTTCCCGCATTTCCACAAGTTTTTCTTCTCCAGCCTGAATATAAAGCTGCAGCTGCTTGAAATAACTGAGGTTTTCTGCATACAGCTTATCAAAGAGGGCCACGTCTTTCATCATCTTTAACTTGGCCTGCTCCAAACTGGTCTGAATCCTTTCCACCTGTGTCGACAGCTTTTCATAGCCCTGCTTGATGTCCTCGCCTTTTTTCACCAGACTGCCCACCAGCGGAATCTTCTTTAAGAAACTGCTGCCGCCCTCCGGCTCAAATTCCCGCACCTGCGTTACGAGATTGCCTAAAAGTTCACCAACCGGGCCGCTGTCCTTCGTGCGCACCTGAGAAAGCACGCTGTCCGAAAACTCCGCAATCTTCTGCTGTGCAGGCGCACCAAAACGCAAAATAGCCGTAGAATCGGTTAAATCCAGCTCGTCCTTTATCTTATCCACCTGAGCCCGTTCCTCCGGATTCAGCTCATTTACAACCTTTTCCACCTGTGCCGTCATCACCTCTGCAGACGGCAGGTTATCCGGTGTCACATCGGCACTTGCAATACCTGTTTTGGCTTTCATCAAATCTTCTAATTTAACTTCCATGGTCAGCCCCTCCGTTTAACGATAATATTGCTCGTAAAAATCATCTACCGGCATAAATAAGTACCGTATCCCCTCTACCAAAGATACTAAAGCAGGAATCAGCGTCCAGAAAAAGACAACATAAGCAATCCCCCACTTGGTTTTCCCCTGAAAGAATTTATGGGCGCCAAACGAGCCTAAAGTGATTGCCAGCCCGCTCATAATCATTTTTTGCATCAGCACAGAATTCCGCACATTATCCGGTGTAGTAATCTTCTCCCTAACCGGTGCGATTTCCTGCCCGCCCACCTTGGTGAGCACTCCGCGGCGGGGACGTTTTTTGCGCCCGATTCCCGTAGATGCCGGAGAGCTTTCTGCATTCAAATCCACATGCTCAGCAGCTGTCCTGTTGCTGTTACTGATTCCTTCAGCTTCCAAAGACTGCTGCATCACGGTAAGTTCTGCATCCATATCAAGCAGCTGGCTATTGATGATTTTCGTGAACTCTGCATTGTAAGCCTCATCAAAACTGACCAGCGTTTCCTTGAGCCGCGCCTTTACCTGCCGGACCTGTTCGGTCTCCAGCTTGGTTTCTTCCAGTTCCCTGTACTGCTCACAAAGACCGGCCGCCCTGTCCTGATAGTAATGGATAAAACGCCCCGCCGCCGCAATGCGTTCCGGGTGCTTTTCCACATAGTTCAAGAGCCTTGCAGCCTCCTGCTGCATAAGCCCCAGCTGCCGGCTCAACTGGCTGTCCCGAATTTTTGTGCGTGCCGCTTCCACCCGGTTATAATCCTCCCGGGCTTTTTCCCAATCCGCCAAAGCGGTGTCCGCCTGCGCCGCAGCCAACTGACTGACGTCCAGCTTCCGTACGGCTTTTTGCGGCAGCTGCCCTTTATAAATACTGATGCCCATGACCACCATCAACAGAAGACCAATCTCCCCCTGGTCATGAGTTATTCCATACATGCCGCCCCATCCCATGATCAATGCCATCAGACCATATATGTTACGCATCGCCATCGCTCCTTGCGCTTAGAATTTACCTTAATTATACCACAAAGCCGTCCCGGTTTGGGACGGCTTTCACTTACCAATGATATTTTTCCCCGCGGTTAATCTTAAAGGCGCGGTAAATTTGTTCGACGAGCAGGAGTCTCACCATCTGATGGGTGAAGGTCATTTGTGAAAAGCTCAGCAGCTCATCTGCAGACTTGCGTACTTCTTTGGATAACCCAAAAGCACCACCAATCAGAAAGGTGATATTGCTGCGACCGGAGAGCCCCAGCTTGTCGATGGCCGCTGCCAGCTCCTCAGAGGACTTCTCCTTACCGAACACATCGAGCACAAAGAGATAACTGCCCTCCGGCACCAGCTTCAAGAGTTTTTCTCCCTCTTTGGCCAGCACCTGTTCCTTTTCTGCCTCAGAAGGTGAATCCGGCATTTTCTCCTCGTGAACCTCCCGTATCTCCACCTGTGCAAAAGGCTTCAAACGCTTCATAAATTCCGCGATGCCTGCCGTGAGATATTTTTCCTTGATTTTTCCTGCACAGACAATCGTTATCTTCATCAGCGGTTATCCTGCGGCATTTCTTCGAGTACAACATCGGCATTGCGGCTGGCACCATTGCGGTCATAGGTAACCTTCACCGTGTCGCCGACCTTGTAGCTGGCAACCTTGGCCCGCAAATCGGAAACGGAGTTCACTTCCTCATCATTGACCTTCAAAATGATATCACCACGCTGCAGGCCTGCTTTACCACAAGGACCATTCAGGCTCAGCTGGAAGATATAGACACCCTTGTCAATATTCAGCTGATAGCCGTAGCGGCCGGCAGTCTGCGGGTCAAAGACCGATACGCCCAAATACGGACGGGCCACATAACCCTTGTTCATGATTTCATCAATGATGCTCTGCACGGTATTTGTCGGAATCGCAAAGCCCATGCCCTCTACGCCGCTGGCAGCAAGTTTCGCACTATTGATACCAATCACTTCGCCATCTGCATTTACCAGCGCACCGCCGGAGTTGCCCGGATTGATTGCGGCATCCGTCTGAATCAGCTTCACCAATTTGTCGCTGATATCCAGCGTACGGTTAACCGCACTGATTACGCCGCTGGTCACACTGCCGCGGAATTCCAGGCCCATCGGATTACCAATAGCGATAGCCGGTTCTCCGACTACAATCTGGTCAGAATCGCCGAATTTTGCCGTAGGCAGGCCGCTGGCCTCCACCTTCACCACAGCCAAATCCGTAAGCTCATCGGCACCAATCAGCTTGCCTTTTAGGCTGCGGCCATCAGACAGGGAAACAATGATTTCCTTGGCGCCGCTGACCACATGATTATTCGTGACGATATACCCGTCCTCGCGGAAAATCACGCCGGACCCCACGCCCTGCGTTTCCACGGGATTGTTGAACCAGTCACGGGCAACCGCCTTATTGGTAATACCAACCACAGCAGGGCCAACCATTTTAGCTGCTCGCACTGCCGGAGTATTCCGGGCATCAGACAGTTTTACATCAGCATTGGCCTGCTGTGCACTCTGGCTGGAGCTTTCCACACCGGCACTATTGTCTGCTGCCGTCCCTGCCGAACAACCGGAAAACGTAACTGCTGACAACGCCAGCATAGCTGCAACCATCAGTGAAGTTTTCTTCTTATTCATGAAAAATCCCTCCAAATTCAATTTAAGTGCCAGCTTACCATTTCGGTTTGACTGGCTACCGTTAAATCAATATTTACACCCTGACGTTCCAAAATTCCCTGTACTGTATTCTCTGCCAGTTCCGGACGATTGTTTTCCTCAGACAGATGCGCCAAAAACACCTTCTCCGGACGTTTCTGCATGCGGATAAGTGCCCAGGCTGCATCGCTGTTTGCCAAATGCCCGCGATTGGATAGAATGCGCCGTTTCAAATGCCAAGGATAGCTGCCCTGCTTCAACACCTCAGGATCATGATTAGACTCTAAAATCAGCACATCAGCGCCTTCCAGTGCCGCTTGTACGCTGGAAGTCACAAAGCCAAGGTCTGTAGCCAAGGTTACGTTCTTACGCCCTTTGAGCCGATAGCCCACAGGCTCTGCGGCATCGTGCGAGATATTAAAACTCTCAACCTCAAGCCCGTTAACGGAAAAGCGTTCCCCCACAGGGCAGAAACATTCTGCCGGAATCGCCGCCCGCTCTTTCATATGCTCAATCGTACCCTGCCGGGTAAAGATTGGCAGGTGATACCACTTCGACAGCGTCACCAGCCCCGCCACATGGTCACGGTGCTCATGGGTAATCAGCACACCATCCAAAGATGCTGCCTCCACCCCCAGCCCCGCCAGGCCCTTTTTAATTTTCGTGGCGCTGATGCCAGCGTCAATCAGCAGCTTCGTACCGTCCATTTCCACAAAAACGGCATTGCCCTTGCTGCCACTGGCCAAAATCCTAACCTGCATTCCCACGGCTCCTATCATAACACTTGACTATGTAAATTATCTGTAAAGATAACACTTTTTCATTATAACGCCATTGCGCAAAGATAACAACAAAAGAAAAGGCCATACCAGCCGAAAGTCCGTGGTAACTTATTCCTGCGCTAGTACACGCAAGCGTGTAAATCGCTTAGGAACAAGCCACCACGGACTTTCGAAGGTAGTTTTAGCCCCCACTAGAGAAGAGACATATAAATTCAAATAAACAAAAAGGGCTCGGTGACTTGTTCCTGAGCATTTTACGCGCAAAGCGCGTACTTGCGCAGGAATAAGTCACCGAGCCCTTTAGCTACGATGTCAATCGAACCACATCGTGGTAATTATTAGATGTTGTACACGCGTACAGAGCTGGAGTTGCCCTTGCCAGCCTTCACACCAGACGTGATGATGGTCATATCGCCACGCTGTACAAGACCTTCCTTAACAGCAGCAGCCGTAGCGTTGCTGAGCATTTCATCGGCATCGCTCCACATGGAACCGAGCACCGGATATACGCCCCAACGGAGGTTCAGCTGACGCAGAGCCTTTTCGCTCGGCGTATAAGCTACGATAGCAGCCTTCGGACGATACTTGGATACAACTTTCGTCGTGTAACCCGTTTCGGTCGGCGTGATGATAGCCGGAACATCGAGTTCATAAGCCATCTGTACCGTAGCATGAGCGATAGCACGCGTACGGGATTTCAGATGATGCAGGCCGCGTTCCACATAGAGTTCTTTGTATTCCAGAGAGCTTTCGATGCGCTGTGCGATGCGGTTCATCGTGGAAACAGCTTCTACCGGATAGTCGCCGGAAGCCGTTTCACCGGACAGCATGATTGCATCCGTACCATCGAGGATAGCGTTACCAACGTCGGATACTTCTGCACGGGTCGGACGCGGGTTGCGTTCCATGGAGTCGAGCATCTGCGTAGCAACGATAACCGGCTTGCCAGCAGCGTTGCACTTACGGATGATTTCCTTCTGAATAAGGGGCACATCTTCTGCCGGAACTTCTACGCCCAGGTCACCACGGGCAACCATGATACCATCGGAAACTTCGAGGATTGCATCGAAGTTCTTAACACCTTCGAGGTTTTCAATCTTCGGAATGATTTCCATGCGGCCATTGTGCTCTTCGATGAGCTTACGGATAGCCAGCACGTCATCCGGACGCTGAATGAAGGAAGCAGCTACGAAATCCATATCCTGTTCGCAACCGAAGATGATGTCCTTAGCATCCTGTTCGGAGATAGGAGGCAGACCCAGGGATACGCCCGGAGCAGCTACACGCTTACGCGTGCTCATCTTGCCGCTGTTCTGAATCGTCGTAACGATATCTTTGCCCTTGATTTCATCGACTTTGAGGGCTACGAGACCATCGGAGAGGAGCAGGGTGTCGCCCGGCTTAACTTCCGTGTAGAGACCTTTGTGGTTTACGGAAACATGAGTTTCATCACCCGGTACATCGTCATAGGTCAGCGTGAACTGGTTGCCCTTTTCGAGCATAACCTTGCCATCTTTGAACTCGCCCAGACGCATTTCCGGACCTTTGGTATCGAGAATCAACGAAACAACCTTGCCAGCTTTCTTGGCAGCTTCACGAACCATATTGATACGGCCAAGATGTTCTGCATGGTCACCATGGGAGAAATTGAAACGTGCGCAGTTCATGCCATTTGCGAGCAGCGCATCAATTACGCCCGGTTTCTCTGTGGACGGACCCTGAGTGCAAATGATTTTCGTCTTTTTTAACATGTTGTAAACCCCACCTATTCTTTTACTACATATTATATTTTAGACGGACACCCCCGAATTTCGGAGTCGCTGTATGGCGTCCTGTCTACGGCCTAAGTCAAGGGAACAATGTCCCATCAGCTACTATTCTACACTCTTTGTCCCCATAAGTAAAACATTTTTGACGAAAATCTATGGAAAAATATATTTTCTGAAAAGCGGCTCATTGCTTGAAATTTATTGCTTTTATTCCCCCTGATAACCCGCGACTATTGCTATTAATTGGAATTGTTCCCAGTGCCAAAAAACACTTATGCTTTCCCCCAAAAACAACGATAAACTTATAAGGAGAGTGTTGCACTTTCCAGATTTTAAGGAAAGGAGGATTTATCATGTCTACCATTTCATCAATGACCAGAGATACGTACACGATGTACAAAATGGCCCAAGGCGGTACCCAAAGCACCACTGCGGCACAGAAAGCAGCCAGCGAGGCTGAGGAAAACGCTGGCAAGTCTTCTGCTCAGAGCAAAAGCTACTCCGCCGCAGCCTCTAGTGTCAGCCAGTTGAGTAATTTGGTTGGTTCCTTTGATTCGGCATATTCCAACAAAAAAACCAGCGCTGCCCAGGATTCCATCAGCAGCCTTTGGTCTGGTTACACCAAATCGAGCGCCATGGGGGCAGGTCTCGCTAATTTAAGTGCCCTTTCCGATGTGTCTTCCACAGCAGCCGGACTTGTCAATTCCTATAACGAAGCCAAGTCCGCCTTCGAAACGCAGTTCAAAGCCTATATGGGCGATTTGCAGAAATCTGCCCAAACGGTCAAGAACATGAGTTACGAATTCAGCGCCGATGACATCACCGAGGCTGAAGACGGCACAAAAACGTATAGTGACGGCCTCAAATCTGCCATCAAGAACGTCAAACAGCTGGTCTCCGACTACAACGATGCTATAGACCTCACCAGCGACTACAGCAGTGTGGGCAAGCGAATGGAAGCACTCCATAAGTCATTTGCGGACACCACCTATCGGGCCGATACCTACAACCAGCTCGGTATTACAGTGGACAGCAAGACGGGCAAGATGTCTGTAGATGAAGACGCGCTGGCGACAGCACTGACCGAAAACGGCGATCGGGCCCAAAACGCACTGGGCGCTAATGGCCTTGCAGGCAAAGCCGAACAGCACCTTGCTCAGGCCAACAACCAAAGCGACAAACTGTTCCCCTCCCTGCAGAATATGTTCGGCAACTCCATCAAAACCGCCTCAGCCTACACCAACCCACAGGTACTGAACGCCTCTGTTCAGTACGGCATGATTGGGAATCTCTTTAGCACCATGTTCTAAGAACTGTAAAAAACTCCATGAGCAAAAGTCACAGAGAGAAACCAAGAACAAAGCCCGGGGGCTGATAATGCTTTTCCGTCGCGTCTGACAAGCTTGTCTAAGCAGAGGAAAAGTAATGTCAGCCACCGGGCGTCTTTTACATCGAGCAAAAAAGCCGCCCGCGGCAGTATATCCCTGCACTAGTACGCGCTATGCGTGTAAATCGTGCAGGGATATACTGCCGCGGGCTTTACTGTCTACTATTCTCTTTACGTTCTATCCACTGTTACACATTTGCCGCTGCATCCCAACCTAGCTGCAGAGCTTTCATGTTTGCCTCTACTGTATGCGGCGGCACACGCTTTTTCACAAAATCCTTAACGGTGTCTAACTGAACCAGCCCCGTGATGCGCACGAGTGCCCCCAACGCCACAATATTGGCAAAGAGGGACTTGCCGAGTTCTTCTACAGCCAGTTTTGTAATCGGCAGGCGGACTACCCGCGGGAAGTCCGGCGTTTCCGGCACAAGACTGTCATCTAAAATCAGCAGGCCATCTTTATGCAGGTCACTGTAATATTTATCCGCAGCCTTCTGGGTCATCGCCAGTACCAAATCCGGCGTTTCCACATGCGGGTGATAAATCGTTTCATCACTGATGATGACCTCGGCTTTTGAGGCACCACCACGGGCTTCCGGGCCATAGGACTGGCTCTGTGCCGCCTCTTTTCCCTCAGCAACTGCTGCTTCCGCCAGCAGGATTGCCGCTGTAATCACACCCTGTCCACCGGAGCCGGAGAGTCTTAACTGTTTTTTCATGCGTGTGCACCTCCTGCCCGTTCAATCACCTGATCATAGGCGGTGTCATAATCCATCGCCGAAGCCTCATACAATAAGCCAATCGGGAATTTTTCCGGAGCAACAGCTGCCGGGTCAAGTTTATCCCAGGCGGACTTCATCACCGCATTATCGCGCATCCACTTCATCATATCTGCCGGACTGCCCAGCTTATTCTTGCGGCCATAAGCCGTGGGGCACTGCACCAGCGCCTCTACAAAGGAGAAACCATGATTGTCAAAAGCATTTGCAATCATATCCGTCAAGTGCTGCACATGGAAAGCCGTAGAACGCGCCACATACGTAGCACCAGCAGCCTCAGCCAAAGCACAGGCATCAAACGGCCGGTCTACAGAACCATAAGGTGCCGTAGTCGCTTTTCTGCCCATAGGCGTCATGGGCGATGCCTGCCCACCGGTCATACCATAGATATTATTATTGAACAGCACCACCGTCAAATCCACATTGCGGCGGCAGCCGTGAATGAAATGATTGCCGCCAATAGCCGTGCAGTCACCATCACCAGTAATAACCACCACATTTAAATCCGGACGAGCCAGCTTTATCCCGGTAGCAAAGGGGATAGCTCTCCCATGTGCCGTATGCAGGGTATCAAAATCCATATACCCCGAAGCACGGGAAGAACAACCAATACCGGACACGATTACCGTATTATCCTGATTCAGTTCCGGACGTTTGGCAATCGCCTGCACAATCGCCTTCATGGCGATACCATTGCCGCAGCCGGGACACCAGAGATGCGGAAGGCGGTTCTGACGGAAATATTTCTCGTACTCTCTCTCTGCCATCAGCCCTCAACCTCCTTTATCAAATCCTCTACACTTGCCAAAATCTCACCGGGTTCAAACGCCCGCATATTATACTTGCCGCAAAGCGACACAGGACACTGTCCATTGGCCGCGCGGCGTACTTCATGGACAATCTGGCCATAATTCAGTTCCGCCACGACAATGCCTTTGACCTTAGCCGCCAGTTCCCCAATGACCTTATCCGCAAATGGCCAGATGGTCATCAGGCGCACCAAACCAACTTTTTTGCCAGCTGCTCTCGCCTCCCGGACGGCCTCATAAGCTGTCCGCGCCGTACCGCCAAAGGATACCACGGCATACTCCGCATCATCCATGAAATAACTTTCCGTATGAATGATTTCTTCACCAGCACGTTCAATCTTCTCATGGAGACGGCGGATAGAATCTTCCGTTACCTTGGGGCTGCCCACCGGGAATCCGGTTTCGTCATGGATAAGACCAGTCACATGAATATGATACCCTTCGCCAAAATCCGCCACATTGGGAACTAAATCCGCCTCCGGCGCAAAGGGCTGATAACCTTCTGCCCGGGTCTTCGACGGCTTGCGGCGCGGATAAATCTCCACCTGCTCCGGCAGTTCCACCTTTTCCCGCAGATGCCCCACCATCTCATCCATCAAAAGCATTACCGGCGTGCGGAAACGTTCTGCGTAATTCACCGCCATCACTGTAGCATCATAAGTTTCACGGACACTCCAGGGAGACAGGGCAATCACCGGATGGTCACCATGCGTCCCCCAGCGCACCTGCATCACATCGCCCTGCGAAGGAGCAGTAGGCTGGCCAGTTGAAGGGCCAACACGCTGCACATCAACCAGCACGCAAGGAATCTCCGCACAAGCCGCATAGCCAATAAGCTCCTGTTTCAAAGAAAATCCCGGCCCGGAAGTAGCGTCCATAACCTTGCAGCCAGCTAGGGAGGCACCTAAAATAGCGCCCATCGAAGCAATCTCATCTTCCATCTGAATAAACTTGCCGCCAGCCTGCGGTAATAGTTTGGCCATAGTTTCGGCGATTTCCGTCGAGGGAGTGATTGGGTACCCGGCAAAAAAATTAACCCCGGCAGCAATAGCTGCCTCTGCGCAGGCTTCATTGCCCTGCATCAATCTTGCCTTGCTCATGCCGCTCCCCCCTTTGCAACTTTATCCACAAATATTGCATAATCCGGACACCGCAGTTCACACTGCCCGCAGCCAATGCAAGCCTCCGGATTTACCACCTGCACCTTCCCCAGCTCATCTATGGCCAGCACTGACTTAGGACAAAAGGCTGCGCAAATCCCGCACCCTTTGCACCGCGCCTGTTTGACGCTAATCTCCGCTTTCATAAACTCCGCCTCCAATTAACACACTAAATATAACTTAATTTACATAGCAAATATGCTTATTTCTTATATACTTTTACATCATAACAGAAAGTTGTATAAAAATCCACTGTTTTTGTAAATTTAAGTAATGTATACATAAACAGTATACCTCGCCCATTCTTCTTAATGTAAATGTTCGCCACAAAAACAAAATCTCCCCCATAACGAAAATAAATTTTATTTTTATTGTTCAACAAAGATATTGCCCGTTTTTTCACGGGGATAAAATACAAAAATCCACTGCCCAAAATGTCAATAATATGGTATACTATGGGGGTAGGAATGTTGTTTTTGCACAATATAAATGTAAATTTGGCAGGAATTTTCCTATTATTGTCGAAAAGTTTATAAGATGGTGAGTATAATTGCTTAATGCTCACTTTCAGGAAGAGGTGAAAAACATGGCATTCATCCTGATAACAGGTTCGATTATGTCCATTAGCATCTTCCTCATTTACAGGCTGTGCCGCTTTTTTAAGATTGAAATGAAATGGATTTCCCTGGTGCTTTGTGCCATAATGGCCTTTATCGTCAATGGCATGGCGATCACTATGAGTCCATTCCTTGACCGTACACATTACTTGCGTCTGGGAATATTGGTGGTCACAGCGGCGGCGTTAGTGACGATTTTCAACGAACGGATGCTGCGCCGGGAGGAAGCACTTGCTGGTGGATATACCGTTCTTCCCACAGAGCAGCTGCCTGTGAAGGAGGAACCTCCCACAGAAGATAATATGCTGCTGGCTCGACGCAAAAAATCAGCTGCCCCCGCAGCTGTAGAAGAACCCCCCGCAGCGGAACCTGTCTCAGTAGAAGAAAATGCACCCATGCAAACAGATTCGCCGAAGGAATCTACTACAACGAAAAAAACTACTGCCGATATTCAGGCGGCGCAGCTCGCTGTAAAAGAAGCCGAAGCCGCAGCCAAGATTATTGCCGAACAGGCTGAAGCCGAAGCCAAGAAAAAAGCTGCCGCTGAAGCTAAAGCAAAGGCCGAAGCCGAGGCTAAGAAAAAAGCTGCTGTTGAGGCTAAAGCAAAGGCCGAAGCTGAAGCCAAGAAAAAAGCTGCTGCTGAAGCTAAAGCAAAGGCCGAAGC
>NZ_KE384128.1:14193-67758 GCF_000424065.1 Selenomonas ruminantium subsp. ruminantium ATCC 12561
GCTAAAGCAAAGGCCGAAGCCGAAGCCAAGAAAAAAGCTGCTGCTGAGGCTAAAGCAAAGGCCGAAGCCGAGGCTAAGAAAAAAGCTGCCGCTGAGGCTAAGGCTCGCAAACAGGCTGAAGCCAAACGCAAAGCTCATGAAAAGCAGCTCCGTCAGGAGATATCCACTATGGATAACCTGGACGCTATTTTGGACTTTGCCTATGAAGCCAAAGATTCAGAACCAAAAGATGCAATCTTTGCATATCAGGAAGCGATTGCCCGTTATGCGGATGACGATTATACACCATTCCTCGTTATTGAACTGGGTAATCTGTACAAAGCACAAGCCAACTATAGCGGCGCTATCGCCACCTATAAGAAGGCGCTTGATATGCCGATAATCGCCCAAAACGATGCCATGTGTCAGGAATTCACCAAAAATATCCATTACCTTGGCACCGTTCAGGATATACTCGCCAAACATGCTGCGCTTTCTACGCCTTTCCCGCAGATTCCGGGAGATATTATGCAGGAAATTGAAAAGGAATTTCAAGCTCATAGTGACAGCGCAAAATAATTGGAGGAATTTTAATGAAGAAAAGTGTAGAAATCCTGGGCCTTCCCATTATCAGCATCACGGAAGGCCGTGAGCTGGGTGTCAGCAAAACCCTGCTCATCGATGCTAAAAACGGTACGGTAGCAGCCATCACCATTGAAGATGCCGACTGGTATCTGGGTGTGAAACTCATTCCGTACGAATCGGTCATTGCTATCGGTGACGATGCAGTAACCATTACCAACAGCGAAAACATCCTTACTCTCGACGATGCTGGTGATTACAAAGATCTGTTGATTACGAACATCCGCATCCTTGACACCAAGGCTATAACCAAATCCGGTACGATTCAAGGTAAAGTCACCGAACTCTACATCGGTGACGACGGCAAAATTGAAAAATGCGAAATCACAGCACCCGATGGCACAACTTCCGACATTGCTACTGACCAGATTTCCATCTTTGGTAAGCAGGTAACGGTTATTGACCCCACCGGGGAAAAAAAAAATGATGTGATGTCCCGAGTTTCTAAAGCCCCGGAAGCAGCTCCAAGCCCCAAGGCAGCGCCAGCAGCTCTGGAAGTACCGGCTGCTCCAGCCGCTCCGGTTGCTCCGGCAGTTCCAGAAGCTCCGAAAGCTGAAGAAATGCCAAAAGTCGAAGAAGCACCGAAGGCTGAAGAAACTCCGAAAGCCGCAGAGGCTCCGAAAGCTCCCGAAGTTACCCCTGCTCCTGCAGAGAAAGCAGAAAAGGCAGAGGAAGCACCGAAGGCTGACGCTCCAAAAGAAGACGAAAAAACGGACCCCAAGAAAGAAGCTCCAAAGGCTGAGCCTAAGAAAGATGCACCGAAAGCTGACGCCGCAAAACAGGCTGCTGCTGACAAAGCATCCGAGGAACGTCATCGTCGATTTCTCCTGGGTAAAAAAGCCGCTCGCGACATTAAGATGGATAACGGCATCGTTATCGTAGAAGCTGGCCAGGACATCACCGAAGAAGTTCTGCAGAAGGCAAAACTGGCTAACAAGTTCATCGAACTTTCCATGAACGTACAGTAATAAAAAAAGAGATTCGATATGTCAAAACGCATACCGAATCTCTTTTTTATTACCATGATTTATCATCCTGTGGCAAATTCTCCAATGCATATTCACAGCATTGCTTTACGAGATTATTGACCGAAACATTCTTTTCCCTTGCGACCCGTTCCAACTGGTCTAAGAGTTCCTGCGGAAACCGGAAGGTCTTATTCACCATATCCTGACTTTGCTTTACCACAAACACGCTATCCCTCCTTCCTAACTCTGTCGATACCGTTTTGCCAACCGATAAAATGTTGCCCGCGATATTTTAAGTTCATTACTGGCCTCCAATGCACGGATTTCCTTGGCCTGATAGCGGCCAAAAATACGTTTCCAGCCCTTGGGATAACCAATCGCCGGACGCCCAAACTGACGTCCGGCATTTTTGGCTGCCTGTATCCCTTCCTGCTGACGTATACGGTGCAATGCCTGCAAACTATCTTGTCTCTGTTGTAGCACAAGCAATATTTCCTTCAACGTCTGAAAAACTACCGCCGCAGATACTTCATCCAAATCCTGCAAAGTTATCGGCAGATCCAAAATCCGCAGCCGGATATGCTCTGCCTGCAAAGAATCCAACTCTGCACCAATCGCCGCCGCACTATCGCCCAATGCAGACCAATGTACCACGACAAGCGTATCTCCTTCCCGCATAAACCGCCGCAGAATTTGATACTGCCCTCGCTCCGCCATGTCCTCTAAGATGATATCCATGGCAGCATAAGCACATAACGCATCCGCATCTGCATCAGACTCCGCATATCCATATACCTTTGCCGCCATAAATATCACCTCCCGCACCAAAAATGGTTATCCTGCGTCTATAAGTAAATCAAACCGGCTCAAAAAACGTATCCGGTCTATTGGCATCAAACAATTCATTAGCCCACATAACCGTCACTAAATTTTCAGTTTCGGACAAATTGATAATATTATGCGTATATCCCGGCAGCATATGAATCGCCTGTATCCTATCGCCGCTGACTTCGAACTCGATAACTTCATCCGTACCGATTTTTCGTTCCTGTATCAAGCCATGACCGGCAACCACAATAAAGAACTCCCACTTGCTGTTATGCCAATGCTGTCCTTTGGTTATTCCCGGCTTGCTGATATTCACCGAAAACTGACCATGCTCAGCGGTCTTCAGCAGCTCCGTAAAGCTGCCGCGGTCATCGCAGTTCATCTTTAAATCAAAAGCGACTTTCTCCTTCGGCAAATAGGACAGATACATACTATATAGTTTCTTGGCAAAGCTGCCTTCTGGAATTGCCGGCATGATAAGATTCTGCGGCTGGTCATGGAAGGTATGCAGAAGTTCCACAATCTGCCCTAACGTAGCCTTATGCGTAACCGGGGCATAGCAATAACGACCAGTTTCAGTTGGTTTCGCCGTCAAGCCATCATATGTAATGCCCTCAATCACTTCTCCTGTTTTGGGATACTCACAGCGCACAGCCTTGCCTTCGAGCAAGTCATACATAACTTCCAACAGGTCATCAATGAACAACATTTCCAATTCTACGGACGGATCATTTACCGTTATCGGCAAATCATGGGCAATATTATGGCAAAAGGTTCCTAATGCAGAATTATAGTTGGGACGTACCCATTTACCAACCAAATTAGGAAAACGATACACATAAACAGGCGCACCTGTTTCCTCACCATACCGGAAAAACAGTTCCTCCCCGTCCCGCTTGCTCAGGCCATACTCCGACGTTCCAAAACGGCCAGCCAGCGTTGCCTGCAAAGACGAACTCAACATCACTGGGCATTTGTTATTGTGTTTTTTCAACGTATCGAGCAGGACACTGGCAAAACCAAAATTCCCTGCCTTAAATTCTTTCGGGTCTTTGGGGCGGTTTACCCCTGCAAGGTTAAAGACGAAATCACAGTCAGCACAAAACTGCTCCAAATCCTCTACCGTGTTATGACGGTCATATTCATAAATCGCCTGAATGGATATATTGGGCCGCGTTCTATTCTTTCCAGCCTGAATATTTTTCAAGTTCTCTACAAGATTGCGGCCGACAAAGCCCGCCGCACCTGTTACCAGTATCTTCATACTTCTTTTCTCCAAACCATCTTATTAACCACACCAACATAGGATTGAATAAGCTTTACGACCTTATCCGACACATTGATGTCCGTATAGTCCGGCACCGGTATGGCACCGCCATTTTTCTCATCCTTTACCATCTCTACAGCGGTATCTACAGCCTGCAGCAATCCCTTTTCATCAATTCCGGACAGGATAAAGCAGGCCTTGTCCAAAGCCTCAGGCCGCTCGGTCGAGGTGCGGATGCAGACTGCCGGAATCGGCTGCCCGATTGAAGTAAAAAAACTGCTTTCCTCCGGCAGTGTGCCGGAATCCGAAACAACCGCAAACGCATTCATCTGCAGACAGTTGTAATCATGGAAGCCCAGCGGTTCATGCTGAATTACACGCGAATCCAGCGTAAATCCGGAAGCCTCCAGCCTCTTCTTGGAACGCGGATGGCAGGAATAAAGAATCGGCATGTCGTATTTTTCGGCCATGCGGTTAATCGCCGTAAAGAGACTCGTAAAATTCTTTTCTGTATCAATATTCTCTTCGCGGTGAGCAGACAGGAGAATGTATTTGCCCTTCTCCAAGCCAAGGCGGGCATGCACATCCGATGCCTTGATTGCTTCCAGATTATTGGTCAGCACCTCAGCCATAGGCGAACCGGTTACATAAGTGCGTTCCTTCGGCAGGCCGCAGTCCGCCAGATAACGGCGGGCATGCTCCGAATACGCCATATTCACATCGCTGATGATATCGACAATGCGACGATTCGTCTCTTCCGGCAGGCATTCATCCTTGCAGCGGTTGCCGGCCTCCATATGAAAAATGGGGATATGCAGACGCTTGGCACCAATAACAGATAGGCAGGAATTCGTATCGCCCAGTACCAGAACCGCCTCCGGCTGCAGTTCTGCCATAGCTTTGTAGGAAGAGGCGATAATATTGCCCATCGTTTCGCCCAAATCACTGCCCACAGCATTCAAATACAATTCCGGATCTGCCAGGCCTAAATCCTTAAAAAATACCCCATTCAGGTTATAGTCGTAATTCTGTCCTGTATGTACCAGTAACGTATCAAAATACTTGCGGCACTTCTTGATTACAGCAGCCAGGCGGATGATTTCCGGACGCGTGCCTACAACAATCATCAGCTTGATTTTGCCATTATTTTGCCATTTTTCTTCCATGATGCCCTCCATTACGCTTCCACAGCATGTGGACGCCCTTCCAATTCTTCCTTCACATAGTCCGTAGTCATAATCTTTTGCACAACACCATCCACATCCAGTCGATTGGTATTATGAGAAGTATATGCTTCATCACCTTCCGTGAGGACATCCCCCTGCACATAGAACTTGTCATAATTGAGCCCACGTGCATCCGGGCTGATACGGAAATAATCGCCCATATCCGTAGAACGCAGGCGTTCCTCGCGGGTCATCAAGGTTTCATAAAGCTTTTCACCATGGCGTGAGCCGATGATTTTCTTCTCCGTCTGGCCAAAGACCTTCATTACACCATCTGCAAGGTCGCCAATCGTGCTGGCATCTGCCTTCTGAATGAATAAATCGCCCGGCTCAGCATGCATGAACGCAAAAGCTACCAAATCCACCGCTTCATCCAGATTCATCAGAAAACGGGTCATATTCGGGTCGGTGATGGTAATCGGCGCCTTACGCTTAATCTGGTCAATGAACAACGGAATGACCGAACCACGGCTGCACATAACATTGCCATAGCGCGTGCAGCAAAGGACCGTACCGCTGCGGTCAAACGCAGCCTGCGCCCGGGCGCCGACGACCTTCTCCCCTAACATCTTCGTACCGCCCATCGTATTGATGGGGTATGCCGCCTTATCTGTAGACAGGAAAACAACCTTCTTTACCGCATTTTCCACGGCTGCCGTAATCACATTATCCGTGCCGATAATATTCGTCTTTACTGCTTCCATAGGGAAGAACTCACAGGACGGAACTTCTTTCAACGCTGCAGCATGAAACACATAATCCGCCCCATACAAACAATCTCGCACAGATGAAATATTCCGGACATCCCCAACATAGAACTTAACCTTGGAAGCATACTCAGGATACCTTGCCTGCAAAGTATGACGCATCGTATCCTGCTTCTTTTCGTCACGGCTGAGGATACGAATCTCTCCCAGCTCGGAACTAATAAAATGCTTCAGCACTGTGGAACCAAAAGAACCAGTACCGCCGGTGATAACCAAAGTCTTATCTTTAAATGATTCACCAATATTCATATAATGTATATCCTCCTTTAAATATCCATTTTATATGTATATTTTTATAAAAATCATGTTGCTATATCCTTAGAAATAAATATATTTCTGAATTTGACTTCCTCTTTCGTAATTTTCAAGTTATCATTTAGAAAAGTACGTTATTTTAACGTATAGCCGAAAATGATATTTTTGATACATGACTGCCAATTTATTATGTAATATGTACAATCATCAAGATAGAATTTTTTAAATAATTCCACATATATTATATATATCAAAGACAAGTAAACTGATGGACTAGAACTTCTGGTAAAATTTAAGATCGACTAGACTTAGTGAACGCACAATCATTACATTAAAATTCTATTAAAACACATTAATTCATAAAAATTTCTTTATTAACTTGTTTTTCAACGAAATTATCGTCCCACACTTTCTCTCAATTTTTTCTCTAATTGTTCCCTCCCCATATTTTTTTAAAATCATCATAATCCCATCACGATTATATGTATTCCAAAACTCTTCTCTATTTTTTTTGTTTAAATATATAGGTTCTTTTAATTGCGGTTGTAAGTAATGATTAATATCTATTTCTACAACATCGGCCTCTCCTCTTATTTCATCAAAAAGCATCTTTCCTTTTCTCGTATTTATAATAGCAATAGATATCCCCTTATCATCATCTAATTCAGGATGTTTTTCTTCAATCCCCCAGCAATCTCCTATTGTTACATCCGACACTCGATTAACATTAGTAAATTTACATGAAAAACATGATTTTCTTATTGCACCATGATTAAAGAATATTCTTCCATATTTATCACTCATATAGTTCTTATTATCAAACTCAATTTTTTCTACAAAGCTATGCCATCCATATTTTTTATCACGGAACACAATGCGACGAGGACTACTGCCATATTCATTCGATATTGCCCTAACATATTCTCTCCATATCTTAGGGCTTGGCACACCATGACAGACTATATCTACTAACACAAGATTATCTCTATAAACTTTTTTTAATTTCGAAACAAACTTAATAAGCCCTTCTACCTGACATGGAGTCCCCGAAAAAAGTACGCATCGATTTTTTAACAAATCATCTTTCACTTGCTTATACACATCTAATAAATGACTTTGAACATATTTTGAACCACACATCAAATCTCGTTCTATATATGTTTCCGCTCGACTATGTACAGCTCGAAAATCCGAATCTAAAATACAACCATACACAACGCCATCTTTTTTTATAATTTGTGTCGATAAAAGCGAAAACACCCCACCAGATTGACTTTTCATTCTGACCTCATCATTTTTAGCCTTAACTGCATATGTGTATTGAACATCACTATCTGACTTCATACTCTCTATTCCAGATAAATAAAAACATGTTTTTTCACACAAATGACATTTCACACATTTATCTCTATCAACCTTAGGATATAAAAAACCCTCTTTATCTTCTTCCAGAGATATCGCTTTTGAGGGGCATACACTAACACAAGCACTACAACCACAACATTTTTCTTGAACATTAGCAATATCCAATATCAATCACCTCTTTCTTATGCAATATTGCAAAATTCCATTAAAAAACATACTTTTATACCTACAACTAAAAGGCATCAATATACAATAAACAGACCATAAATAAAACATTATCTACAACACCTATTATTCTACTCGTTTACCAAGTGTTAATATCTTAGTAATTTCCCCTATAACGAATTGGCGTCGCACATAAATCGTCAACAACATTATAAAAAGAATAACATATCGAGCAATGCATTTCTCATATGTAAAATAGAATATCCCTGATAAAAACATAAATACAAATACTATCTTTATTATAGTAGATAAACTATAAATTCTTGTCCTACCCATCTTTTCTCTAACCACTCGTAGCATAAACACATAATGACCAGCTGCATAAATGATATAACACAAAAGAGTTGTGTAACCTGCTACTATATAGCCAAAAACTGGAATCAACCAATAATTCAATCCTAAATTTATTACAGCGCCTAGAACTGTAGCTATTGAGATAAACTTTGTCTTTTCAAAATAAAACTCAAATGTAGCAAAAAAACTATATAAAAACGTAAAATAAGCTCCCATTGCTACAGGTGCAACCACCCAAATAGCATCATAATATTCTCGCGGCGCAAAAAATGCAATCAATTCTGGAGCAAAAGCAATTAGAATTATATTCAATCCTGCAATCAACACAAAAGAAGTATAGGCAACCGGAGCAATATCCATTACCCTACCCAAATTTATCTTGCGATACAACCATGGCTCTAAGGTTTGTAACAGCGAACTATTAAACAAAGACATCACCAATGCAACAGAGCACCCCAAACTATATATTCCCGCCTCAGCATTACCTACCATTTGTTGAATCATAATTCTATCAGAACTTGAAAGCAACAACATTGATAAATAATGTGGGATTAATGGAATATTAAACGCTAATGCATAACGCCAATAATAAGCAGAGAAGAACACCTTACCATGGCAAATCTGTTTAAAAAACAAACCTGTATACAAAAAAAGATACACAACCAATACACTAAGAATTCTTGCAAATACCTTATCATCAAAATCAAGCACAAGTAATACACCAAGCGCTGGTGTCAATACCGACATAAGCAGTGAAATAACAACAACTTTGCGATAAAGAAACTCTACCCGCTGTGTCATAGACCAAAATCCCCATACCGCACTAAGCCATATCAGCAGTAACATTGAAAGCATTTGTATGGTAGTAAACCCAAATAATTGATTCCAAAATCCCTCTAATAAAAGGTATATAATTGTCCATATGCAGCAAAGCACCAAGCACAAACCTTGTAATGCGGAAACAAATGCAGCTCTTTCTTTAGCAAACTTTACTACTCCTTGTGCCAAAACGCCTGCATTGATATTTAATGTCACAAATACGCTAATGATACCTTGCCACGAATTGAATACGTTATATTGTCCATATTCATCTGGTGTCATAATACGCGTAAAAACAGGTGTCGTTATAGTACCAATTCCTTTTTGCAAAGCAGTACAAACCACAAACCATATAGATGCTTTTACAGGAATAGGTAACCGCTCATATTGTTGCCATATTTTTTTAATCATGAACAGCTGCCTTTATTGACGCCTTTAAACATGACAAAGATTTATTTCTTAACACTTCCATTTTTTCCAGAACATTCTGCCATTTAATCTCTCTATCATCTGGTAAACAATCTCCATTAAATATTCGATTCTGCAAGCCAAAAACATTCAACAAATTATTAATACGTTCTCCTGTATTCGGTGGAATTTCAACAAAGAATTTCTTCTGAAAAATCAAAGAAAAAGCAGTAGCATGAAAGGATCCACTTACCACATATTCTGCACCAGCCAACAATGATAAAAAATCATCAGGTCCTAATGATAATCGACTATCAGAAACGTTATCATTAATATTCTTAAATGATATGTCATATGCACAATGAATGAGTTTTAACTTTTTCCTATTGGCCAATTCTTGTGCAACCCTTATAGTATATTTCCCCGGCATATAAACAAAAACATATCCAGTTTCTTTTATATTTGACATAACATTACGCCAACAATCTTCTGTTTGTAAGAATACTGGGTCCAATACAACATCAGCTTGACGACCACAAAGTTGTTCAACAAGCTCAGCCCCTGCACGTTCCCTAACGGAAATATGTCCCATACCTTCAATATTTTTACAATAAAATTCATAAAACTCTTTGGGTATTTCTTTAACGCCAAAACTTGCAGCATAAGAAAGACGTTTTTTTCTATTTGAAATAAAGCCTAAAAAATAGGCATCATCACAACCTGTTAATTTATAATTCCACACTTGGTCACTACCAGTAATTATTACATCATAATCATCTTCCACTCTTCGCAGGTCTTGATAACTATATTTACAACTTTTAGATATATATTTCTTTATAAAATTATCGTAATTACGTTTTCTTTGATAATAATAAGGAAACAAGATTAAGGACTTTATGAATTTAAAATACGTTTCAGTCTTAACCAATCTATACTCTCTAGATATTATTTTACAATCATAATCCAATACATCAGAATCATACCCCAAGTCTTTTATTGTCTTTTGTAAGGCAAAGCATTGTAAAACAGCTCCGTAGTTAAGTGCCCTATGAAATGTCAATGTAGCTATCTTCATTATTGTACTCCTATCTCCTGTATAGCTCGTATAATTTCAACATTCTATTTCAACCAATTTCTAATCAATGACAGTAAATGCGGACTATGGAAAAATAATCTAAACTTAAAGACATCTTTATTCGGCAAAAGCCCTCCATTAATAACATCTATATAGTATTTACAATATAATTCATATAGATTATCCAAAATATCCTTTTTCTGCTTATTTTTCGACGCTTCTATATAAAAACTATAGCAAAATCTTAGATATATTGTTTTCAAAACCAAACTGGCATTTTGCCAATTATCCATTTTTTCTATATCATTTAACCATTCTTCAAATTCGTTAAATATACACATTTTACTTATTTTAAACGAAGACAAGGTGTTTCCTGGTCTATCTATACGATAATGATGATATATACTATTAACATGCACAATCTTATTTGCTTTCATGAACAATAATCTGTCAAATTTAACTTCTTCACACAGTTGCCCTTCTGTAAAACGACATTCTCCAATAAAATCACGTTTCCATAATTTATTCCAAACCTCAAAACGGAGTTCAACCTGTGTAAACAATGCCGTAATAATATCCAGCGATTTAAATATTTTTACTTCATTATTAATTTGCACATCTTTAATTTCTTTAAAAGGTGATATATTATTTGACAAACATGAACTTATATCTGCATTATATTTATATATTAACTCATAAAGTTTCTCATACATATCAGGCTCTATCCAGTCATCACTATCTATGAACCCAATATATTCACCATGTGAAGCATCTATTCCCTTATTCCGTGCAGATGCTTGTCCTTTATTTTCTTGATGAATAACACTTACATTTTTATATTTATTTTTAAAATAATCACATATTTTCGCACTAGAATCTGTAGAGCCATCATTAATTAGTATTATTTCTATATTCGGATATGTTTGTGCTAGAATAGAATCGACACATTGTCTCAAATATTTTTCCACATTATAAACCGGAACAATAACACTAATTAATGGTTTTATTCTTCCCATTATATATTTTCCTTCCTAAATCCACCATAAAAACTATAATTATCATACACGTAATATCAGATATCATGTATACCTGCCCTTTTACATCCAATATCGGATACAAAACCATCATAAACCGCCCTAAAAAAGATGCTATATCATTTTCACTCTTTGCCATTTCAAAAAAAACATACTCATATACCGCAAATAACATTATAGTAAAAAAATATCCGCCTATCCAAATATCATTTATGAAACCAATATCTGAAGAAAAAAACATATTTTCTCCGCCAAAAACACGCTTTCCTGTCCCCAAAATACGATCTTCTATATTAGCCGGCAACAAATAATTACCTAAGTCTGTTACGTATGAAAAATATCCCGTACTAGTATCTCCTTGCGTCATATCTATTATTTCATTTATCCCCTCATTTATCCATTTCATCGTCAAATTATCTTCAAATTCCAGCATGCAATAATAAGCTATAAGAGCCAGTGCGCCACCTCCAAATGAAATTATAACCATCTTCTCTACCAAAGACCTTTTGGCAAATATAATATAGACCATCAATCCAATAAAGAATGCTACTATTGTTGTTCTCGCATTTATAACTCCTGATAATAAAATAAACAAAAAAAACATAACACTTGCTATATTTTTTTTACGAACCCAGAGTATATATATCCATGATATAACACCTTGAACAACTGCTGATGAAAAAGTCAAGGAATCTGCAAACCCAAACATTCTTTTATCAGATAACTTTTCAAATATATCGCCATATGTTTCCACCATAATCCCCACAAAAAACATCTGAATCGATTCATTAAAAAAAGATAAATATACCATTATAGCTTCAATTGCAGAACATATAATTACTATTTTATATATATAATTTTCCTTGAAGCACGAAAGATACGATGATAAAATTATTGCAAAAGGAAGCAAATCAACACATACATATAAATAGAACGAGACAATCGTAAGCTTTTCACCATTAGCAACAGCAATCAAGAATACATATATAGGTAACAACGAAAACAAAACCAGCACTCTTTTTACAGTTTTATTTTTGAGCACATATTTATAATACCGCCAATTTATTATAATCCAAAATATCGAACCAATTCCTATTATATGTTTTACATTAATCGGCAATATCGGCGGACTGTATATCATAAAAAAAGTCAACAATATAAACCAAATTGTTTTCAACTGTTTTAAGGTAATACACATATTTTTATCCTTTTTCGAGTTCATCCAATAAATGTGAAATATTTATAATAAATTTCTTCTTTAAGTCTTTTATCATACTCCGACTATCATAAAATGAATCCATATCAATACTCTTTATACAATTTGCTATATCTTCCGGAGTCTGTTTTTTGTAAAAATATAATATATCAGCCACATCAGAATTTCTAATAGCAGGTATATCAACCGCCACCACTCTCAATCCATTTGCTAAATAAGACAATATTTTACTAGGGAAAGATGTTTCCGTAAAGCTAGCATTAGGATCTTGTGTGCACATCCCAATATCACACGATTGTAAGAACTTATTATATTCTATACCAGTCTTTTTACCCAAAAGCTTCACCTTCGCGCCCCCCCTAGTATTTACATTCTCAATCAATTTATTAAGAACATCAAAATTCTCAGGTCTATCCGTCCCTAATATCGAAACACGATACTGTTTAGGTAGTAGCGCCGCCATTTTAATGGTTTCTATACATCCTTTCCTAATATCTAAAGTCCCCGCATATACAATATGTATAAAATCACGATTTTTATCACCACGCATGCATATACCATCATGTATATCATATGTTCCATGAATCACAACATAGGGTTTCCTATTGATATTACAAATTGATTCTAATTCATAAGAAGGAAAAATTAATGCATCTGCTAAATTTATTATATTAAATTCAGCACTTCTATATTTATCATTTTCTAATACATCTGAATAAATTTCTTCCACTTCTAAAATTAATTTGAATCCAATAATTTTTTTTAAAACAGGAATTATTTTATAATACGCTAAAGAATGATACACTACAACCGTATCTTCTTTTTTTATATTCATTAATAAATACATAACAAAGCGTATATAGAATTGAATAGAATCCATAAATCTAACAATTATATTTTTGCGACCGTATGATTTAAATAATTTCAAATAAACATTATTCCCCAACTCCACATAGTGACTCTTCCCAAGCTGGTCATTGTGCACCATACTAATTGAAATAATTTCTATTTTTTTTTTTATTCTTTGAAACGAATCTATAATACTATCAATTTTCGCAGCGCCCGAAAGCGGGTAATATCTATTCTCATTTATAACCTCCGGATTATTATAACTGCATATATAATAGATTTTTTGCACAATAAATCTCCCCCCTACATTTATCAGATACATCTTTTATCTCCCTAAAAGATGCCAATCCTCCTTCTTAATATGTCTATAACCTTATCCCACGAATTATCGTCGCCTTTATCCATTTCGATAAATACTTTTTTTCGCGTAATTTTTCCTGAAGCTACGTTCTCCATCAAACGACTTAATTCAAGACTATCAAAAGGATTAAAAAAATATGCATTAGAGTAGCCATCCAACAACTCATGTGAAAATTCACAATCAGACGCTAATATAATCGCTCCCATTTTCTTTGCTTCTATCAACGGGTAACCAAATGTTTCTATATATGAAGGAAATACTAAACACGAATTTTTATACTGGCTGAGAACATCTTCTCTTGATAACCTACCTAAAAAACTAATTTTTTCAGTACTCTGTCCATCCACAGTTAAATTCAAGTGATAACACAAATCTAACTTTCTACACGCCTCTAATAGTGTATTAATATTTTTATAATAAGCATCACTAGTTGGATAGAAAAATATATTAGTTGTCTGATATCTGCATGCATTCTCCAAATCAATCTTATTAACAGTCGGATATATTTGCAAAACTTTACCTTGTTCAATTTCACATTGCTGTAAAATTGCATTTTTCATCCATTTTGTTTGGACAATAACAAGATCAGCTGAAGATACTGATGATTTTATAATCCCGCCCAGCAAATACTGAACAATCGCCATACTACGCTCTTCTTTTTTTAAAAATGAAAACTTGTATGTACTTTGAAACGGCACAGGCTGGTGCACATATACTACCTGCGGAACATTAGCTCCCCTAATTATTGTATTCTGAAACGATAATACAAGATTAGGTTTTATTTCCTCTACAAATTTCCTCCCCGTTATATAATCAAAAGCGAGTCTATTTAAGCGCGGTTTAAGTGAAGGTTTAATAATTATTTTTATGTTTGTTTTTGCCTCAATATAAGGTCCAGACACCAAAAAAATCCATTCAATATCCTTTGATTCATATTCTACAACAGCTTTATAAAAATCTTGTAAAACAGTCAGCGCTCCTCCACCACTCGCTGCAGTATCAACAACAAGGATCCTTTTCATTTTCCCTCCACATATCCGCTATTATAATTTTATAATTATAATCTGTAATACATCTTCATATTCATTGCCAAGGCTATAATTATATCTCAACCTCACCTAACATTGGCACTAATAAGCGGTGATGGCGTACTATTTTTCAGAGTAAGCTCACTACCTTTTTGCATATTATGAAAGTGACATGTAGGTATTATCCATTCACGCCTGTCCACTGAAGGACAATACATATGTGCACCGTCTGTTGCCTTTTCATAACACCCTTCAACACAGCAATATTCAGGCCACTTCTGTCCATTTGTGTTTTTTTGCCAATATTGCTTCCAACTTCCACCGGGAGCATTTCTATCACTTGTACCGCCTTTATTCTTCCAACCATTTAATGGATATCCCATATAATCCACCTCCTCATGTTATCATTATTGATACTTTATTATGTCCTTAATAAGTAGCTATCTTCTTATATATAAATCGATATCATCCATCAATTTTTTTTTATCATAATGTGCTTCAAAATAAATTCTAGCATTCTTACCCATGGCTACACTGTCATTACTCATCATTTTTCTTACGCCAGCTGCCAAAGCCCCCGGATTGCCTATTTCTGTACAAATACCGCATTGCGATTCGTGAATGACTCTTTTTGTCTCTCCAGAAGCCGAAGCAATAATGGCTTTGCCGCAGGCCATATAGGACTGCAACTTGGCCGGTATCGTATTTTCCCATAGCGGAGTCTTGTTAAAGCTGATAAAGCCTGCATCGCAAGCAGACAAAATCTTCGGAACACGTTCAGCTGGCACCCTAGGAATCATCACGAACTTATCCTGCACATCATGCAATCTTATCTGCCGTTCAAATTCCGGCTGGTAGCGGCCATCTCCGACGATGATGAATTTTACGTTGTCATTTTTCAGCAGTTCTGCCGCTTTAGGCAAGACATCCAGCCCCTGCGCGGTGCCGATATTTCCCGTGAAAGCTATCTTGTAGCAGCCATCATCTTCAATGCCTTCGATTTTCTGTGGCTCCATCGGTCTGTAAAATTCTTCAGCATACTGCGGCCAATAATGAACCTTGCTTCTAGGCACAGGATGTTTGCGATTGACGATTGCCTCAACAAAGCTGGGGCTCGTGGTAAAAATTGTATCCGTTTCCCGGTAAATCTTGTCGACCATACGATCTATGGGGCCGATAATTGCACGATTATGGATGCCAGTTACAGTCTCTACATTCTCCGGCCATAAATCCTGCACATACAGATAAGTGGGCACATGATACCGTTTCCCATACCAGATACCTATCAAGGCCTGCGTCATGGGCGAAACTTCCACAGTAAACACAATGTCCGCGTGAAGATTTGCTGCTTCTTTGCTTTTCACCCATTTACGTCCACTCCGCACAAAACTAAGATAGTTTGCCGCCATCCCTGCAGCATTCATGAGTTTATTGCGGCTATTTCCTCTGGCTATCAAGGGAATCCGGATGATGTTCACGCCATTCCAAGTTTCACGCGTACGATGTTTCCGGTCATATCCATCAAAGAATTTCCCCATCGGATAATTGGGGATACCAGTCAACACCGTGACCTTATAGCCACGCTTCACCCACTCGCAGGCCATGTCATTAACACGAAAGGTTTCGGGATAGAAATATTGGGTTATGAGAAGAATGTGTTTCATTATCCCTCTGTCCTTTCAATGGATGTTTTAAGGTCTGCGACAATATAGTCAAAATCATATCGGCTCATACTTTGGTCATAAGACATATTGCCAAAGGCTTTATTGGCCAAGCCGCCGATTTTCCCCGGCATTTTGCTAGCCAAAACAACCGCCCAGTTCCATACTCCCGATACCCATATCGTATGGCCAACTACCGTTGCAATCTGCTGTACCAATTCACTAGTCCTACTATATTCTGCATTTTGTGGCCAAAACACACCGCCTTCGCCTCGCAAAATAACCTGACACAGAAATTCGCAAAGGTTTTCGATATAGAGCATGGAGCGTTCATTATCAATATCTGGGAAAAACAGCATTTTTTTCGCCATTTTGCCTAGAATCGGATAATTTCCTTTACTGCCTTTTCCATAAATCATAGGCGGTCTTAAAACCGTTACGGTAAAACTGTCATCAGCCAGTTTACGAACGCCTTTGTCCGCCTGCCATTTACTATCACCATAAAAGTTTGCCGGTTTAGGGTCTGTATCTCTGGTAATGCGTTTTTTCTTCCCGTAAGGTGCAGATTCACCATAAATGATGGCAGAGGACATAAATACAAACTGTCTTACCCCTTGGGCTTTTGCTTTTCGAGCTGTCTCAATAGCTAAATCTGTATTGACTGCATAGTATTTTGCCTTGACCGCTTCACTGACATTCCCCACATCAGCATGTGCTAGTCCCGCTACATGATAAACAACATCATAAACCGAAAAATCTTTTTTCCTCCAGCTGCCATCAATCATATCCACCGTATCTATCGATATTTCTTTCGGATAATGTTCTGCGACATATAGCTCAAAACTTATACCAATATAAGAGTTAGCACCCGTTATAAGGACTTTCTTCATTTCACTGTTTCCTCATGTTTTTTCATTTCACCAGTTCCACCTTCAACGACACCTTCACTGCGCAAAACAGAAAAAATAGTCCCCAGAAAGCATCTTATATCAAAGAAAAACGCCTTCATGCCACCGTTTTTCAATGTGCTTGTATAGTCACCATCCAGCTTTGCTTTTGCCGGTATCTCCAGTTCATCTCTGCCATTAATCTGCGCCCAACCAGTCAGCCCTGGTTTTATATCATTGGCACCATATTTATCACGTTCGGCAGTAAGCAAATCTTGGTTCCATAAACCAGGACGTGGCCCAATAATACTCATGTTTCCTATGAATATATCCCATATTTGTGGCAATTCATCCAAGCTGTGTGCACGAATAAATTTACCAGCTTTAGTTATATATTGTTCCGGATTATCCAACATATGTGTAGGTCTGTCATGTGGTGTACACATTTTCATTGAACGGAATTTATGCAGCTGGAAGTATCTCTTATTATTGCCGATACGTCTTTGTGAAAAAAATATAGGGCCCGGATCATCCAAATAAATCCATATACTAAGTGCTAAAAAAATAGGCGATAACACCAGCAGCCCAACTAAAGATAGAATTATATCAAGGCTTCTTTTTATATATGCTTCATATACGGTCGGTACATGATGAATATCTGCTACAGCCTCCAAATGACCTCTGACCCCATCAGCATTTTCCGGTTCCATAATGTTCTCTACAAAAACAACTTTTTTCCCTTCCATAGGGTTGATTTCTGTATGCATCTATTCCTTGCTACCTCCTGATTTATTCATGAAGCTCAATTGTATTTCCATCCGGATCCTTAATAAAACAACAACGTGCACCTACCCAATCATTCATAATTGGACTATTTATCAGACCTAAATCCGCAATTACCTTTTCAATATCATCCACTTTTAATGCAATATGACGTAAGCCTAATGGCTCTGGCATGGAACGCAACGGATGAGATGCATCCACAAACATTTCCAATTGAATTCCATCCCCCTGCAATAGAAGTACTATATCCAAATTTCGTTCAATTCGCTTAAACTCTTTAAATCCGAATTTTTTATAGAACTTCACACATTCTTCACTGCTGACAATAATCGCCAAATGATGAATACCTTGCATCATAAAAATCCACTACCTATTGTTCCTCTTTAGAATCAACCAACTGCTTACTTTTGTAAGTCGGTATCATATGTTTTAAAGTTTTAAGAATAGTTATTTTGTCCGTGGTTTCGTTTAACTTTTTCAAACTTTCCTTTAAATCTTGCTCATCCAATGGCTGAATATGGGCCTTGAAGATTTTCTTGTGTTTGGTACTGGTTGTACCTTCTTCACTGGTTAAGAGTTCTTCGTAGAGCTTTTCGCCGGGGCGCAGGCCAGTGTAGGTTATCTTGATGTCCTTGCCCGGTGTAAATCCGTGAAGCCGGATGAGGTCTTCGGCCATATCTTTGATTTTTACCGGCTTGCCCATATCAAAGAGGAAGACTTCGCCACCTTCAGCCTGACTGCCGGCCTGCAGAACCAGTTGGACGGCTTCGGGAATGGTCATGAAGAATCTCGTCATATCCTTATGTGTAACGGTTACCGGGCCGCCTGCGGCAATCTGTTTTTCGAAGAGCGGCACTACACTGCCTCGGCTACCCAGAACGTTACCAAAGCGAACCGTTACGAACTTTGTATTGCTATGCTGATTGATTTCCTGCAGAACCAACTCTGCCGTACGCTTGGTCGCGCCCATTACGCTGGTTGGATTAACTGCTTTATCCGTGGAAATCAACACAAAGATTTCCGCATGGTTTGCGTCGGCTAGTTCAGCTACATTCTGCGTACCGAATACGTTGTTGCGGATGGCTTCATCCGGCTGGATTTCCATCAGCGGTACATGTTTATGGGCAGCTGCATGGAATACGACCTGTGGCTGGAACTTCTGAAAGATTCGTGCCATACGTTCCTTGTCGGTGATATTGGCAATGACCGTATGGTAGGTCTGTTCCGGGAATTTGCGTTTTAGTTCCTGATGGATTTCGTAGATGCTGTTTTCGCCGCGGCCCAACAGGATGATTTCCTTGGCACCTACCCGGCTAATCTGACGGCTGATTTCGGAACCAATGGAACCGCCTGCGCCAGTAATGAGCACCGTTTTGCCAGCAATATAGTTGGTGATTTTCGCAAAATCCAAATGGATGGGGTCGCGGCGCAAAAGGTCTTCCAAGCGGATTTCGCGCATTTCCCCCATATTGGTTTCATCCGTTACCATTTCATAGATGCCCGGCATAATGCGTACCTTGGCCCCTGTTTGACGGCATTGGTTGTCAATATGCCGGATGGTGTCACCATCTGCCGAAGGAATTGCGATAACAATTTCATCTACTTTGTTGACTTTGACAATCTGCGATAATTCGTTAATCGTGCCTAAGATGGGGAACCCCGCCAACCGGCCATTTTTCTTTTTTTCATCATCATCCACAAAGCCAATAATATTTGTAGTAGCGGCTGCATTCTGTTCCAGTTCCCGCACCAGCAAAGCACCAGCATCACCGGCACCGACAATGACTAGATTTTCCTTACCGCCCTTGGATTCAGTAACCATGTCCAAATTAATCTTGAACATAAGACGAATCGCACCAATAGCGCTGATACTGAGCAGCCAGGTGAGGATAATCACACTTCTGGGCACAGGAATCTCTGCCATCAAAGTAACTATGAAAATCAAGGCCTGTGCCAATGTCACAGCGCCGACGATGGCGATTAAGTCACGTATGCGGGCATAATGCCAAATGCGGTGATATAAGCCGTAGAAATAAAAGATACCGATATTAATTAGTACCATCCATGGCAGGCAACTGCGGAAGGTTAAATAATCCAATTCCGGAATTGTGCCTTCATAACGCAGGAGCATGGCCAATATGGGAACGACAGCCAAAATTGCGGCGTCAATTAAAATCAGCTTTATTTTGTCTCGAATTTGTCCCAAATAACTCACTATCATGCCTCTTCTCGTTTATATTGAATAAGTCCATAGCCAAAACTGATTAAACAGCCGATAACAAAACCAATGGCGGTAATCAACAGCTTTTTCGGTCCTGCCGGTTTATCTTCATCCGGCAGATCTGCTGGGTCGATAACCTGAATATCCATAGACTCCATAGCCTCTTTGATCTTGCTGTCTTCACATTGCTTGACCAGGCTGCTGTAGATTCCCTCTTTAATACTGACCTCACGCTGAAGGCTGAGGTATTCCAACATTTCCTGAGGGAAGTTTTCCAGTTCTTTTTCCTTTTCTGCTCTGCGGTCCTTAATGGCGGCTTCACTGGCCTGCGCAACGGCTATGCTGGCTTCTGCATTGGCTTGAGTCTTAATTAAGTCAGCCTGAGCAGGATTGATACTGGTATATTGAGAAGCAACAATGGTATTGACTTCTTCGGATAGTTTCTGTTGCAGTGCAGCAATTCTTTCCTGCGCAGAAATCACACTTGGATGTTCTTCTGTATAGCGTTCCCGCAGGCCAACCAAGTTCACCTGAGCATCAACAATCTGTTTGCGCAGTGCCATGACATTAGCATTATCGTTGATATGAAAAGCCTGGCTACTGCTGCGCATATCACCGAGTTTTGCCGATACGCTTTCGAGTTTTGCCTGATTGGCTTTTTGCTGCACAACCATATTACCGAGAGCGTCATCAAAGGCATTCATTTTGGCTACGGCAGCTTTTGCCTGAGTATCTGGACTGTAGACCTTGTGTTTTTGCTGGTATTCCGCAAATTTCGTACGGGCATCTTCGGCCTCTTGTTTTGATTCGCTTATACGTTCGTCAAGAAACTTGATTAACGTGCTCTGGGTCTGCTTAGCTTTATCGGTCTGCATAGCAAGGAAGTTGTCCACAACGTTTTGGCTGATCATCTGTGCCTCTTCCGGGCTCTTGCCTGTAGCTGTGACAGTAATCAGGTTCGTCTGCTTGGTATTTTCGATTTTGAGAAATTTCTTGGCAAAATCCTTGGCCTCTGGCTTTTTCTTTTCATCTTCCCATTCCATCTGGTCGATAATCGGTTCCAGAACAGTGCGGGATTTCATCAGTTCGATGAAGTTAAGCTCTGCTCCGCCCGAACCACCGCCCAGCATAGCGGCCATCGCAGCCGCACCACCAACACCTGTGTTGCTACGCGTCTGCACCAAAGTGGTGGATTCATACGTTTTCGGCAAAGCCAATGACACGATAAGTGCCAGTGCTGTACAGCCGCCCACAATAACACCTACAGTCTTGCGGCGGTCGTATAGGATATGCATTAATCTACCGAGGTCAATGCTTTCTTCGTTTTCCATGGTTAAACTTCGCTCCTTATTGTGTCACTATGTGTTCTTGTATTGTTATTTGTCACACTTTGCAACTCCTATTATATGTTTCAGTACATCATAAGTCAATATAATATGTTTCATTATGACCCTATTTTTACCACAATGAACAATGTTTACATATAATGTAGGTAGTTTTACTTGCAAGGAGTGATTCACATCGAAAACAAGCTTCAATATTTACGGGAACTGCGCGATTGGAAACAGCAAGATGTAGCCGATGCCTTAGGTGTCAGTCGTTCTACCTATGCCAATTATGAATCTGGGCGCAGAGCTCCTGACCTCAGCATTCTGATGAACTTAGCCGATATTTACGGTATTTCCCTGGATGAACTGACCGGGCATAAGGTAAAGCAGGCCAACAGCCTGCAGCTCACCAATCAGGCCTTGCGTCTGCTCAAGAGTTTCAATCAGCTGCCCCTTCATGCGCAGGAATGGTATATTGCCCATATGGCATTTGATGTTAAAGAAAAGCACTATGCACTGGGAATGCAGCCAGCTACGGTTGCGGATAAAATGGACATAAAAAAATAGGCATTTCGATTGCTGTTAATCGAAATGCCTATTTTTTATTATGATATTTTTTACCGGATTATTCCGTTGCCAAAACGGCTTCTTCTTCCGCTTTCAGCTGGGCCATATCCTCGCGGACCTGTCCATTCCAGCGGTATTTGACAGTCAGCACCAGTACAGCGGCAGCAAGCATAAAGGCGGCCATGATGTAGTAGCCTAAATCAAAGGCGCCGGTACTCTTCTGCACCCAGGCCATCATATTGGGGCCTACCCAGCCGCCGATATTGCCGCAGGAATTAATGAGGGCAACAGAAGCTGCAGCCGCAGGGCCAGTCAGGAAGGTGGTCGGAATCGTCCACCAAACGCCCATTGCAGCATAGATGCCGATAGCGGATAAGCAGACGAGGAACAGCGCCATGCCCATGCTGTCCACGAGTGGCGAACAACCAAGACCCACGGCACCAACCAGGAGTGCTCCTGCTACATGCCAAACTTTATCGCCGGTCTTTGTGGAGGTATGACCGATGATGACCTGCACCACGAGCGCCGCCAGCATCGGAATGGCGATAGCCCCGCCCAGAAGGGAAGTCGACCAGCCGGAAAGGCCTTTGAGTACGGTGGGCATCCAGAAGTTAAAGCCCCAAAAACCGACAACCCAGAGGAAATAAATCAGACAGAGTTTCAACACCTTAGGTTCACAGAAGGCCTGCCAAACAGTGTATTTCTTGACGCGATGCATAGCTGCCTGTTCTTCTTCATATACTTTGTTGAGATATGCCTTTTCCTCTGCGGTCAGCCAAGCAGCCTGTTCCGGACGGTCTTTGACGGCAAAGAAGAAGTAAACCGCAAAAAGCAGTGCCGGCAAAGCTTCCAATATAAAGAGTTCCTGCCAGCCATGCAGGCCGAACAACGAGGTTTCGAGCAGGACGCCGGCCAGCGGTGCACCGACAATCGTGGAAATCAATAGCGACGTCAGCATAAGCGAAGTGGCTCTTGCGCGCTCCCCTGCGGCAAACCAGCGCGGGAATAATACCGAATAGATTACCGGATACAAGCTGGCTTCTGACGCCCCCAGCAGGAAACGGCACAGATAGAATTCCGACGGTGTTTTGACAAAGGCCATATACACGCACACCAATCCCCAGGTGAACATGATACGGGCAATCCACTTCGTTGCCGAGAACTTCGCCGCCACCAGCGAACCCGGCACTTCAAAGAGCAAATAGCCGATGAAGAAAATTCCGGCCCCCATGCCGAAGATTTCCGGTGTCAGCCATGGCATATCCTCCGTCATGGTGAGTTTGGCATAGGCCACATTCACCCGGTCGATACAGGCGATAATGGATACCAAAAACACCGGCAGAATGATGCGCCAGTCCCGTTTGCTTTTTAAGCGTTCAAGATTTACAGCTTCCATAATGATTCCTCCCCAATATAAGTCCTATATATAATGAAATAAAAAAAGCCCGTCCCGCAAAGGGACGGACTCATTATCCGTGTTACCACCCAAATTCCCTGCGCAAGAGCAGGGCACTCTGCAACGTACCAACATACGCGGCTTCTGTAACGGGAAACGCCCGTGGCCGCTTACTGAATTTGACTATGCAAATACTTCAGCGCCATACCTCAAGGATGATTTTCCATTTGCGCTGGACTATCGGCTTCCACCTTTCCGACTCGCTGGCAATCCGCTGACAAATTTACTCTTTCCTATCATCGATTGTATTCTATATGGAGATTTTTGTTTTCCAAATCACATAACACATACTAGCACTGAAGTGTAAACTTGTCAACGATATTTTCAAAATTCTGCAGGATTCTTTTACTTTTTCACGAAGTATATGGTAAAAAACCAATCTGTCCAGCAGATTTATCACGGAAGAAAGCGAGTGTGATCACTATGCCTAAGGGCAGCATCAAGACATTATTTGTGGTCAGCATTATACTGCTCACCGGTATACTTCTCAGTATACAAACCTTTATCAATATCAGCCAGTTCAAAGGCGGTATGGAAACACAGGTCAAAGCGACTTTGGAAAGTCACGCCGGAGAAATCACCGGCAAGCTGGATCAGCGGATTTTGCAGGTGGCACAAAAGACCAGCGGGCTTGCCTTAGGGGTCAGCCAGCTGAAGGATTATGATACCGATGTCATGTTTGGCATGGCGGACGGTTATGTACTCTCCGACCCACTGATTATCGGCAGCGGTTTTTGGTTTGAACCCTTTGCCTATGACGAGGACATTGAATATTATGGCCCCTATCGCACCAAGGGTAATGACAATAAAGTTTCTCTCGACATGAGCTACAGCAATGCCGAATACGGTTACACCAAATTTGACTGGTATCTGAATGCCATGAAGTCTCCCGGTACAGTTGCCTGGACAGGGCCCTATCTGGACGAAGTGAGCCATACGACCATGCTCACCTCCGCAGCCGCCATCCAGAAAAATGGTAAGCCTGTCGGCACAGTCACCTTGGATATCGGCATTACGGAACTGGAAGATTATGTCAAGAACATCACCATCGGCAACAGCGGTTATGCCTTCCTCGTCAGTCAGGACGGATTCTATCTTGCCTCGAAAGATGACAGCAAGAATATGAAGGCCAAAATCACTGAGGAGAGCAATAAGGATTTAAGCGCCTTAGGCCAGAAAATTGTCGGCCTGAAAAATCTTGAACTCGTGGAAACCGATGTTTTCGGTGAAGACAGCTATGTGATGGGTGTCCCCCTCTGCATTGATAATATGAAGCTCGTGCTCGTAGCCCCCAAGGCTGATTATCAGGAAGCAATCACCAATTCCATCTACACCAGCATCATCATGTCGATTTTGGTTATGATTATCCTCTGTGCGGCCATGATTGCTATCTTCAATCGGCGGGTTGGCACCCCGATTGCCCATTTGATGGAAGAAGCCAGCAAAGTAGCCGCTGGCGATTTGACGCGCAAGGTGAATATCACCGCCAATGATGAAATGGGGACACTGGGAGAGGCCCTCAATCATATGATTGAAAATATCCGCGGCGTTATCGGTCATGTAAATGATATGACCCAGCACGTAGCGGAAGCCAGCGACCAGCTCACCACCAGTGCCGACCAGTCAGCGCAGGCCTCTCATATGGTCGCAGAAAGCATCGTATCCATCGCTGAAGGTGCCAGCGAACAGGCTGTCGAAGCCAGCAACATTCAAAATACCGCTGAAGAAGTGACCAGCACGGCGCAGCATATCGTCAGCGGCACCCAAAAAGTACTGGACCATGCCATCAGCGCCCGGGATAAAATCGACACCGGACGCGGGGCTATTCAGGAAGCGGTTCGGCAGATGAACAACATCACGGCTACTACCGACAGCATTCAGGAATCCATCAACAAGCTGAACACCAGTTCCCAGCAGATTGCTGATATCGTCGAGATGATTACAAGCATTGCGGAACAAACCAACCTGCTGGCCCTCAATGCGGCGATTGAAGCCGCCCGCGCAGGCGAAGCCGGCCGTGGCTTTGCGGTAGTTGCCGACGAAGTCCGGAAACTGGCCGAAAGCTCCAATCAGTCCTCTCAGCAGATTGCCCAGCTGGTACAAGGCAATCTCAGCGACATGAAATCTGCCGTGGAAGCCAGCAGCAGCGGTGCCCAAAGCGTACAGGCAGGCATCGACACGGTGCAGTCGGCTGACCAGGTATTTGCCGAAATTGTCACGGTTATTGATGACCTGACGGAGCAAATCAAGAAAATCGCTCAGGGCATTGAATCCATGGCCAAGGAAAACGAGAATATGCTCAAAGCCAGCATCAACATTGCCGGCACCAGCGGCAAGAACTCGGACGAAGCCCAGTCCGTATCGGCTGCCGGTGAGGAGCAGAGTGCTTCCATGCACGAAATCTCCGATGCCGCCCGCAATCTTGCCCAGCTGGCCAGCGATTTGCAGACCGAAATGAACAAGTTCAAACTTTAATAAAAAAATCCCCCGCGATGGCAGTCGCAGGGGATTTTTTGTACCTCATTATCCTTTTGCCGATACCTCGTTGTAAACGTCCTTGAGCAGGGTTTCCTTGCGCAGGGACCGGCATTCGCAATGATGTTCCTCAGCATCAATCGTGCGAATGGTTTCGAGGATAATCTCACCAATCATCGGCGCATCATCGTAGAAGATATCCGCCATATCCTGATGGGACCATTTTTCCTTGATGCCTTCGCCGTAATTCACCGTGAAGTACAGCCCTGCATAGCAGGCGCCGATTTCCCGTGCTAGATAGACTTCGGGGCAGATGCTCTGCCCTACGATATCGGCATGACCATTCAGCATAGCAACTTCTGCCGGGCTTTCAAAATGACGGCCATCGGTCACCGCATAGGTACCGCGGGTGAACACTCTTCCGTCAAAACGCTTTTTCGTGGAGGCAATCAGGGCCTTGCGCATTTCCGGACACAGGGCATCTCGCATAACCAGCAGATACCGTCCGTCCAGCATAACATCCTTGCGCACCGACAAATCGAGATAATCGTCGGGGATAATGAAATCCCGCAAGTCCAGGAGCTTGTTGACTGTACCGACACCGCCCTCGGAAATAATGCGCTTGACACCGGCTTCGCGGAAAACCCAGAATACCTGCCGCGAAGCATCTGCACGGGTTACACCGCTGCGCCAGCCGTGCATTTTAACCGTGAGCACGCGCTTTTCGCCCACACGGAACAGCCGCATAGCCGGGCTTTCGCCGTAAGGCGTGTCAAAGCGCAGATTGTCGGCTAAAATTTCCACATCATCGGCTTTGACATTTGCCGGAAAATTACTGGAAAGTGTCCCCGATCCGCCGACGACAGCGTAGGCGGCTGCAGGAATTTTATTGTCTGTCATAATCGTAACTCCTTTCGCCTTCCCCTCTGGGGAAGGCTTTTAAAATCGCCTTATTACATTGTACTCTGTATCTCTTTGCGCTGCTTGTTTGCCAGCACCTTTTATCATATCCACCATCTTTTGGATGGACATTTCATACTGCGTGCCAGCAGCCCGCACGACGTTTTCTTCGAGCATGATGCTGCCGAGGTCATCGGCACCAAAGCCTAAAGTCAGCTGGCCAATGCGCTCGCCCTGCGTAACCCAGGAGCCTTGGATATGCTTGATATTGTCCATATACAGGCGCGTCACAGCCAAAGTCTTCATATAGTCCCAGCCGCTGGTCTTTTCACCGCCCAGTTCCGTATTGCCGGGCTGGAACGTCCAGGTGATAAAGGCGCGGAAACCGCCGGTCTTGTCCTGCAGGCGGCGGATTTTTTCCATGTGTTCAATGCGCTGTGCCATGGTTTCACCAAAGCCGATAACCATGGTGGCCGTGCTCTCCATGCCAATGCTATGGGCGCACTCCATCACATGCAGCCAGTCCTCGGTCATGATTTTCTTGGGGCTGACGCGTTTGCGCACTTCATCTACAAGGATTTCTGCACCGCCGCCGGGCAGGCTGTCCAAGCCAGCTTCCTGCAAGCGTTTCAATGTATCGAGAATCGACAGCCCTGCCTGCTGGGCAAAATACTGGATTTCCGTTGCCGTGAACGAATGAATGGTAATTTGCGGGTATTTTTCCTTGATGCTGCGCAGCATCGTTTCGTAATAGTCAAGACCCAAATCCGGGTAAAGCCCGCCTTGAATCATGACCTGCGTGCCGCCTGCCGCAACCGTTTCGCCCACCTTTTGCAGGATTTCCTCATTGGTCAGCAGATACGCATCCTTGGACTCCTTGCGGCGGAAAAACGCACAGAATCTGCACTCGTTTTTGCACACATTGGTGTAGTTGATATTCCGGTCAACGATGAAAGTCACCGTATCATCAAACAGCTGTCGCCGCTTTTCATCAGCGCGGATTCCCAGCTCAATAGGGTCGCCCCCCTCAAGCAGGCGAATGCCTTCCTCAACAGACAGGCGCGAGTTCTGTTTTTTCCCTTTCGCTTTCATGGCTGCACCTCCCGATAAAAGGTATCCCGCTGCACCGGCTCATAGCCTGTTTCGCGAATAAAACGCTCCAAATCAGTGCGGGTAATGCCCGTATTGGTTTGGGCGCCTGCCGCATGGATAATCTTTTCCTCGCCAATGGTGCCGTCCAAATCGTCAGCGCCAAACCCCAAAGCTAATTGTGCAATCGGCATAGTCAGCATAATCCAGAACGCCTTGATATGGTCGAAGTTATCGAGTATCAGGCGGGAAAGCGCCAGCATCTTCATGTCCTCCCAGGAGCCAACGCGCTTTAAGCCTTGTTCCTCGCCCAGTTCCGTATTGGCCGGATGGAAGGGGAACAGCATAAACGCCTGAAAACCATGGGTTTCATCCTGCAGCTCCCGCAGGGTGATCAGATGCTGCAGACGTTCCTCAATGGTTTCCACATGACCATACATGATGGAGGCATTCGTACGGATTCCAAGCTTATGCGCGGTGCGCATAACTTCCAGCCATTCGCTCGTAGTGGCTTTCTTTGGACAGATTATCTCCCGCACCCTGTCCGAGAGAATTTCTGCACCACCGCCGGGCAGGCTGTCGAGTCCTGCTTCTTTAAGCTCGGTCAACACTTCCAAAATGCTCTTGCCGCTGATTTTGGCAAAGTTTACGATTTCCACGGGAGTAAATGCCTTGACATCCGCTTCCGGCAATGCCGCCCGCACCTGTTTGACAATATTCTTGTAGTAGGCAAAATCCTTATCGGGGTGCAGGGCACTGACGATATGGATTTCCGAGAGATTTTTAAGCTCTTTGGCGCTGTCCAAAATCTTGGCCACATCATCTGTTTCCAGCACAAAGCCCCGCTTATCCCCGTCCTTTACCTGAAAGGCACACAGGGGACAGTTTGCACTGCAAATATTGGTCAGGTTGATATGACGGTTTACGGTATAAAAGACCTTCTTGCCGCTTTTGGCTTCCTTTATGCGGCGGGCGCATTTGGCCAGAAACAACAGGTCATTATCTTCATATAACGCGAGCGCATCGGCAAGCGTCAGCCGTTCACCGGCAGACGCTTTTATCCGCGCCAGTTTTATCTTTTCCATGCGTCCTCCTCAAGCAAATTTCCGCAAGATGTTGAAGTTGCAGTCACAGGCTGCCGGAATACGGCCGGCCTCCCGAATGATGCGGATAATCTTGTCTTCAGATAGCGATGTGGGGCTTTCCGCACCGGCATCGTGGAGAATGGTCTCCTTGTGCACTGTGCCGTCAATATCGTTGGCACCAAAGCCCAAGGCTACCTGCGCCACAGGTACCGTCAGCATGACCCAATACGCCTTGATATTGGTAAAGTTATCGAGCAGCAAGCGGGAAATCGCCATCGTGCGCAAGTCGTCCCAATGCGAGGTCTGTTTGATTTTGAGTCCCAGTTCCGTATTCTTGGGCAGGAAGGGGAAGCAGATAAAGGTCTGAAAGCCGCCGGTTTCATCCTGCAATTCACGCAGGCGCAGCAGGTGGTCTACACGTTCCTCCAAGGTTTCAATATGACCATACAGCATACTGGCATTGGATTTTATCCCGAGTCTATGGGCTGTTCTAGCCACTTCGAGCCATTCATCCGCCGTGGCCTTGTTGGGACACAGTTCATCCCGCACCCGGTCGGAAAGAATTTCCGCACCGCCGCCGGCAATGGCCTGCAGGCCGCCTTCATCACGCAGACGAATCAGCACCTCCTCCACCGACAGCCCGGAGATTTGCGCAAAATGGGTAATCTCTACACCGGTAAAGCCCTTCATATAGAGCTGGGGATAGGTTTCATGGATAGCCTTGACAATCCCCAGATAATGATCAAAACTCCAGGTCGGATGCAGGCCGCTGACCACATGCAGCCCGGCAAGATTCGGGTCTTTCATGGCATCCGCTACGAGATTCAATGCCTGTTCCTTGGTCATCTCATAAGCACCTTTTTCATCACAGTCCCGGCCAAAGGCACAGAATTTGCAATGCGAAGTGCAAATATTCGTCAGGTTCACATGACAGTTCACGTTATAATAAACGATATCCCCGCACTTGCGCTTCCGTACCTTGTCGGCCATAGCCCCCAGCCAGGCGATATCGTGACAGTGAAACAGCCGTATGCCCTCCTCACGGGTAAGGCGTGTCCCACGCTCAATCTTTTCTTCTATATCCTTATACTCTTCTGCCGCTAACATATCCGTCCTCCAAACAATAAACATACTTTATTATTATAACGCCATTGTTCCAGTTTTGCCACAGGCAAAACTTCCTCTTAGCGTTTCCCCAAAGGACTAGCTTCGCGTCGCAACGAGGCTGAAGATATATTCATCCTCAGCCTCGTTATAACGCCGTTGTTCAAGTTTTGCTATAAACAAAAATAAATCATAAAGTTGACCAGGTTAATTTTTTAATGGAAATTTAATGCCCTTCTTCTTGTATTTTAATCTTGACCGCCTATAATGACCCATGTAGTAAGGAATTAACAACTCACATAACTTTTGTAAAGGAGATGTGTAAGATGTTCAGCAAGAAAAATGTAAAAATGACAGCAGTTGCCCTTGCCGGTGTTATGAGCCTGGGGATTGGCTCACTCACCGCCACGGCAGCAGAAGCCAGCCCATTCCATCATGGGCATGACTATGAAGTTCAGGAACTTGCCAACAAGCACCACCGCTCTCATCCGAAGAAGTATTCCGAAGGCGAGCGCAATACGGCCGCTATCGTCGGTGCCGTAGTTGGTGCAGTTATTGCCAAAAACACCTGATTTTTACCTTGGTAATTCTTCCCCACGAAGGATTATATATATTTTTTCGATTCCTAAATTCTCTAATTCTCTGCTAAAAAGGACATGCCCCCACAGCATGTCCTTTTTAGTCTGTTTATTTATCCGTATTCACTTTGATATCTTTTATGCCATAGAAAATGCACAGACCATGCTTAGTTACACCATTATCGAAATCCGCAAAGAAGACATGGCGCAGAGCACGGTTCTGCATCGCAATCGGCTCCATATAGGCAATCGGCTCACCCTTTTGCGCCGCCTCCTGTACGATGGCAATACGGGCATCATTTTCCTGGCGCATGGTATAGGTAACCAGGAGGGCTGCCGACATCGTGAACGCCGCCAGTCCCAGCGCCCCCGCCGTCAGCACCTTCTGTCCATGACTAGCGAAATAACCGCGAATCAAGGGCTCTCGCAAAATGGCAATCGCTGCAATGATAATCATAGCCACCGAGCTAAAGGTTGCCCGCGCAGGGAACGTCGGCGCAGCAATCATCACGAAATTGTTCAGCAAAGCCAAAGCCAGCATACAGCCAGCATAGCGCACAGCGGGGAATGCCTGCCAAACATCCCGCGCCTTGACTTTCTCAGCCAGCAACTTGATAACCGGCGTGGTCAGCCCCAGCTGTTTTTTGACCAAAGCGTAGACAAAGAAAATGGTCAGCCAGTAAATGGCCATTTCATCAAAGCCCTTGAACAGATTATCGAAATGGTCAATGGTCTTCTGCTTGGTCAGCCCCAACGGCACCATCACAGCCGCATAGAGGATATCCCGTACAGTCCAGGCCACGAAACTGTCATTGAAGTAGGAAACAACGAGGAGCAGGATAATCCCCAAAATCAGCCATTGCCGCCAGCCAAAGCTCAACAAACCACGCTCAATCTGCTCCCCCTTTTGACTGGCCAGTTCCAGCTTAAAGACACGCCAGGCGCACAGCAGCAACAAAACCATCGGCAGAATATAGAGCAGCATTTCACCATTGCCCGCAAACTGATTGCCGATATGCGCAAAAATGCCTTTGCCAGCCCCTTGGTCATCATAACGGACAAAATTGCCCGGCGCGCCCACAAGGCCGATAAGCCCAAGCAATGCGCCCAAAGCTCCGGCAGGCATCCAGCCCGCCATCTTCCCCTGATGGCGCAGATACCAGCTGCTGCCAGCCGTCAGTGCCACCACGGTCACGGCCAGATTTTCCACCGACCAGCCCGCGATAATACCCAACAAAAACATGGGGAGTATTGCCCATTTTCCAAGCGCCGACGTTCCTTTGGCCAATGTAATATTGTAGGGCAGGAGAAAGAGCGCTGCCGGTACGGCCGACCAAAGGTAAACCGTAGAGCCGCTTTTCCAGACAGCGACTTCACCAAAGTGCGGAAAGGAAAGCCAGGCCAAAAGCCCCGTAACGGCTAACATCAACGGCTCCTGTCGCAATTCCACCGAACGTCGGGCATGAAAATACATCAGCACGACCAAGGCCGTAAACATCAAGGCATTAGCCATATCAAAAGCAAACTTGCCCACCCAAAGGAAGAAATTCAAACATAAAACCGTAAACATGCGCCCGCCGTGGAGCATATAATGACGATAGGCAGAATATACCACATCCTGCACACTGCCCAGATGTTCTGCCGTCATCCACACCACCGAGTAATCGTAGTCATCACGATGCAGCGGCATCAAATAGTTCAGTACCAACATAAACAGAAACAGCCCTAGTAATACCAGCAAATTTCTGCCTAAACAGTTTTGACTCTGCGACAAATCCTCACTCTCCCCTGTTGTCAATCGCGTTCATGGGGCAGCCAATTAGCCTGACTGCCATAAATCATCTTTTTCCCATTATGCTCATCTATCAAGTAGACCGGCCTGCCCTTGCTCTCTGTAAACACGCGGCCCAGATACTCACCGATAATTCCCAAAGACAGCAGCTGTACGCCGCCCAAAAAGAGGATAACCGTCATCATCGTGGGATATCCCGCTACGGGATCACCATAACAAAGGGCATTAAACAGCACCCAACACATAAAAATCATCGCCAGCCCCGATACACCCAACCCCAAAATTGTGGTCAAACGCAAAGGCGCTGTGGTAAAGGAGGTAATGCCCTCCACTGCCAGATTATACAAGGCGAAATAACTCCATGTCGTCGTGCCCGCGGCCCGCTGCCGCACATGAAACGGAATTTCTTTTTTGCGATAGCCCACCCAGGTAAACATGCCCTTGGTAAACCGCTGATTCTCCCGCATCAGACGCAGCGCCGCCACGCAGCGTTTATCGAGCAGACGGAAATCGCCTACATCCCGCTGTACCCGAAAGCGGGAAACAGCCTGCAGGCAACGATAAAACAGATTCGCCATAGTGCGCTTAAACCAGGTTTCATCGGCCCTGTCCGTACGCTTGGCGCAGACATCATCATAGCCCTTGTGCCACCAGTCAATCATCTCCGGAATCAGCTCCGGCGGATGCTGCAAATCCGCATCCATGATGATCACCGCATCACCATCAGCATAGTCAAGACCAGCCATCATAGCCGCTTCCTTGCCGAAGTTCCGCGACAAGCTCAAATAATTCACCGCCGCCTCACGCGCTGATAACGCCTGCAACAACGAAAGCGTATTATCCCGGCTGCCATCATTAACAAATAAATATGTAAACTCACATCCCGGAACCCCATTCAGAATCCGAGACACTTCCGTATAAAATTTCTCGATTACTTCCTGCTCGTTATAACAGGGAACAATTATTGTTATTTTGTCCATCACAACCTCCTTTCGGCCGTCCCCATTCTAACACTTTTGACAGGGCTTGTCGATAGCACAAACCAGTCTACAACGAACTAAGCCGAGGGGATAGATGATGTTTTTCTGCAGCGTTTGACAAGCCTGTCTCAGCGAAAGAAAAATATTATCTATCCCCCCGGCGCCTTCGCACTTCACTGTAATGTACGCACTAAGCCCGCGGAGCTGGTGATGTTTTTCCGTAGCTTTTGACAAGCCTGTCTATGGCGAAGGAAAAATATTACCAGCTCCACGGGCGCCTTCGCATATCGCTGTAATATACGCAGTAAGCCCGGGGGCCAGTGATGGCTTTCCGTAGCGTTTGACAAGCCTGCCTAAGCGAAGCAATTCATCACGCAGTAAGCCCGGGGGCTGGCAATGACTTTCCGCAGCGTTTGACAAGCCTGTCTAAGCGAAGGAAAGCCATTGCCAGCCCCCGGGCGCCTTTATAGCACGATGTTAGCTTAGCGTTACAGGTATTCCTCAAACCTCTCCATATCCAGCACCCGAACCTTCTTCCCCTCGACCGCCAGAATCCCTTCCCGCTGCAAAGCCGAAAGTTCTCTGGACAACGAAGGCCTGGTGACCGCCAGATAGGACGCCATAAACTCCCGGCTGCCGGCCAGTTCCAATTCCCGCCTGCCCTGCAATTCAATAAACAGGAAGCGGATAATTTTCTCCCGCAGGGAACCGCTGGCCAGCACCTTGATTTTATTGTGCATAAAATAGGCCTTGCGGGCAAAGATGCGCATAAGGTTTCTTTGGATTTTCAACGCACTGCGGCTCATCTCGCCGCCGGCATCAAAAGAAAACAAACCGCTGGATATTTCCAGCAGTTTCACGGGCGTTACCGCCTCCACATACATATCGTAGGGCTGTTTCAAGACCTCGTAAACCTCACCGAACATATCCCCCGGCTCATTGATTTCCGACAGGAAAATACGCCGCCCGGAAAACGTATCCTTCAGGATATGCACTTCGCCTGCCAATAGAATGTAGAGCGATTTGGGCATATCCCCCTCATGAAAGATGATTTCACCCTTGCTATATTCGCACTGGCGCACCTGTGCCGAGGCCAAAAGTTCCTGAACTTCCCCATCACTCATCCCCTGTGCCAATGAACATTGTTTCAGCAGGGAGCGCAACGACTCATTAGCTGTAGCTGCCATAGCTTATTCCTGCACGAGAATTTTTTCGATTTCCACAATGTACATCGTATGGTAATCATCCTGATACCAGCGTTCATCAGCAGCTTTATCCACAAAGCACTCCTGTTTGAGTTCCTGTGCGTAGAGCTTGCGGCACAGCATGGTCACACGAGCCTCGTCAAAATAAGTACGGCCATTGTCGTGTTTTACCGTAAGGCCGCTCTTGGCGATTTTATCTTCATCACGGCCGGACACCGTACCAAAGTAATTCATCATCTTGCGGCGGTCTTCACCGAATACGGACAGCGTAAGGCCCTCGGACTTATCCACAAATTCCTTGGTATAGCGGGACGGACGAATGAAAATATAGGCAACAGGCTTGCCCCACATAATGCCCATGCCGCCCCAGGACGCCGTCATGGCGTTGCTTTTGCCTTCGGCCTCACCGGCAATCAGCAGCCAGTCCTTGCCAATTACCTTGAATACGCTTTCGTTAAAATCATCGGGGCGAATTTCCTTTACTGCCATTTGAAACATCCTCTCTTTTCCACAATTATCCACAATAGGTATGTATAATTCTACACAAAATCCACAAAACATTGTAGTTATCCACAGTTTCATGGTGGATATCCCCAATATTTTGTGGATAACTTGCTTTTATCTGTTCGTTATTTTTATTTTTGGTCTTTCAATGCATCGTCGAGCGTATGCCAGGCCAAAACAGCACATTTCACGCGTGCAGGCATATGCGCCACGTTTTTGAGCGCCAAGGCTTCATCGAGTTCTTCAAGTTCGTCCTCGTCCACCAGCTCGCCCTTAATCATGGAGATAAACTTATTCGCAAGGCGGCGGGCGTCCTCAACGCTCTTGCCGCGGATAAGCTCGGCCATGATATCGGTGCTGGCCTGGGAAATGGCACAGCCAATGCCGGTAAAGGCAGCTTCTTTTACGACGCCGCCTTCCACCTGCAATTCAATGGTGATTTCGTCACCGCAGCTGGGATTCTTGCCCTTCATCTGGCAGGTAGCACAACTGAGTTTATGTTTATGGTCAGGGTTGCGGCTATGTTCTCCTAAAACTTCCGTATACACATCATCAAGCGCCATAACCAAGTACACCTCTTACTTTCTTTAACGATTCAATCCAGCGGTCAATATCTTCCCGCGTGTTATACAGGTAGAAGCTGGCCCGGCAGGTCGCATTCTGCCCGAGATAACGGTGCAGGGGCTGGGCGCAGTGATGGCCCGCCCGCACGGCTACTCCGTCATTGTCGAGGATGGAGGCCACATCATGGGGGTGCACATCCTTGACATTAAACGCGATAATACCCGTCTTGTTATCCTGCGTGCTGTCACAACCGTATAGCTCAATAAACGGCAGTTCCCTAAGCTTAGGCAGGGCATAGTTCAGTAAATCCGCTTCGATGGCCTCAATGCGGTCAAAGCCGATTTTTTCGAGATAGTCGATAGCCGCGACAAGGCCTGCCGCCCCGCCGACATTCTGCGTGCCAGCCTCGAACTTGGCTGGCACTTCAGCCCAGGTGGAATCCTGTTCTTCCACATACTCAATCATATCGCCGCCGCGCAGGAAGGGTTCCATCGCATCGAGCAGCGCATATTTGCCATAGAGCACGCCAATACCCATGGGTGAGAGCATCTTATGGCCGGAAAAGGCGAAGAAATCGCAGTCTAAATCGGACACATCCACAGCCATATGGGCTACACTCTGCGAGCCGTCCACCACACAAATGGCACCGACACTATGGGCTTTTTTGACAATGGCCTTGACGTCATTTTTGAGGCCCAACACATTGGAAACCTGCGTTACGGCGACGATTTTCGTGCGTTCCGTAATCTTCGTTTCGATATCCTCTGCGGACAGATTGCCATCTTTTTCGAGATAGATATATTTGAGCGTTGCGCCCTTGGCCTTGGCCACCATCTGCCAGGGCACGCAGTTGCTGTGATGTTCAGAAATCGAAATCACGATTTCGTCCCCGGCATTGACATTGTGCAGGCCATAGCTGTACGCCACGAGGTTCAGCGCCTCTGTAGCGTTTTTCGTAAAGATGATTTCCTGCGGGCGCTTGGCTTTGATAAATTCTGCCGTGCGTTTCCGCGCACCCTCGTAAATATCCGTGGCCTTGATGGACAGGGCATAGGCGCCGCGATGCGGATTGGCATTGCAGCCGCCATAGTAGCCGCAGATAGCCTGAATCATCTGCTCCGGCTTTTGCGTAGTCGCGCCATTGTCGAGATACGCCACCTTGCGGCCATTGATGTTATGATTCAATAAGGGAAAATCCTTCAAAAATTCCTGTGCATCAGCCATTAGAAAGCCTCCTTTGCAGGTAAGCGTCAATTTCTGCCTTTAATTCATCGTTATCAATGCGGTCAAGAACCGGCTGGAAGTTTGCTTCCACCACGAGTTTCTGCGCTTCAGCCAAATCGAGACCACGGCTCATCAGGTAAAAGAGCTTCTCTTCGTCCATCTTGCCGATGCTTACCGCATGATGGCCGTCCACATCGTCCTCATGGGACAGCATGATGGGTACGCTGCGGTTCTGCACATGGTCAGAAAGCACCATAACTTCCTCGTCCTCACGGCCCACCGAGCCTTTGGAGCCTTCGAGGAAATCCAGCGTGCCGCGGAAGGTCTTTTCCGCACCGCCGAGCAGCGCGCCGCGCACCTGCATATTGGCGTCCGTGCGCTTGCCCTGCTGACGGATGATGTAGTTGAGGTCAATCCTGCGCCCGCCATCACCGAAGTACAGCCCCCAGACATCGGCAACACTGTCGTCACCGGCCATATCCACAGTCAGTTCAGCCGCCGTATGTTTGGCGCCTGCTTCCACAGTCGTATAATTAAACTTTGCGCCCTTGCCCACATAGACTTTAATGCGGCTCGTGGCAGCTTCGTTCTCGTCCACCAGCTGAGCATAAATCAAGTTCAGTTCCCCGCCGTCGGCGATATGGGCCTGTACTTCCAATGCGCCGCCCTCGCGTCTGTCGAGCACGATGCTCTTGCTTTCGCCGGACTCCACGAGAATCTTTTCCGTCTGCACATTCTCGCTAAGTCCTGCCGGAACGGAAACTTCATTGACCTTCAGCCACCGCCAGGTACGCATGGGAATGGCGGAAAAAATTTCTTCATTTAACATTGTCTTTTCCTCCTTAATCCCTTAACCCATAGTACCTTCAAGCTCGATGTTGACGAGATTGTTCATTTCGAGTGCATATTCGAGCGGCAGTTCCTTGGCAATCGGCTCCACAAAGCCGCGCACAATCATGGCGCGGGCTTCTTCCTCATCAATGCCGCGGCTGGTCAGATAGAAGATGGCCTCATCGCTGATGCGGCCAATCTTGGCTTCATGCCCGATATCGGCCTCGTCCCCTTCGATATCCATAACCGGCAGCGTATCACTGCGGCTCAGATTATCGAGCATCAGGGATTCGCAGTTTACGGAGCACTTGGCGTAAGGCGCATTCTTCGTCACCTTGACCGCACTGCGGTAGGTCGCCATGCCGCCCGCCTTGGAAATCGTACGGGTGTTGATGTTGGCCGAGGTATGCGGTGCCGCATGGATAACACTCGCGCCCGTATCGAGGTTCTGCCCCTTGGAAGCAAAGGTTACGCCCGTGAACTCACAGCGGGCATTTTCGCCGTGCAGCACACTGCAAGGATAGAGGCAGGAAATATGGGACCCAAAGGACCCGGACACCCATTCGATAATGCCGTCCTTTTCCACCAAGGCACGCTTGGTGTTGAGGTTCATCATATTACGCGACCAGTTCTCAATCGTGGAATAGCGCAGGCGTGCGCCTTCCTTGACGAAAAGTTCCACACAGCCGGCATGGAGATTGGTCACATTGTGCTTCGGTGCGGAGCAGCCTTCGATAAAGTGCAGGCTGGCATTTTTCTCCACGATAATCAGCGTATGTTCAAACTGACCGGCACCAGCCGCATTGAGGCGGAAGTAGCTCTGCAAGGGCATTTCCACATGGACGCCCTCCGGCACATAGACGAAAGAGCCACCGGACCAAACAGCGCCATGCAGGGCCGCAAATTTATGGTCCTTAGGCGGTACAAGGGTCATAAAGTATTCCTTGACGATATCCCCGTGCTCTACGAGCGCCGTTTCCATATCGGTATAGATTACGCCCTGCTTGACCATGTCTTCCTGAATGGAGTGGTAAACCACTTCCGAGTCATACTGCGCACCAACGCCGCCCAAAGAGGTCTTTTCTGCTTCGGGAATACCGAGCCGGTCAAAGGTATCCTTGATATCCTCCGGTACTTCCTCCCAGCTGCCGGTCATCTTGGCATCGGGCTGCACATAGGTCACGATATCGTCCATATTTAATTCTTCGAGGGACGGCCCCCAGGTGGGCAGTTCCAGCGAATTATAAACTTCCAGGGATTTTAAGCGGAACTCGGTCATCCATTCCGGGTCATGCTTGCGCTTGGAGATATCCCGCACGATTTCCGGCGTCAGGCCGCTATGGGATTTGTAGACCGAATGGTCTTCATTTTTGATATCGTAGAGGGTGCGCTCGATATCCTCTACATAGGTTTTCTTCTTCTCAGCCATAGCGCTCAACCTTCCTGTTCTTCGCGGATATGGGCAAAGCCGCGGCTGTTGATGTCCTCAATGAGTTCCGGGCCGCCTTCTTCCACTATCTGACCGTTCATCAGAACATGTACCTTGTCCACCTTGAGATGTTCGAGAATACGCGTGTTATGCGTGATAATCAGGCAGGAATTTTCCTCGTTATGGAACTTGGCCACACCTTCGGAAACAATCTGCACCGCATCGACATCCAGACCGGAATCCGTTTCATCGAGCAGAGCCAGTTTCGGATTAAGCATGAGAAGCTGCAGGATTTCCGTGCGCTTTTTCTCACCGCCAGAGAAACCAACGTTGAGATAACGCTGGGCGTATTCCGGGTCCATCTTGAGTTCCTGCATGGTGGCCTTGAGTTCCTTGCGGAAGGGCAGGAGTTTTACCTTTTCGCCCGTGATAGCCTGCTTGGCCGTACGGAGCATATTTTCCACAGTAATGCCGGGGATTTCCTCCGGGGTCTGGAAGGACAGAAACAGGCCTTTGCGGCTGCGCTCGAAGGTCTTCATCTCCGTCATATCCTCGCCCTCAAACGTCATGGAACCGCCAGTTACCGTATACTTGGGATGGCCCATGATGATGTTCATCAGTGTAGACTTGCCGGAGCCATTCGGCCCTAAGATAACATGCACTTCCCCCTTGCCTACAGACAGGGAAAGGCCCTTCAGGATTTCCTTATCCTCTACACCGGCATGGAGGTCCTTGATTTCCAAAAGCTGCTCTGCCATTACTAAACTCTCCTTCTAAAAACAACAGTGTGAACCACTGTAAAAACTTCGCTCATTTAATCCTTAGTAAAATTGTCGGGATTAACAATTTTTATTTTAGGGATAATGGCCTAAAAAGTCAATAGAAAAAGGTCCTCACCATAAATAAATTGCATAATTGATAATCCGTATCAACGCCTGTTCACCAAAAAGCTGCCGATTTTTTTGCAGGATTCTCCCCTTCTATCACGAATAGTATTTGATAAGAATAATCGCTCAGAATTCCCCAAGGAGGAGGGTGTTCCATGAGTTTTTGGCTACGGTTGCTCATCGTCGCGGCACTAGCTTGGACGCAGCTTGCCGCCGCAGGGCTTTGTGCGGATTTTTTGCGGCCTACGCTGCGCATCGGCTTCACGGATAAAGAGGGCGATATCTGGCAGGACAGCCGTCTGCTCTATCACGGTGCTGCTTATGAATTTTCCGAAACCATCAGTACCTATATGAGCATGAAAAACAGCTATACCAACGGTACCATGGAGGAAAACCTGCTGCGTCTGAAAGCCGGCAGCATTGACCTCATCATGATTCCCGATGGTGATTTTATTACCGGCTATACTGAACCAGCTCCAGCTGACCAGCCGCCAGGCACCATATCCGTGGCACTCGGCAAAGGCATCGGCTGGCTGCTGGCTGACGAAAACCGTCCGGAGCTTGTTGAACGCCTGCGAAATGCTGTCGCCGACATCAATGAGGTCAACAGCTTTTATCAAAGTGATTTGCAGGAAAAGTATCATATTAGCGGTACAAAACTGCTGCTGACCGCCGAAGAGAAAAACTATCTTGCTGCTAATCCGGTTATCCGTATCATGGTATCGCCCAATCAACCTCCCTATACTTATCTGCAGAACGGACAGCCGCAGGGCATTATTTCCCATGTCATCAAACGAATTGAAGATGATTTGGGCATTACCCTGGCCATTGCCCCGGAAACCACACATCAAAGTATGATGGATGCCCTGACCAATGGAGAAATCGATATGGTCATGGATTTTTACACCGACTACAACTGGGCGCGGGCGCATAATGCCGATTTGACCATCCCCTACCTTAAATTGAACTATATATCCGTTCAACGTAAGGATAAGCCCCTGCCCGAAAAGCCTGTTATTGCCTGCGCCCGTGCACATTTCTACAGTCAGATGCATGTCGAGCGGGCCTATCCGGCAGAGCAGCTGCGTTATTATGATGATGTGGCTGACTGTATGGCAGCCGTCAATGACGGCGAAGCCGATATGACCTTTGTCAAATCTATCACAGCGCAAAGTGACATTTATCAGGGAAATTATTACAATCTCTACACCAACGGCAATGTTGTATTTTCCCACAGCGTATCCATTGCGGTCAGCAACCATGCCAATCCGATTCTCATTCGCATATTGAACAAAGAAATCGCCCATATCCCGCCACAGGATATCTCCAGTATCATCACCAGCGAAGTTTACAACGTACGAGCAAAAGATACCCTACAGGCACTCATTTACCGCAATCCCGTAACCGCATTATGCCTGTTGGGCGGCACCCTGCTGGTCATTATTTTCGCACTGCTCTATGTGCTGCGGATGCGTCGGGAGCACGATAATGAATTGTGGCGGCAAGCCAATATGGTAAAAGGTCTGGACATCTATAACCTGCACTGGTTCAACCAGCAGCTGCCGCGGGTCATTGCCGCGAACAAAGAAGCCCAGGAATCCGGCGAGCTCTTTGTGCTGGTCATCTCAGCACAGCGCATTGCCTTTTTAAAGGAACTCTATGGTGTCAAAATCTTTGCCGAGGCGGTCAAAAACATCATCAATGAGCTTCATGGCAAATTACCCTGGATTTTACTCCATGGTCTGTCGGCAGAAATCACCCATGCCTATCTGCTCTGCCACAAACCTAAAGGCTATACGTTAAAACAAGCTGCCGAGCGTATTGAAAAAGCTGTCCACATCATCGACATCAATGGCGTCTCCACCAGTTTTACCTACCATATCGGCATCTGTCCGGTGCCGCGGCATGGCGAGATTGATGCTGAAATTCTGATGGATAACGCCATGATGGCTCGCAATGAAATCATCAGCCATAACCAGTCCATCGGGCTTTTTAACACCCTTATGCATGACGAAATGCTCAAACATCAGCAGATTGAGCTCTACATGGAAAAAGCGTTGGAAAATGATGAATTTGAAATCTACCTGCAGGCCAAATACGATATGAACCGCTGTGCCATCTGCGGTGCCGAAGCTTTGATTCGCTGGCAGAGTCCTGAAATGGGCTTCCTCACGCCGAATCACTTTATCCATATCTTCGAGCGCAACGGTTTCATCCTGAAGCTTGACTACTATGTATTGGAAAAAATCTGCGCCGTTCTGCAGAAACGGTTACAGAAAAAACTGCCTGTGGTTCCCATTTCCGTAAACCAGTCCGGTCTGCATATGTCCGAACGAGGGTATCTCTCCAATATGCAGGCCATTGCCGACCGCTATAAGCTCCCCCGCAAACTCGTGGAACTGGAGCTCACCGAGACAGCCTTCATTGACTTTAATGCCCAGACGGAAAGGGAAAATGCCCTGCATATAGCCAGACGGCTGAAAAGCATCGGCTTTGCCCTCTCGATGGACGACTTCTGTACAGGCTATTCCTCGATTGCCATGCTGCGCACCTTGCCGATAGACATTATGAAAATCGACCGCAGTATGCTCCTGTCTGCCGAAACCTCCGAACGCTCCCTGACCATCTTCAAACAAATCATTGAACTGGGCAAGCGGCTCAATATGACGGTTTTGGTCGAAGGCATTGAAACCGAAGCACAAAGCCGGTTGACGCAGGCTGCCGGCTGCCATATCGCACAGGGCTTCCTCTTTGCTAAGCCTATTCCCATGGAGCAGTTCTTTGAGGGGCTTGACAAATAACCGCCATCACTATTCACGGACGCTTTCCATAAGCGTCCGCTTTCTTTTGCCAAAAGCAGGATTTTGCTTTAAAATAGATAATATACAATACGATAGCAAACAATCTAAGGAGGCAGAAACATGCAAGCATTTAATTTCAAAGTTCCCACGGAAATCGTCTTTGGCCGCGGTGCTGAGGATAAGGCCGCTGAAAAACTTATCGCTTACAATGCCCATCGGGTATTTATCACCTATGGCGGCGGCAGTGTAGTCAAAAACGGCCTGCTGGGAAAAATCGAAAAGTCATTGCAGAACGCAGGCCTGTTTACGCAGGCAAAAGGCGGTGTAAAACCCAATCCGCGCCTGAGCTGGGTGCGGGAAGCGGTTCAGGAAGCCATTGCCTTTAAGGCCGATTTTATCCTGGCTATCGGTGGCGGCAGCGTGATTGATTCGGCTAAGGCTGTAGCACATGGCACCGCCAATCCCGAAATCGATGTCTGGTCGTTTTGGAACGGCACGGCCAAGCTCACGCAAAGCCTGCCGGTGGGTGCTGTGCTGACGCTCTCGGCTGCGGGCAGTGAAACCAGTGATTCTGCCGTTATCACCAATGAGGAAACGGGTAAAAAAGCAGGCCTCAACACGCCCTTTAACCGTCCGGCGCTGGCCTTTATGAATCCGGAACTTACCTATACCATTCCGAAAAAGCAGCTTATCTGCGGCACGTCCGATATTCTCATGCATACGCTGGAGCGCTATTTCACCAGCGTCAAGGAAGAAAACGCCCTGACGGACCGGATTGCCGAAGCCTTGATGGTAACGGTGATTGACGCGACCCGCCGCGCCATCAAAGACCAGACGGACTACGATGCCATGAGCGAAATCATGTGGGCCGGCAGCCTTTCCCATTGCGGCCTTACGGAACTGGGCCGCTGCAAGGACTTTGCCTGCCATAAGCTGGGGCATGAACTCTCCGGGCGCTTTGACGTCACCCACGGCGCCAGCCTGACCGCTGTCTGGGGTGCCTGGGCAAATTATGTCTATCGGGACGATATTCCCCGCTTTGCCCAGTTTGCCGCCAAAATCTGGGGCATTACGGACGGCAGCGAAGAAGAACGTGCCAAGGCCGGTATTGAGGCAACCCTCGCCTACTTTAAAGAAATCGGCATGCCTGTAAACTTTACCGAATTGGGTATTGGCGTACAAGACGCAGACGTGCTGGAGGCGCTGGCCGACTCCTGCACTGCCGGCGGCACTAAGGTCGTCGCTAATTTCCACCCCATTGACAAACAGACCGCCATCGCGATTTACCAGCTGGCCAATCAATAAACCGCCCTTACACGAAATCTCTTTACATTTTTTATGACCTGGTATAAAATTTATCTTGTATGAGCTAATCAATGTAGTTTAGAAAAAAGAAAGAGGTAATATCATGTTTGTTCATGACTTGATTATGCAGGGAAAACCTGAGGCTATGGCCATTGTGGACCATGAGCGCCGCTTTACCTATAAAGAAGCCCAGGAGGCTGTAAAAAACTGCCGTAACCGTCTCTATGATGCCGGTGTGCGCGAAGGCGACCGCGTGGGTATCTTCTCCCGCAACAGCGCCGACTTCGTCTTTGCCTATATGGGCGCCACTTCTTTAGGTGCCATTGCCGTGCCCATCAACTTCCAGCTCAGCAACCGCGAAATCGCCTACATCATCAAGGACTCTGGTATTCGCGTGCTCTTAACCTACCAGCCCTTGAACCTGGTGGATGCACTGGCTGCCCTGCGCTGTGATTTGAAGGTCACCCAATACGATATCAAAACCATGGGCAAGCCCAAGAAAGGCCTTGCCGAAGCTCCGGCACTGAGCGCAGATTTTGACGAGCATAAGCCCTGTGCTACCATCTACACCTCCGGCACCACAGGCAACCCCAAAGGCGCCGTACTCTCCCACCGCAATCTCGTGGCTAACTGCGAACAGATGCGGGATAACGGTATGGGCTGTAAGCCGGAACACAACGTACTCTGCGTCCTGCCCATGTACCATGCCTTTGGCTGGACCTGCTCCGTACTTTATTCCTTCTTCTGCGGCGCTGAAGTGGTCATCTTAGACTCCTTCACACCGAAGGAAACCATTGCCGTCATTCGCGAGGAAAAAGTCACCGACCTCTACATCGTGCCGTCCATCTGCAGCCTGCTCACGAAGCTGGCCAGCACCGAAGATATGAAGACCCTGCGTCTCGTGGTCAGTGGCGGCACCACCCTGCCCCTGCAGATTCAGCAGGACTTCATCAAGAAATTCGGCGTGGATATCTGCGAAGGCTATGGCCTCTCGGAAACCAGCCCGGTTGTCACCATGAACCCGCCGGAGAAGCCGATTGTCGGCTCCTGCGGCAAGATTGTACCGGGCATCACCTGGAAACTCATTGACGGCGAAGGCAAGGAAGTTCCGCAGGGCGAAGCCGGCGAACTCATCGTCAAGGGCGAAAACATCATGCTCGGCTATTGGAACCTCCCGGATGTAACCCAGGACGCTATGCGTGGCGGCTGGTTCCACACCGGTGACGTGGCGCGTGCGGACGAAGAAGGCTATATCTACATCGTCGACCGCATCAAGGATATGATCATCAGCATGGGTGAAAACATCTACCCTCGCGAAGTCGAAGAACTCGTTTACCAGTTCCCCGGCATCTTCGAAGCCGCCGTCATCGGCATCGAGGACAAACTGCGCGGTCAGGCCGGTGCCTGCTTCTACAGCACCCATGACGGTAAGGACATCAACGTGCGCGAACTCAAAAAATTCCTGCAGGCCAACCTCGCCCTCTACAAAATCCCCCGCGAGTTCCACCTCATGGACAAACTCCCCCGCACCTCAACGGGCAAAATCGCCAAACGCATGATTCTCGACGAATTCCGCAAGAGTAAAAAGAAATAAAGAAAACAAATTCATCATACTAAGCCCGTGGGAGCTGGTGATGTTTTCCGCAGCTTTTGACAAGCCTGTCTATGGCGAAGGAAAATATTACCAGCTCCCACGGGCGCCTTTGCACAACAATAGCAATACACAAACTAAGCCCGCGAGACTGGTGATGTTTTTCCGCAGCTTTTGACAAGCCTGTCTATGGCGAAGGAAAAATATTACCAGTCTTGCGGGCGTCTTAGCAACCAGATGTAAACCGCCCCTTTACCAATCACCGCATTAGTGCTAAAATATGACTCATGGCAAAAGATGACATCATTGCTGTGAGTCATACTTTTATGAACAGGATTAATCTTAGCATATAAAGGAAACTGCCTGGATTGTCAGAAACCGGGACAGTTTTAGGGGAATATGCTCGATTAAGGTTACTTTCCGTGCAATCAGTAAACAACAAGGCTGTGAAAGCATCTTTGCCGTTCTTGCGGGAACGCGTATGCTTTACAGCCTTTTTCTTTTGCCTGAACCATTTCCATTTTTATGAGGAGGTTTTTTTGTGCAAAAAATTGTCAAAAAAATTGTCGACAATCTGGCCCTGCTCGTGGTTGCCATTGGTATTTTGGGCGCCTGGCGGCCGGAAACGCTGACCTGGGTTGGGCCTTATGTTTCCTGGATGCTGGGCATTGTCATGTTCGGCATGGGCATGACGCTGAAGGTAGAGGATTTTCAGCGCGTTCTTCAGCACCCCAAAGAAGTGGCTATCGGCGTAGGCGCCCAGTTCATCATCATGCCACTGGTGGCACTGGCCTTAGTCAAGGTCTTTGCCTTGCCGCCCGAGCTGGCCATCGGCGTCATCCTCGTGGGCACCTGCCCCGGCGGTACGGCTTCCAATGTTATCGCCTATCTGGCCAAGGGGGATGTGGCACTCTCCGTATCCATGACGATGACCACGACGCTCTTAGCCCCCATCGTAACACCGGCGCTGACCTATTTTCTTGCCGGTGCCTGGATTGATATTTCCTTCACGGCCATGATGATTTCCATTGCCCAGATGGTACTGGCTCCGGTAATCCTCGGCCTTCTGGTACACCACTTTATGGCTGACACGACGAAAAAAATCATGCCCGCCATGCCTTTGGTATCGGTAATCTGCATCGTGCTACTGGTCGGCTGTGTGGTAGCGCTCTCCGCAAGCAAACTGGCAACAGTCGGTCTTACCATGGCGGCTATCGTCATCCTGCACAATGCCTTCGGCCTTGCCCTGGGCTTTATAGCCGCCCGTCTGCTGCATTTGGACAGCCGCAAAGCCCGTACAGTGGCTATTGAAGTGGGTATGCAGAACTCCGGCATGGCCGCGAGCCTTGCCGTCATGTACTTTAACCCCGCCGCCGCCCTGCCCGGTGCCATCTTCAGCGTCTGGCACAATGTCTCCGGCTCGCTCGTAGCCAACTTCTGCGTGCGCCGTGATGAACAAAAAAACGAATTTAATCCCTGTGTCGAATAAAGGAGAACTACATGAAACTCTTAACTACGATTAACGAAATAAAAAAATATGCCGCCAACGCAAAAGCGCAGGGCAAGGTCATCGGCCTTGTACCGACCATGGGCGCCCTGCACGAAGGTCATCTTACCTTAATGCGCGCCGCTCGGGAAAAATGCGATATCGTCATCGCCTCGGTCTTCGTCAATCCCACGCAGTTTGGCCCCAATGAAGACTATGATGCCTACCCGCGCCAATTTGCCGCCGACTGCGAAAAGCTCGAAAGCGTAAATGTCGATGCGGTCTTCCATCCGGAACCGGCTGAAATGTACCCGGAAGGCTACTGCACCTATGTCAACGTGGATGGCGATATCACCCACAAACTCTGCGGAGCCCAGCGCCCCGGCCATTTCCGCGGCGTAGCCACCGTTGTGACCAAACTCATCAACCTCGCCCGCGCGGACGAAGCTTTCTTTGGCCAAAAAGATGCCCAGCAGGTGACGGTTATCCGCCGTTTCGTGGAGGACCTCAACATCAACGTGCATATCAATATGGTGCCCATCGCCCGCGAAGAGTCCGGCCTTGCCCGCAGCTCCCGCAACACCTACCTTTCTGCTGAAGAAAAAGAAGCTGCTCTCGTCCTCTCCCGCAGCCTGAAGGAAGCCCAAACCGCCTTTGCACAAGGCGAAACAAAAGTAGCCGCGCTGGAAAATATCGTCAAAGACGAAATCAGCAAAGAACCTATGGCCTCCATCGACTATGTCAAAGCCTACGCTTACCCTTCGCTCAAACCGCTGACCGAAGTAACTGAGGACACGCTGCTGGCCATTGCCGTAAAAATCGGCAAGACCCGCCTGATTGATAATGTAATTCTCACTGCCTAAGGAAAGGACACCAAACCATGCTCTTAAATATGCTCAAAGGAAAAATTCACTGCGCTACCGTTACCGAAGCCAATCTTGCCTATATGGGCAGTATCACCATTGATGAAGAACTGATGGAAAAAGCCGGCATCCTGCCCAATGAACGGGTACAGGTCGTCGACAACAACAACGGCGCCAGACTCGAAACCTATACCATTCCCGGCCCCAGAGGTTCCGGCGTAATCTGCCTTAACGGCGCCGCCGCCCGCCTCGCCCAGCCAGGCGATATCGTCATCATCATGGCCTATGCCCTGTTCACCGAAGAAGAAGGCCGCGCCCATAAGCCCAAAGTCGTTATGGTGGACGAAAAGAACAAAATCAAAGAAATCCGCACCGTAGAATATCACGGACAGACGTATTAAATCTTTATTGATTTTTCCTGGTACAAGGCTATAATAAAAGCAACAGAGGACAATAGAATCAGAAAGCCCCCCGCGATGGCAGTCACGGGGGCTTTTAGATTATAAAAGTTTTTTTGCCCGAGCACAGAAGGAATTTGCCCTTCTCTTCCGAATATACTATACTTAGGGATAAGAGAAATGACAAAGGAAGGTTAGGCTATGGTTACGATAAAGCAAATCGCGGAACTCTGCGGAGTATCCCGCGGCACAGTGGATAGAGTCCTGAACAAACGTGGGAATGTCAAGCCGGAAAAAGAACGGCTGATTATCGAAATGGCCAAAAAACTCAACTACCACCCCAACCCTGCCGGCAAGGCTTTGGCCGCCCGCAAAAAACACCCAGTAGTTGGTGTGGTGATTGCATCTGAAGGTGTACACTTCTTTGATGATGTACTCTCTACCATGCATCGTGCAGCCGACCGCTTTTCCTCCTATGGCATGGAGGTCATCTGGCGCAGCATGAAAGGCTTTGATGCTGCCGAGCAATGCCATGTTATCGACGAACTAAAGGATAAAATCAGCGGTCTGATCATCAACCCGGTCAATGACCCGCGGGTCATTGACAAAATCAATGACTGCGTAGACGACGGAATGTTCGTTGTGACGCTCAACAACGATGTAGAAGCCAGCCGTCGCCATTGCTATGTGGGCAGCGACTATCTGCAGGGGGGGCGCACTGCCGGAGCGCTCCTCAAGATGATTTGCCCCACCACCTTGAAAGCAGGCGTGCTCCTGGGCTCACTGAATATGCTGGGCCACAATCAAAGGCTCGAAGGCTTTCAGGAGGTCATGTTTAACCATCCGGATTTCACCCTGATGGGCGTAGCCGAGACCGCCGATGATGACCTGCAGGCCTACGAGGCTGCCCGCCAGCTGATTGCCAACAATCCGGAAATCAACGCCATTTTCGTGGTATCGTCCGGCGGCTATGGAACGGCCCGCGCCATTCAGGCCGCTGGCCGCGAAGACATCATCATCGTGGCCTTTGATACCATCCCCAGTACCATCGAAATGATGAAAAAGGGGCTTATCAAAGCCGCGCTCTATCAGCATCCCCACCAGCAGGGCCGCCGCGCCATGCAGGTGATGTTTGATTACCTGGTAAATGGCAGTCTGCCCGAAAAAACCGCCTATATCATGCGCAACGAAATCCGCATCGCAGAAAATGTTGCCGACTAAAAACAGCTCCACAAGTACGAACTGTACTTGTGGAGCTGTTTTTTATTTATCAAATACACTCATATCCAAGCTATCAAAGCCTGTGAGCAGCTCTTTTACTTTATCTGCGATGACCTGTACCCCACCAGCTTTGCGGCTTTCTACATTCAGCGGCATATTGGGGTCATGGAGAGACATTCTTAAGAGAGCCCAGCCGTCCGGGAATACCAGACGCACACCCTCGAAAGAAGGTTTGGCAATCTTTATGCCAGCTTCTACGGCTCTTTCTTCAAAAGTTTTGAGGACATCGTTGCCATAACCACGGAAATCTTCTTCACCCTTGATTTTCAGCCGGAATTCACGGCCTTCCACGGGTTCGCCTAACTTAGCCACAAGATCCGAAAGTTTCTTGCCCTTTGCTTTGGCTTTGGCAGCAGCAATCAAAAGCTTCACGGCCAGATAAGCACCATCGTCCAGATAGTAGTTTTCCGACAGCGCACCGTGGCCGGAAGTCTCAATCGCCAACGGAGAAACCGTACCAGCCTTGTTCTGGCGGATGCATTCGTCAATGACATTCTTATAGCCACGCATATAACGCAAGTGCTTGAGGCCCAGTTCCTTTTCGAGGAAGATGGTCAGTTCATCACTGGTAACGGAGTCGGTGATAATCGTGCTGCCCGGATAATCCGGCGCCAGGATTGCTGCCATCATGGCAATCAGGGCATTGCGGCTGATTTCCTTGCCGTTTTTGAGTACGGCACTCATGCGGTCAACATCCGTATCAAAAATCAAACCGAGGTCAGCATGGCTGTCCAGCACAGCTTTTTTGATGGCTGCCATAGCCTGCTTGTTTTCCGGATTAGGAATATGATTGGGGAAGTTCCCGTCCGGCTCCAAGAACACCGAGCCAGAAGTGTTGGCACCCAAACGGCTCAGCACCTGCGCAGCAAAGAAACCGCCCGCACCATTACCGGCATCTACGACAATATGCATGCCCTTCAATGGCTCATTTTCCCCGCCCAAAGCCTGACGGATTTTCTTGCGCAGGTGATGCCCATAGCGCTCGATGAGGTCATACTTCTGAACCTTGGCCAAATCACCCTCCACGACCGGATTGCGGGAGGCATTTTTAAGGATAGCGATAACTTCATCATGCTCTACGCCGCCATCTTTGGTGAAAAACTTCAGCCCATTGCGGTTGTAGGGCAAGTGACTGGCCGTAATCATAATCGAGCCGTCCATTTTCGTTTCCGGGAAAACGATGGACATAAACATCGCCGGCGTAGAGGCCATGCCGCAGTCCACAGCGACTACGCCCGCTGCCGTCAGGGCATTTAAGACCGCTTTTTTGAGGTCGCCAGCTGACAAGCGGGAATCATGGCCTACCGCAATACGCAGCTCCTTTTTCTTCTTGCCGGTCTTGTCGGCCAGAAAATCAAGGAAGCCGCTGGCAATGACATTGGCGGCCTCACAGCTCAGTGTCACCGGCTCATCAGCCACACCTTCGATAGCCACGCCGCGCACATCACTGCCGTTAGCCAGTTTCATGAGATTCTTTTCCGGAATAATCATAGATAATGCCTCCCCTGTTGTTGTCATATATTAGATAAATTCGTCGTATACTGGATGATTTCCTGCAAGGAATATGATATATATCCGCATGGCTACCGAACTAATCGCCAAAGAACTCATTTTCCACCGCAATGCACAACATATGGTACACCGGCAGATGCAGTTCCTGAATCTTGAAGGTTTCGTCTTCCGGCACGCAGATATTGATGTCAGCAAGACCACGGGCCTTGATTTTGCCGCCGCTATGTCCCAGCAGGCCGATGGATTTTACGCCCTTGACCTTCGCCATTTCCAAAGCATAAATCACGTTGGTGCTGTTGCCGGAAGTGGAGATGGCGAGCAGTACATCGCCTTCATCGCCCATCCCCAAAAGCTGCTGGGCAAAAGAGAGGTCAGGTGCCTGGTCATTGGCAAAGGCAGTATTGAGCGCCACCTGATTGACCAGCGAAAGTGCCGACAAAGCGCCCTGCAGATTGTCAATGAGATACTGCGCATCTTCGCCGCAGTTTGCACGGATTTTCTCGGCCAGTTCGCCCTTGATTTCCCGCTTTAAGAGAAACCCCTTCATCAATTCGCCTACGATATGTTCGCTGTCCGAAGCGCTGCCGCCATTGCCGCAGGCAATCAGTTTATGGCCGCCGCGGTAACTCTCGCAGATTGCCTCCACTGCCGCCCGCAAATCAGCACGGCACTCCGCCATTTGCGGGTAGCGGGAAATTAAATCTTCGACACATTTCAATGTAGATTCTTTAACCAAAACAAAAACTCCCTAATATATTGGTAAATCGTTGCTCAGCGCCCAATTATTTATTCCGATATTTGTCTGCCGTGCTGCGGGCCTCATAGCCATCCTGCGGGCCACGAATGTCCTGAATCGGCTGATTGTTGCGCGGCGTGATATCAATCGGCTCATTCGGACGATTGTAGCTATTCATCTGCGACGCATATGCATTTTCCTTGCCGCGGTTGCGAAACTTATTCCAGGCCCAACGAATCAGCATAAATACAGCCAGGAACATCACCACATTGGCAATGACACCAAAGATATCCCCGAGCATCGAGCTGCCAAAGAGGTTGCCCAGCATGGAACCGAGCAGCATCCCACCAGCCAGCAGGCCTACCGTACGCAGGGCATTGCCCCAGCGGCTGCCGCTCTGGGCATTCGTGGCATTATTGGCCGCAGCATTCGTCTTGCTGCCCGCCGTCGGTGCATTCTTATCCAAACTCTTGGCATCTTTGGACGGCTTATAGGTATCGCCGCTGCCCGATACCGATTTATGGGTATCGTTATTGGCTGCAGGTGCCTTCGGCGCGGCAGCCTTGGGAGCACTCTTGGCCCCACCGCCCAGCTTAGCGCCGCCCTTGGCGGCATAAGCCGTAGCGGCAAAATCAGCATTTATCACGGGAACAGTTGTCATAACCATTGCCCCTACCATCAGCGAGGCGAGGATTTTCTTCATCTTCATGTCAATTCTCCTTTTGACGTCTATTTATTCTTCCTTATAGGATTTGATATCTTCCGGGAACGCATAGATTTCCCCTACTGTGTCCAGCTCACCGGACAAATAGCGGTCAATATCATCCACATCAATGTAAAGCTTGCAATCGAGGTCAAGATAGCCCTGCTCCGCGCCATTTGACAGGTCGCGAATCGCCATCAGTTTTTCCCGGAGCTTTAACAGCTCACTGCGGGTGGCATGAATATCCAGCTTAATCTGCGGCACGCCATACTCTTTCAATACTTCGTCCATGGTCATACGCTGTGACATAGTGTTCATCCTTTCGTCTTTGACTTTTTGATGTTTATTATTCTAACAGGATATACTGAAAATAACATGAACATTTCACTTGTTGTTTATTTTTTCCGTTACTGAAAACTTATAAAAAGCCATAAACCTTCCGTAGAAAGTTAACTTTTATGTTCCATTCCTCATTCACCGCGTCCGCTTTTGCCGTCCCGAAGAACAGACTACTCACGTTTGATATAACGCTCCAGAGGCTTAAATTCCCGACTAACGAATCGGTACATATCTGCATTGACTTGTTGGTGTCAGCTTGCAGATTCAGATAGCTCCGCTTCCCCATAACGTTTGAGATTCAAAGATGCTTGGAAGTCACGGTCTATCACATTGCCACAGACGGGACAGACATATGTCCTGTCTGACAGCTTCAGGTCTTTATTTATATATCCGC
>NZ_AUJE01000025.1 GCF_000424065.1 Selenomonas ruminantium subsp. ruminantium ATCC 12561
TTTTATCAACTTTTTATAAGTTATGCTTGACTGTTAAAAGCCTCCTCATCTAACCATTACTATCCAAATTACGGACGCGGGCTCCCGCATTCTGCGCAGAACTTGCCGCTGTTTTTCGCACCGCATTTACAAACCCAGTCGCCTGCCGGGCGGGGCTTGCCACATTCCGAGCAGAATTTGCCCGTATTCTTGGCGCCGCATTCGCAGGTCCAGCCATCATCCGGCTTGGGTTTACCGCAATCCGAACAGAACTTGCCCGTATTGCCGCTATGGCCGCAGGCACAAGTCCAGCCGCCCGCAGGAGGGACCTGTCGCGCTGCAGCCTGCTGCGCCTGAGCAGCCCTCCGGGCCTGCCCCTGGGCCATCAAATCGCCGACGTTGACGCCATTTGCCTGACCAGCCATATTCATGCCCATAAAGCCGATAGCAGCTCCGCCCTCATTCTTTGCCGCATCACGCAGGGCGTCGGCCTGCGCCGCACCGTAAAAGCCTGCCATAAGGGACGGGTCACGGCCCAGCACGGCAGCTTCCTGCATCTTCTGCAATTTTTCGAGCACAGCCTGACTTTCATCGGTAAGGCTGACGCTGGCCACCGCCACAGATACGACCTCAATACCGCGCAGATTGCCCCATTTCTGACTCAGGCTTTCATTGAGGGCATCGGCAATATCGGCAGAATGCGCCTCCAGCTCATCATAGCCCACGCGCATAGCCGAGATTTTGGCCATAGCCGGTTTGAGTGCCATCATGAGTTCGGATTTCAGCTGACTGTCGATTTCCTCGCGGCTGAACGTATCGCTGACATTGCTGGCAATATTTGTATAGAACAGAATCGGATTCGTAATGCGGTAACTGTACTCGCCAAAGCAGCGAATCTGAATGGTCTGCTCATAGTTCAGCGTATCGTCCCGTACTTTGAAGGCAATCGGTGACGGCGTGCCAAACTTGTTGCCGTAGATTTCCTTGGTGTTGATGTAGTACACCCGCTGGTCACGGCCCGTGTCACCACCAAAGGAGAAGCGGCGGCCAATTTCCGCAAACACTTTTGGAATGGTATTGGATAAATCGCCGGTAAACAGCGAAGGTTCTGTTCCCCTATCATAGGTATACTCGCCTGGTTCGGCACAGATATCCACGACCTCACCATTTTCCACAATGATCAGGCACTGGCCGTTGTTGACCGCTACCCGTGACCCCTGGGAAATGATGTTGTCATCCCCTTTGTTGGAGCTGCCGCTGCCGGTCTTGCGGTGCCCTTTCGCCATCAGCACATTTGGGGGCAGGCTGTCACAGTAAATATATTCCTTCCACTGATCACCCAGCACACCGCCAACAGCGCCCATACCTGCTTTTATAAGTCCCATAATCTTACCTCCTTTGGAAAATACAACACTTCCTCTATAAACATGATAATTTCGCCATAGCTTGTGTAAATTCCCCCTTGCAAATAAATAACAATAATGCTATACTAAAGGAGTTCTTGCGGGCATAGTTCATCGGTAGAATGAAAGCTTCCCAAGCTTTAGAGGTGGGTTCGACTCCCATTGCCCGCTCCATATGAAAGTTTCAACTCTGCGGTCAGCAGAGTTTTTTTGTGCGCAAACAAAAAGTACCCCCGTTCACGGAGGTACTCACAATCAAATAAGCTCGTTATTTTTCAATTGTCGGTAAAGTGTATAAAACGCCGCTGGAAAGCCGAAAATAATACCACCGATTATGCCGGCTTTCCCCAGCTGCAGGTAATCGCCTACAAGGCTGCCAATATAGCCGCAAATGCCCACAAAGACCACGAGGTATATTCCCACCCCACCGAGAATGGAGAATGCCTTTAGTGCCTGTTTCAGCCCGCTTGGTTCTTTTTCCGGCATCTTATTTGCCTATGAACACATCCGGACGGCTGTCGGCCATACCATAGTGGTACAGGATAGCCTGAATGATTCGCTCAGACGCCTTGCCATCGCCATAGGGGTTGACAGATTCTGCCATGCGGTGATATGCTGCTTCGTCCGTCAGCAGGGTCTTGGCTTCGTTGTAGACCACATCGCGGTCGGTACCGATAAGTTTTACTGTACCAGCGGCTACGGCTTCCGGACGTTCCGTGGTATCGCGCAGAACGAGGACGGGTTTGCCCAGAGCCGGAGCTTCTTCCTGCACTCCACCGGAATCCGTGAGGATTAAGTGGGCCTTATGCATCAGGTTGGCAAACGGCTCGTAATCCAGCGGGTCAATCAGATGAACCCGGGAAAGGCCGCCTAATTCTTCGCGCACGACTTCGCGCACTTTCGGGTTCTTGTGTACGGGGAAGACCACTTCTACATCGTCAAATTCTTCGGTGAGCTGACGCAGGGCCTTATAGACATGGCGCATAGGCTCGCCTAAGTTTTCCCGGCGATGGGTGGTGACAAGGATGATACGCTTGTTTTCAAAATCAATATTCTGCAGCAGTTCGTCTTCAAACTGGAAATCGTCGCGGACAGTATGGTGCAGGGCATCAATAACCGTATTGCCGGTTACAAAAATGCTTTCCGGCTTTACATTTTCCGCCAGCAGATTGCCTTCAGAGGTTTCCGTCGGAGCAAAGTTGAGGTCAGCAATGCAGCCGGTGAGCTTGCGGTTCATTTCTTCCGGGAATGGGCTGTACTTGTCGTGGGTTCTCAAACCAGCTTCGACATGGCCAACCGTTGTCTGATGATAGTAGGCTGCCAGCGCGCCAGCAAAGGTGGTCGTGGTATCGCCATGCACCAATACGATATCCGGCGTTTCCTGTTCCAGCACCTTGTCCAGGCCCATCATGGCCTTGGAGGTGATATCAAAGAGGGTCTGTCCCTGTGCCATAATATCAAGGTCATAGTCGGGCGTGATGTTAAAGAGCCCCAGCACCTGGTCGAGCATCTCTCTGTGCTGCGCCGTCACTGCCACCACCGGCGTAATCTTGTCCGGGTGTTTGGCCAGTTCCAGCACGATAGGCGCCATTTTAATCGCCTCCGGACGGGTGCCAAAGACCGTCATAACCTTGATTTTCTTATTTTCCATTCCTAGTCCCCTCTCTATGATTAAAGGCAGGAGTTGCACCTGCCTTTTGGGTTCACAAATTATTAATGCTGATGTGCCGAATCATTCATGCGGAAAATACCGATTTTTTTAGCGCCATAAAGCACCAGCACCACCACCAGGCACACGATGGCAATAGCAAATTGATAGCTGACTTCCGTTAATGCTACCGCACTGAGCCCCAGCAAGGCGCTGATGACATACATCAGCAGCACAGCCTGACGCTGGCTGAAGCCCAAATCCATCAGACGATGGTGCAGATGGCCCTTATCCGGCTTAAAGATGGGCACCCCGCCACGATAACGGCGCACGATAGCAAAGGTCGTATCCAGAATCGGCAGCCCCAGTGCCAAAATCGGCACAATGAGCGCAATGGTTGCGGCGCATTTTACCGCACCGATAACAGAGATGCCAGCCAGCATATAACCTAAGAACATACTGCCGGAATCCCCCATGAAAATCCGCGCCGGATTAAAGTTGTAATAAAGGAAGCCAAAGGCTGCCCCGGCCAGTGCTGCAGTGAGCACGGCCACCAGCAGGATATTCTGCTGCAATGCCACCAAAAAGATGGTAATGGCCGCAATGGTCGATACGCCGGCTGCCAGCCCGTCAAGGCCGTCAATCAGGTTCACCGTATTGGTCAGACCAACAATCCAAAAGATGGTCAGAGGAATTGCCAGCCACTCCGTATAGAAGAAGTCGCCGAAGGGGTCCGTGATGAAGTCAATGCGCACGTCAAAAGCAATGACGAGCACGGCCGCTGCAATAATCTGCCCCACCAGTTTCACCTTGGCCGGCAGGTTCTTATAGTCGTCAATGACACCTACCAGCACAATCAGTGAGCCGCCCACGAGCAAACCGGTGACTTCAAAGAGTACTTCCGGTTCCACCTCGATGAACTGCATAATCCCTAAAATCGCCACCATAAAGGCCGCATAAATGCCCAAACCGCCAATACGGGGAATGGGTTTTTTATGTACTTTTCTCGCATCAGGAGCATCCATTGCCCCCGTCTTGGCCGCCAGGAAAATCACACCGGGCGTAAGTGCCAAGGCCACGCCTGCGGCAATGACAAACGCCAACACATATTCTGGCATACAAGTAGCACCTCTTTTTCTCAAAATCGAAAATTCATAACAAGCCTATTTTAGCGCAGTGCATACAGAGTGTCAATGAAAATAAGCTGAAAGAACGAGTTTATTTGCTCAGTCGTGTATTTCATCCGGACGGCAGGTGACAATGCTGCCGTCTGTTTCGTAATAAACGACCTGTGCCAGTTTGGCATTGCGCAGCATTCTGCGGCAGAGCAGGCAGGGCTTGCCGGAGGCCAGTGTGCCATCGGCATTGATGCCTACAATATAGATTGTCGCGCCCTCCATGTCCGCAGGGTCGGCGTTGATGATGGCGTTCTGCTCGGCATGCACAGCCACGCAGAGTTCATAATTCTGCCCTTTGGGCACATGGAGCCGCTCACGCTCACAGATGCCCGTGTCAATGCAGTTGGCTTCGCCGCGCGGGGCACCGTTATAGCCGGTACTGATGATGATATGGTCCTTGACGATAATCGCTCCATAGCGGCGGCGCAGGCAGGTTGCCCGGCGCCCTACAGCGCGGGCAATATCGAGAAAATACTCCGTCCATTCGGGGCGCTTTTGAATCTTATTCTGCTCCATTTTCTTGCTCTCCTTTTGTCTTCTTGATTTCCTGTAAATATCTGCGGGCGAGGATTACCGCCACAAAATCATCCACGGGCACCGGCGGCACCTGCATGGTCACGGGGATAAGTCGCCGCCAGCCCTGCGGCGGATTGGCCTTCCAGTATTCCTTTTTCGCCAGTTCCGTGGTGCGGTATTCGTCACGGACAATGACCTCCAATGCGGCAATCTGCGCCAGTTTCCCCTGCGCTTCTTTACTTGTGGTACCATTGCCGATAAGGAGACGGCTAAAGCCGTAGTCAGCTTTAGCCGCATTTACTTCCGTCATTAAGTTTTCCGTAACAATAACCCGCTGGCAGAGAATTTTGCCGTCGTCATTCAATACGGCAAAACCGCATTTATCCCTGCCGGGGTCTAATGCTGCTATTGTCATTGGCTATTTTTCTCCACTTCAATTTTGAGGCGCAACGGGCCGGAAGCATCGGTATCACCGTTAGCATAGGCCAACAGAATCACAGGCCCGCGCTGTCCCTTGAGCTTTGCCACCACATCATAGAACTGGGCACCTTCCATCACGCCTACGGTTCCTCGAAGGGGGTCAGGCAAAATTCCCTTCGAGGTCGCGGCAAAATTGACGTCCTTGAGAAAATTCATCACCGTCTGTTCAGCTTCGCTGTCATCCGCCAGGCCCAAATCGTAAGGGCGAGCAATGATGAATTCCTTATCCTGATAGATTATGCTGTTGGGATAAAGCTCCAACGTGGTGCGGACTTCCTCGCCGCGCACCAGATTGCTGACTGCCACAATGCGCACAACCATGTCCTGTTTGCTTTTCGCAATCATATCCACCGCCGCTTCATATTCCGGACGGTAAATCCAGATATCCTCATCGGAGCGGTCACTGCCAAAACGTGCCGAAACATTGCGATTCGCCAACGCTGCCAGTGTTTCCATATCCGCTGCCACCTCTTCATTGCTGCGTCCGCCACGGATTACACCACTGGCAATAATCTCCCCTGCCCGAAAGGCAATATCGCCTTCGCGGACGGTAATGAGACCTGCCCGCAGCTGTTGCGTGCGTTCTTCCAGCTTTTTGTTGTCAGCCGTCAGATTTTCATTATCTGCAGTCAAATGCTCGTTGTCTGCCAAAAGTTTTTGGTTGCTGCCGGACAGCTCTTCATTTTTGGCCATAAGCTCTGCCTTGGCTCCTTCGAGTTCCGCAATTCCCGCCTGCAAGCGAGCAGCTTCCTCAGTCAGTGTTTTTTGTTGTTCATTTAATCTGACTACATCGGCCTTGGATTGCTGCAACGCTGCATCTGTGCTTTCCTGTTCGGATTTAGCAGCCGCTAAATCCGCCTGCGTATGCAAAAGGTTGTCTTTTGTCTCCTGCATAGTACGGTTGAGCTCTTCCAGACCAAACAGTGCTGTCCGCACATTTTCCGAAGCCGCCGCCATCACACCAAAAGTCAAGGTGGTGATTACTATACCGGTAAAGATTGTAATGACGATTGACGTATGCCGGGGACGCAGCCCAAAAATCGACAAGCGTTTCTTGCCGATTTTCGTGCCTAGTCTGTCCCCAATAAATGCAATCGCACCGCCTGTAATGACCAGCACAGCAATCAAGAGAATTCCTGACATCTATTCTTTCCACCTTTCCTACGAATCAGCGTGATGCCCGCCGCACCAAATACGCACCGGCTGCCAGCCCGATAAGATTGGGCAGCCATACAGCCAGCATGGGCGCCACAACGCCGCTGCGTGCCAAAGCATTGCCCATAGTCATCAATGCATAATAAACAAAAATGATGATAACGCTTATAGCGAAGCCTGCCGAAGAGCTGTTACGGGTAGGCTGCAAGCCCAAAGGAACGCCCACCAGCGCAAAGACCAAGCTGGCCATGGGAACCGTCACACGCTGATAAAGCTCAGCTTCCAGCTTATTGGTATCCACATACTGGGTTTTCAGGACGTTGATCTGTTCCCGCAATTCCTTCATCGTCATTTCTTCAAGTTCTTTTTGTTCCCGGACAATCTGCGTCGGATTTGCACTTATCGGCAGCACCTGTGTCTTAAACCGAACCATATGTTCGCTTTTGCCTTCCTCTTCGCTGATGTCATAAATGACACCGCTGTGCATTGTCCAAATATTGCCGTTCCACTCAGCATAATCCGCATTCTCTACGGTCTTTACCTTGCCATCAGTGCCGAATTCCTGCAAGGTAATCCCCTGCAGCTGCTGAATATCCGCCTCATAACGGCGGGCATAGGCCAGGCGCTGAATTTTGTCACCATTTATTTCCTTGAGAATGATATGGTCCTGCGACTTCATTCCTGTATTGCCTTCAATTTCATAATACAGGACGTTACGATAAGCGGTATTGGCCCACGGCACCACATATTCATTAAACGCCATGGCAGCCAAGCTCACCATGATGCCCATGACAATAGCCGGCATGGCTATACGGGAAAAGCTGATCCCGCAGGACTTCATCGCCGTGATTTCACTATTGCTGGACAAGCGGCCAAAGGTCAAAAGTGTTGCCAGCAGCATCGACATGGGGAAAGTCCAAATGACCACCCCCGGCAAGCCAAAGATAAAGATTTTGACTACTGCCTGCAGTGAGGCTCCATAATCCGTTATGTATTTAGCAATCTTGAACAGCGTTCCCGAACCGATAAACACCGCAGAGAACGCGCAAATGCTGAAGACAAAGGTCATGGTAACCTCTTTGAATATATACTTGTCTAAAATTCGCAATCGCATTTTTCGTTCTCCTTACAAGGTGAAATTTTCACCCAGATAAAACTTTTTCGCTATCGGACTTTCTGCAATGGTCTGACTGCTTCCTTCCAGCAGAATTTTGCCTTCGCTCAAAATGTACGCGCGATCCACAATCTGCAGTGTTTCACGCACATTATGGTCAGTGATAAGAATCCCCATGCCCCGCTGACGCAGATACTGGATAATTTCCTGAATATCCGCTACCGCCAGTGGATCTACACCAGCAAACGGTTCATCAAGCAGGATAAACTGCGGTTCCAAAGCCAGGCAGCGGGCTATTTCCACCCGGCGCCGTTCACCACCAGACAGTTCTGTGCCCTTGCGGTTGCGTACATGGGTGATATGGAATTCTGCGAGCAGTTCCTCAAAGCGTGACCGCTGTTCGGCCCGGGACAGCGCTGTCGTCTCCAAAATAGCCATGATATTTTCTTCCACCGTGAGCTTGCGGAAGATAGAGGATTCCTGTGTCAGATAGCTTATCCCCAACTCTGCCCGTTTGTACATGGGCATTTTGGTGATGTTCACATCGGACAAGAACACCTCGCCAGAAGAAGGCTGTTCAAGGCCGACAATCATATAAAATGATGTGGTCTTACCGGCGCCATTAGGGCCTAAAAGGCCAACGATTTCGCCTTTTTCCACCCGCAAAGACACCCTGTCCACTGCTGTGTGCTCCTTGAATTTTTTTACCAGATTTTTCGCCTCAATATGCAAGGTCCTGCCCTCCGTATTCCACTGCCTTACTTGACGTTAGCCCGTCCTTCGGGGTCAAGATAAAGGGTCAGCTTATTGCTCTTCATCGTATTGTTTTCCTTAACCGCCCAGGCATTGCCTGTCAGCACTACCCGGCCTTGTTCCTTGCCGACATAATCGGCATGGTCACCACCGGCTTCCATCTGCCGGGCAGGGCTTTCAATATGGACATTGCCCCTGCCAACATAATGTTCATCATCCAGCCAGCCTTCCATATAGTCAGCAGAAAAGGTTCCGTCTGCATTGCTGAGTGTACCACCAGTAGGAATCTTGATGTATTTATTCTGGTTAGGATAATAATCTACCTGCTCCCCGGCAAAAGATTTATCACCATCAGTTCCCCGAACACTGCCAGCGGCCCGAATCTGCCCCTGACCATCGGTAACAATCCGGCTGCAGGTAAGACGCATGGTATCCCGCACGGCAATGACATTGCCCTCGACGGAGCCTTCCTGCGTCTTCGAATTGTACATTGCTTTCGCGCCCGTAACCTTAGTGGTTCCCTGTTTCAACAATACATCACCAGTGGCCACAGCCAGCCCTGTGCTCATATCGTATTCCACGGTATCCGCATTGAGTTCTGCCGGCTCCCCGGCTGCAGAGATATGCCCTAAGGGCATCGCCAGCGCAAGGGTCATTGCCATAACCATTTTTTTCATTCGACTCGTCATTTCGTTTCTCCTCCCCTGCGCAAATACGCCTTGCCGCTGATTTTTATCTTGTTGAAACCATCACTGCTCTCAATGCGGTCACCAGTGGCCAGCATATCCTCTTTGACTGCTTTGGCATTGCCAATTGCTGCCAAAATTTCCTTTTGCGCATCCCATCGCAGTTCATCACTATTCAGCTGGGCACCATCGCTGTTTTTTATCTCTACGTTTCCCGAAAGGACAATATCTTTCGTTCCTTCCGTATAAGTTCCTTTACTTGCTTTTACTTCCACCACTCTGCCGTCTTCGGCATAAAAATGGCCTTGCAGATTTTCCAGCACTGCATCACGGGTTTCAATATTAACGTCAATATGCTCAGCGGTCAAGTCCCAGATTTTCCGGCCATTCTTTTCCTCACTGATTTCATTGCCGTCATAGCGCATTACTTTGTTCTCTTCAACAGGGGCCTCCGGCTTTGCAGGAGGCTCCGGAACCGTTGCCACTGCCCACACCACCAAAGCTGCAAACGCCGCAACAGCAACAGCGATAAGCCCCTTGTGCATCTTGCTCATTTGGCTTCCTCCTGTGATTTAACCGTATGGTGTTTGCCCAACTTCTGTTGCTCCAGCGGCGTATTCCATCTTTTTTGGAACCAAAGCCACTGGGTAGGATTTTCACGGATAATATCCTCAATGATCTTCGTCATCTTTACCGTAAAATCAAATAAGTCCTTATCCGTATCCCCGGTGTCCTTAAAACGCATAACCTCGCCAATAACGACCTTATGCTTGCCATTCTTCTGACGCAGAATAAAGGCGGGCAGTACCGGAGCATTGAACTTACAGGAAAAAACTGCCGGCCCTAACGGCGTTGCCGCCATCTTGCCCAGGAAAGGAATGAACGCCCCACCGGGGCCACCGTCCTGATCTGCCAAGAAGCCCAGGATCTTGCCTTTTTTCAATGCCTTGGCTGCCGCCAAAAGCTCACTGGTTCCGCGTGAAAAAATCTCCACATTAATGGTCTTGCGCAAATCGTTCAGGGCATTGGTATACTGCATATTCGGCTGCGGTTTGGCAATGGCGGTAACCGGCAAACCGTTCATGGTAAAAGCCGCAGACAACCACTCCCATGTACCGATATGTCCGGTGAGCACCACTACGCCATGGCCTTCTGCCAACGCCTCCGTCATGCGCTCCAAGTGGTCAATTTCAATGTACTCCTGAAAATTCTCCGTTGTGATGTGCGGCATATAGAGGATTTCCAGCACATTGCGGGCCAGATTGACGAAAGAAGCCCGCACCATTTTACGTGCCTCGGCTTCATTCAGTCCCAAAGCCGGCATCATCTGTCTCACAGCCAGTTCCCGTTGTTTTTTGATCAGGAGATAATAGAGCTGTCCCAAAATCCAGCCGGCAGCCATTACGAGTTTATAGGGGGTGTGACACACCACCCAGCTCATAAACATCACAAATTTATACTGCATTAATTGTCTTCCCCCAAATCGTTATTGCTTCCAGTTTTTATTCCCGCTGGAGCTGTCCGGCAAAAGGAAGTCTGCCATAATATCCTCCCACTTGCCCTGTACTTTGAAAATAAACTCCAAAAGTTCCCGTACTGCACCGTGACCACCGTTTTTACAGGAAACGACCAGTGACTGCGCACGGACAGGCTCTTCTGCGTCCGCCACAGCCATTGGCAGGCCGACCTGCAACATGATGGGCAGGTCAATGAGGTCATCGCCGATATAGGCAATCTGCGCGTCTTTCAGACCTGTCAGTTCCTTCAATTCATCATAAGCATTGCGCTTATCAGGATTGCCTTGAAAGACGTGACTTATGCCCAGTTCTTTGGCCCGGAAAGCCACCTGCTCCGACTTGCGGCCGGTAATGATGGCGGTCTGCAAGCCGTATTTATGTGCCAGGCTGATACCAAGCCCGTCCCTGCAGTAAAAGGGCTTATAGAGCTCGCCCTGCGCGCCGATATAGATACCACCATCGGTCAAAACGCCATCTACATCAAAAATAACCAATTTAATCTTTTTTGCTGCCTTTAAGGCATTGCTGTGAATCTCCATTATACCACTCCTTGACGCAAAAGGTCAGTCAAATGAATAATACCCACAGGAATTTTATTTTCATCAATAACTGGCAGCACCGTGACCGGACGCGGCTTGTGCTTTTCCATCACGGAAAGGGCAGCGGAGGCCATCGCTTCCTGCTTGATGGTCAGCGGCGTCTCAAACATGATATTGCCTACCGCTTCATCCAGAAACTTGTAATCCTTGGCCAAGGCCCGGCGGATGATGCCATCGGTGATTATGCCCACCAGCTTGCCGCTGTCGTCGACAACCGAAGCCGCACCAAGTCCCTTATCCGTCATGATAAAGAGCGCATCTTTGGCGGTCTTATCCTTATGCACAATAGGGTTTTCATCTCCGGTATGCATGACGTTTTTGACGGTGAGCAAAAGCTTTCTGCCCAACGCGCCACCCGGATGGAACAGGGCAAAGTCCTGACTGGTAAAATCGCGTACACGCATCAACGCAATCGCAATCGCATCGCCCATGGCCAGCGTAGCCGTGGTGCTGGCCGTCGGCGCCAGTCCCAGCGGGCAGGCTTCCCGTTCCACGCCGATATCTACGAAGTGGTCAGCCGCTTTGCCCAGCTGCGAATCACGACGGCCACACATGGCGATAATGGTCGCCCCAATACGGCGGATAATGGGCAGGATATTGACCACTTCCGTGGACTCACCGCTGTTGGAAATGGCAATGACCACGTCATTTTCCGTCACCATGCCCAAATCGCCATGAAAGGCTTCACCGGGATGCATAAAGAATGCCGGTGTCCCTGTGCTGGCAAAGGTTGCCGCCATCTTGCGCCCAATATGACCGGATTTTCCCATGCCGGTCACGACCACGCGCGCCTTACAGTCGAGTATGCACTGCACAGCGGCCACAAATTCATCGTCAATGCGGCCTTTGAGTTTTTCCACGGCATCCGCTTCTATCGCGAGCGTTTCCAGGGCCGCTTCTTTTATCTTATCTACCAATCTTATCCCCTCAATTTGCAAAAAGCTTTATCGGCATTGCTTATTTCTGCTTATGACGTACGATTTCATGAATTGCTAAAGCATCTTTCAGCAGGTCTTCCAGCTTATCCAAGTAGACCATGTTTGCTCCATCGGAGAGGGCTTCTTCCGGGTTGTCATGGACTTCCAAAAAGAGTGCATCTACACCAACAGCCACAGCCGCCCGCACCAGATATTCCACATATTCGCGGTTGCCGGCAGACGTCGTCCCGTTGCCGCCCGGCAGCTGCACCGAATGCGTGCCGTCCATCACCACCGGGTAACCAAAGGAACGCATGATGGGCAGGGAGCGCATATCCACCACGAGGTTGTGATAGCCAAAGGACGCACCGCGCTCCGTGAGCATAATCTGGTCACAGCCACTTTCATGGAGCTTGTCCACCACATTGCGCATATCTTCCGGAGCTAAAAACTGCCCCTTCTTCACATTAACCACCTTGCCCGTCTGCGCAGCGGCATGAAGAAGGTCCGTCTGACGGCAGAGGAACGCCGGAATCTGCAAAATATCGGCAACTTCTGCCACCGGTTTTGCCTGATTTGTTTCATGGATATCCGTTACCACGGGTACGCCCAATTCCGCCTTGATGGTCTTTAACATTTCCAGACCTTTTTTCAGGCCCGGGCCGCGGAAGCTATGGTAGGAAGAACGATTGGCCTTGTCAAAGGAGGCCTTGAATACATAGTTGATATCCAAACGCTGGCAGATTTCCTTGATTGTGCGGCCAATCAGCAAGCAGCGGTCAAGCCCTTCCAATACGCAAGGCCCAGCCAACAAAGTCAGTTTTTCTCCACCACCAATAGTGTAATTGCCTACTTTAACCTGATTCATATTCAAGCTCCTTTCACCTCGAACCAATATCACTATATCGTTGCCCAGCGCCCAAGGACGGGCGCAGGCGGACGTAAATCACGTGATGTGATTTCAGTCCGCGCTTTCTTTTGGTACTTTTCTTTACGCTAAAGAAAAGTACAGAAATCGTTACTTCATGTTTTTATATATCTCATTAACTTTAGCCAAATCTTCAGCGGTATCTACCCCCACAAACTTAGCCTTTGTCTCCACAACTTTAATGCGATAGCCATTCTCCAGCGCCCTGAGCTGCTCAAGAGATTCCGACTGCTCCAGCGGCGTAGATTCCATCTTCGCATAGGCCAGCAAGAAATCCCGTCTATAGGCGTAAATACCGATATGCTTATACACCGGGCAGCCTGCATTGCGCGGATAAGGCATCACCGAACGAGAGAAGTACAGGGCATAACCTGCCTTGTCCGTAACCACCTTGACGTTGTTGGGATTTTCAATCTCCGCCTTGTCCGTCATCAAGGTCTTAACCGTGGCCATCTGCAGCTCACTGTCCGTTTCAAATACAGCGGCCAGTTCATCGATAAGCCCCGGTTCAATCAAGGGTTCATCGCCCTGCACATTGATGATTAAATCCACATCCGGGAAGGCTGCCGCTACTTCGGCCAGCCGGTCTGTACCGGTAGGGTGGGAAGCTTTGGTCATCATGGACTTGCCGCCATTTGCTTCTACCGCCGTCAGGATGCGTTCATCATCGGTAGCCACAATCGTCTCGGATACCTTCTTTGCCTGTGCTGCCCGGTCATAGACCCGGCAGACCATCGGCTTGCCGGCAATATCTTTAAGTGGTTTGCCCGGCAGGCGGGTGGATGCATAACGCGCGGGAATAACACATAATACCTTCATAATCTGCCTCTTATCTTTCTATCACTTGCCTAATTTCACCGCTAAGCGCTGCGCCAGCAGTGTCTTGAACTCGTCTTTTCCTTGCTGGAAGTTGACTTCCACGCAGATGACATATACGGGTACGGAAATCCCGGCATGAATGACTTCCATCGGGATTTTCACTGCATCTTTTTCCGTAATCACAATGGCCTCTGCCCCCATGCGCTGTGCCTGATGAAGGATATCGACCATTTCCTGCATGCTGTAATCGTGATGGTCAGGATAGCGCAGGCTTTCGATAATCGTTACCCCTAAATCCGACAAGGTCTGCTCAAAGGAAGCGGGGTTGCCGATAGCCGAAACCGCCATGATTTTCCGGCCGCGCATCGTATTGACATCAATGCCATCGCCGGCAATATCCACATACCAATCTGCCAGGGGAATGAAGCGGCGCGGCTGATGGATGCTCTCCACCACCTGTGCCTCTTTGTTATAGCGGTGCACCGTTTCCCGGATAAATTCGCGGGAACCAGCTGCCGCCTGGTCCACCTTGGTCAGTAGGCATACATCAGCCCGGCTGATATGGGAAATGGGCTCGCGCAGGGTTCCACGCGGAAGCATATAGCCATTACCAAACACATTTACCGCATCGACCAGCAGGATATCCATATCCCGCTCCAACTGCCAATGCTGGAAACCATCGTCCAAAATGGCCACTTCCGCACCAAAATTTTCGATGGCATACTGCCCCGTAACGGAGCGGTCAGCACCAATCAGCACGGGGACTTCCGGCAGATGCTTAGCCAGCATGAATGCCTCGTCCCCGGCATCGGCCGCCGTCATATGCAGCCGCTGTCCATCGGACACAATACCGACATTGCCATGCCATTTGGCCCGATAGCCACGATTGAGGATAACGACCTTGTAGCCCATATCCCGAATATCGCTGGCCAGCCGCTGCGCGGTAGGCGTCTTGCCGGTACCGCCTACGGTGACATTGCCCAGGCTGATTACGAAACAATCCAGCTTCTTGCGGCTGAATACGCCATTCCGATAGCCCCAGAGTTTGATATCCACCAACAGTGCGTAAATCTTGGAAAAAATATAGAGTATCGCGGTGAGGATGTGTTCCATCACGCCATCTACTTCTTTAAGATGCACCAAATCAATAAAGTAAGTCTGGAAGTTATTTATCTTCTGCGTGGAACGCGCCCGCTGCCGATTTTCCGGACGGCTTTCGTAAGTTTCCAGCGTTTCCCGCAAAATCAAGGCAGACTTGCGCGAAGCGCCTTTATTTTCACCGACGATTGCCAGCGTTTCCGCTTCCAGACGGTGGCGGTGCCCGGCATCATCAAAGAGGCGTGCCGTCTCTACCGCCAGTTCCTGCTCATTATTAACCGTAATGCAGGCATCGCGCTTCTTGAACAAGGCATGGGTATCCTTGAAGTTGAACATATAATGGCCAACGATAATAGCCTTGCCATGGGCAGCCGGCTCCAAAATATTGTGGCCGCCATGGGGAATCAAGCTGCCGCCCACATAGACGACGTCGCCTACGCTATAGACCTTGCCCAGTTCGCCAATGGTATCCAGAATCACGATATCTGCGTCCTGCGGGCCGTTCTTCTGCTGCTCCGTACGCGTACTCACCGTAAAGCCTGCCCGCTTGCAGAGATGAATAACTTCCTGCGTGCGCAGAAGTTCCCGCGGCGCAATAACGAGCTTGGCCTGGGGATGTTTTTCCCGCACCGCAGTAAACGCCTTCAAGACAAAGGATTCTTCCCCGCGATGGGTCGAGCCAGCCAACAGGATGCCCTCCGCCTTAGAAAGCCCCATTGATTGAATGATTTCTGCTTTTTCAGCAGCGCTTACATCGGTATACGTCTGGTCAAATTTCGTATTACCCGTCACCGTCACGAGTTCCGGCGGTGCGCCCAGGCGCATGATGTAGTCAGCATCGATGTCCGACTGCATGGCAAACTTCGTCACCGTGCCAATCATATCGGAAAGCAGGCTGTTCAAATATTTATACTGCTTCACACTGCGGTCGCTGATACGGCCATTGACCATCATGACGGGAATATGCATCTTGCGGGCCGTCTTTAAGAAGTTCGGCCACAATTCCGTCTCCACCGGCAAAAATACCCTTGGGTGAATGCGCCGCAGCACACTGCCCGCCAATAACGGCAGATCCAGCGGGAAATAGATAATGGCATCCGCATCCTTGATGATGCGGTTGGCCATTTCGTAGCCACTGGTGGTCACCACCGATACCAAAATCGGCGTCTGCGGGAATTCCTTATGGAATTCCTTGATCAGCGGACTTGTGGCCACAATCTCCCCGACCGATGCTGCATGCACCCATATACAGTGCTTCTTTGCCACTTTTTCCAGGGTATGTTCCGGATAAAAGCCCAGGCTTTGACGGATACGCTCCACAAAGCCTTTTTCCCGGACCGAGCGGATCATAAACACCGGGATAATCAATATGACGACCAAAATCGCCGCTAAGTTGTAAAGGATTTGCATTTGTCTTATGCCCCTTCTGGCACAGCGTTCTTGTTAAACTGAATATTGTAAAGATGGCTGTATAAGCCGTTCTTTGCCAAGAGTTCCTCATGCGTGCCATGTTCTTTTATCCTGCCGCCATCAATCACATAAATCTGATCGGCATTGAATATCGTGGAAAGACGGTGTGCGATAACAAAGGATGTACGTCCCACCATCAGGGAATCAAGTGCCGACTGCACAATTTTTTCACTTTCCGTATCCAAGGCTGAAGTTGCTTCATCGAGAATCAAAATCCGGGGATTTTTGAGAATGGCCCGGGCAATGGACATGCGCTGCCGCTGCCCGCCGGACAGGTTCAGCCCCCGTTCGCCAATCGGCGTATCATAGCCCTGCGGCAATTCGCGGATGAATACATCGGCATTAGCTGCTTTCGCTGCCTCAATAACCTCTTCATCCGTGGCGTCCAAACGTCCATAACGGATATTTTCCATCACGGTCGTGGAAAACAGCATAGTTTCCTGCGGTACGATGCCAATCTGCTCCCGCAGGGATGCCACCGTCACCTCCCGGATATCCTGTCCATCAATGGATATTGCACCGCTGTTTATCTCATAGAAACGCGGGATAAGGTTGGCGATGGTGGACTTGCCGGCACCGCTGGGTCCCACAAAGGCAATCATCTGCCCCGGCTTTACTTCCAGCGAAACATCCTCCAGTGCATTGATGCCTTCCTTATACCCAAAGGTAACATGCTCCACCTTCACATGGCCCTCAATCTTCGGCAGTTCTTTGGCTCCTTCCTTATCACGGATGGGTTCCGGTAAATCGATAACTGCAAAAACACGGTCAACAGCGGCCATAGCCCGCTGCAGATTGCCATATACTCTGGCCAGACGCTTGACCGGATTGGCCAGGTTTACCGCATAGGTCAGGAAGGCCACCAAAGCACCTGCCGTCATCTGACCGTTTACGACTTCATAGCCGCCAAAGCCAACGATAAACGTAACGGAAACCGCCGCCAGGAATTCCACAGTCGGCGTAAGCAGGCTGGTCAACTGCACATTTTTCATGGCCGCTTGGAAGTTTAGGATGTTCTGGTTAATGAACCGTTTTGTCTCATAGTCCTCCCGAACAAAGGATTTGACCACCCGGATGGAAGAAATGCTCTCCTGCAAAAGAGATGTGATATCTGCAGCCCGCTCCTGAATCACCGTACCATTGCGCTTCAGCTTGCGGCCAAAGATTTTCATGGCCTGCCCCACCAAAGGGATAACCACCAACGTCAACAGGGAAAGTTTCCAATCCAGATAAAGCATCATGGCAATGGAACCAATGAGAATGGAACTTTCCGTGACCATCTCAATCAGCTGATCCACCAACGCCGACTGGATAGCCGATACATCATTGGTGATATAGCTCATGGTCTCACCGGTCTGATGTTTGTCAAAATAGGCCATCGGCATACGCTGGAACTTGCGGAACATCACTTCCCGCACATCAATGACCACTTTTTGCCCGATATAGGACACCAGATAGGACTGTCCATAGTAAAATATCCCGCGAATCAGGAATACCACGACAATGCTGACGCAGATGACGTACAGCATAACCATATCCTTATCCGCCAATACCTTGTCCACCATGTCCTTGATAATCCAAGGCAGGTAAAGATTACAGGCTGCTGCAACCACAATGCAGACAATCGCCAGACCCAGCTGTTTCAAATATGGTCTGATGTATTGCAGAAGCCGCTTATAATTCTTCATGTATTTCCCCCACTATTTATTTCGCCGCAAATTTCCGGGCGGCATTGAGTATCCGCTCGGCCACCCGGCCGGAAGCGCCCGGCGGACCAAGCTTCTGGCAGGCAGATTTTAATTTTGCCAGCACGGCCAGACGATGCGCCTCTCCCGGATATATTTTTTTCAATTCGCTGGCAATATTTTCCGGCGTAACCTCATCCTGCAACAGTTCTCGCTGAAAACTCTCGTTCAGCAAAATATTGGGCAGGCTGAAATTATCCACATGCACAAAGAGTTTGCCAATGGCATAAGATACCGGCGACAGTCGATAGAGCACTACGCAGGGCAGCCCCAAAAGAGCCGCTTCCATCACCACCGTGCCAGAGGTTGCCATTGCCGCATCAGCAGCCGCCATCAAGCTGTAGCGTTTCTCATGGGTCAACGTGACCTTTACGCCTGCAGCCGCAATCAGTTCTTCCACACGGTCCTGACTGACCGTATCGGCCACAGGCAGATAAAATACCGTATCCGGCTTATCTTCCAACAATTTTTTTGCCCCGTCGAGCATAGATGGCAGCAACAACTCAATCTCCTGCTTACGGCTGCCAGGCAGCAGCAAGATAACGGTCTTATCTGCAGGCATCCTAAAAAAGCGACGTGCTTTTTCGCGAGGCAATTCTGCCCGCACCGCATCCACTAAGGGATTTCCTACAAAGGAGATATTTGCCCCTGCCGCCTCGTAAACTGGCAGTTCATGCGGAAAAATCGCGATAAATTCATCGGCAATTTTTGCACAGTCCTTCGCCCGTCCTTTTCGCCACGCCCATGCCGATGGCGGGATATAGGAAAAAACAGGTATGCCCAGAGCCTTGGCTTTTTTCGCCAAGCGCCAGTTAAAATCCGGATAATCGATCAGCACGAGCATATCCGGCTTTTCTTCCCGCATAAATTCCGTCAAATCATGCAAAAGCTTAAACAAGCGACGAATATTGACGAGAACCTCCCAAACGCCCATGACGCTGTAATCAGCAAAGTTTTGCCGCAACCGGACACCGGCATTTTCCATACGGGTGCCGCCGAAACCGATAAGCTCTGTTTCCGGTGCCATGGAAAGTATTGCCCGGGCGATATTTTCGCCATGCACATCACCAGACGCTTCGCCAGCGGAAAGCATGATTTTCATGGACGCCCCTCCTTTTAACAACATTAAACCAAATTACATTATACCATTAAATGCCGCTTATATAAAGCGAAAGACGCCGGGAATTTTTCCTCCCCGGCGTCTTATTCATCACATCGCGACAATGGTAATACCATGCGCTTCGGCTAAGGCGATAACATCAGCCCGTTCTGCCAAAAGTGTCGCATCGGCTTCAATGGCCAAAGCCTTTGCCTTGACCTCCACCATCATCTGCAAGGTTTTCAGTCCCACAGTCGGCACATCAAAGCGGCTGTCCTGCGCAGGTTTTGCCACCTTGGCTACCACAGCGCCACCACCAGCAAGTTTTCCGCCCCGCAGGATACAGGCATCGGTCCCCTCGATAGCCTCCAGTGCCATGACCGCCATATCTTTAACCACTACAGTCTGTCCGACATCCATGCGGCCAATTTCCTTGGCCATTTGGAAACCAAACTCCATATCCTTCAATTCTTCTGCCGTGGGCTGGCGTTTAGTCAAAACACCTTTCCCCGGCATCAGCTTGCGAATAAGTTCCGTCTGGTCAAAGACCTCCACATCGATTTTCTTCAATTCATCGATGATGGCCAGCATAATGGTGTCGTCTTTTCTGTCCGGCACCCGCATAAGTATCTGCATGGCTTTCAAGTCCGGCAGGGTCTTCTTGGCAAAAAGCACTTCCTTCGTCACCTTGCCAATCATCGTGACCTTATGGATATCGCTTTTTTTCAGGTGTTTTAAGATTTTGCCCACCTTCAGGACATTGATTTCCTGATAGTCATCAGCATACTCTTTGAGGCGGGAATCCGTGTCCGGCAGGAGTGCTACGGCGTAGACCTCATACCCCAGCTCCTTGGCCGCCCGGGCAATTTCCACCGGCAGGGTACCAATACCTGCCAAAAGTCCTATGCGCTCCATGAACATCCTCCGTACTTCAATATCAATTAGTCTCGGTCGTCCCGGCGCTCACGGCAGATACCTCTGTCAGCATTACGCAGGAAACGCAGCATATGGTCAACTTCCTCACAGGACGGCACCTCCTGCTCAATAACGCTAACCGCCTGCTGCAAGGTCAAGCCGGAACGATAGAGAATCTTATAGGCTTGTTTGATGCTGCGGCGGGCTGCCGGTTCAATCCCTGCACGGGACATGCCTACAGCGTTAAGCCCAGCTACTTTAGCCGGCTGACCTGCCACAATGGTAAAGGGAACAACGTCCTGCGTGAGACGGCTCATACCGCCAATCATCGCATTGCGGCCAATCTTGACGAACTGATGAACCCCCGTCATGCCGCCGATAACCGCCCGATCCTCTACCACAGCATGACCAGCGAGACTGGCCACGTTGGACATGATGACCCGGTTGCCAATCACGCAGTTATGTGCGACATGCGTAAGCGCCATCAACAGACAGTCATTGCCAATACGGGTTTCTTCACCTTCACCAGTAGCCCGATGAACAGTCGTCCCTTCACGGATAACCGTCCGGTCGCCAATGCTAGTGTAACTTTTTTCGCCTTTGAACTTCAAATCCTGTGGTTCTTCACCAATGGAAGCCCCCTGAAAGATATGGCATTCACGGCCAATTTTCGTCCAGCCCGTTATCACCACATGGGGACCAATAATGGTATCTTCACCTATCTCCACATTGCTGCCAATGACACTATACGGGCCAATCTTAACACCAGCGGCCACTCTTGCGCCATCCTCAACAATTGCTGTGGGATGTATCTGTGCTTCTGCACTAATATTTTCCGCACTCATCTTCTACAACTCCTTATAACACCATCAGAACAGCAACTGATGGTCTATTCCTACTCTTTGCTCTGTCTTTCTTATACACTCCCAAACCGACCTCTAATTCTCTCATATCATCTGACAGCAAATTTAGGCGTTATCTGAGTTGAACAAAGATTATCTTTTATTTTCAGTAAAACATCACATATTTTCTTCTTTTCTCATAGCAAACTTAAAGTCCGCCGATGCTGCCAGCTGGTCATCCACATAGCCATCGCAGTGCAGCACACCAAACTCGCCCCGTACCTTCACGATATGCGCCTTGGTCACCAGCTGATCACCAGGCACCACAGGCCGCTTGAACTTAATGTTTTCCATGCCGCCGAACATCGCAATCTTGCCCCGGTTTTCCTCAGGATACAGCATGGCTACGCCGCCAACCTGTGCCATGGCTTCCAAAATCAGCACACCAGGCATGATGGGATGATCCGGGAAATGCCCTACAAAAAACGGCTCGTTCATAGTCACATTCTTGATACCCGTAGCAGATTTGAACGGGTCGATTTCAATAATGCGATCTACCAAAAGCATTGGCGGGCGATGGGGCAGAATCTTCATAATATCCGTAATTTCTAATACCATTGTAATTCCCTCTTCCTGTAATTTTCTCTATCAACCTAGATTTTCCAGTATTTTTTTGGCCAGGCTCGTATTCAGTGCATGGCCGGAGGCAACGGCAATAACGTGCCCGCGGATTGGGCCTGCCAGCCGCAGGTCACCAATAACATCCAAAATTTTATGCCTTACCAGTTCGTCCTCAAAATGCAGTGGATTTAACCACCCCTCGTCATTGTAAACAATGACACTTTCTAATGTGCCACCAAGACCAAGGCCCATGCTGCGCAAAGCCTCGATTTCCTTTTCGTAGGCAATAGTGCGGGCCGGAGCTATCTCCCGTTCATAAACTTCCGGCGTGACTTCAAAATTTTCGTATTGTACACCAATAAGCTTATGCGGATTCAAAGACGTAAAACTTACCCGGAATCCATCATAGGGCAAAACCATCACGAAACGCTTATGTTCCTCATCATCAATGCGGTAAACCTTATCGATGACAATTTCCTTGCGTTCAGCAGGAAGCTGTCTCACACCTGCTGCTTTGAGCGCCTGAAAAAAAGCCAGCGAAGAACCATCTGCTACTGGCGGTTCTTCCGCATCAATTTCGATGTAACAGTTATCAATGTGCAATGCGTGAAAGGCACTCATCAAATGCTCAATAGTAAAGACCTTGCAGTCATGTTCTTCCACAGTGGTAGCCCGCATGGTAGATGTGACATTCGCCGCCGTGGCATGAATCTGCGGCCTGCCTTCTATGTCTGTCCGGATAAATACCAGCCCGGTATCAGCTGGGGCAGGTTTCATCAGCAAATGTACTTCGCGGCCAGAATGTAAGCCAATGCCATTATAAACAGCCTCTGCCGCCAATGTAGTCTGTTGCAAATCAATTCCTCCTGAAATACTCATTCATAATGCCTGTAATCCGCCTCGGAAAAATCCTCCCGAACAGACTTCCAACGATCATGGAGCCAAAACCATTCTTCCGGATATTTTCGCACATGCGCTTCAATCACATCGTTAAGCACCTGCGTCGTGCGCCGGATATCCTCCCGCTTGTCGCCGGTATTGTCCACATATATGGGATCATGTACGACCAGGGTATGCCCCCCCCGCTCATCTTGATGCATAAAAGCCGGGATTATCGGCACATTCTGAAACCGCGCCATAGATGCTGCCCCCGGAGTACAATTGGTGGGACGGCCAAAAAAATTCAGTATAACACCGTCATGCCGGTTGGTATCCTGATCCATAATCAATCCGATAACCCACCCTTTTTTGAGCATGGCAAACATTTCTCTTACCCCGGTCTTATACGTAATATGCATGCCTATCCTCGTACGGTATTCATTAATAAACCTGTCCGCCGCTGAATTTTTCTGCTTCATGGCCACCCCTACCAGTGGAATGCCTGCCATGGCCAGTGCGCCGCCAAACAATTCCCAATTGTCAGTATGTGCCGTAGCGAGAATTGCACCTTTCCCCTCAGCCAGCGCTCGTTGGAATTTTTCCAGGCCTTCAATACGGACATAATCTTCAGGGTATTTTTTTATGACTGGGAAGCGCAAAACTTCAAAAAGCATCGGACCAAAGCGTACAGTACTCGCCTTGGCAATCCGGACAGCTTCAGCCTCATCAACGCCAAGACACATTTTCACCTGCCCTATGGCCATTTTTTTGCGCTTGCCAGGTACCATCAACCAAGCCAAATTCCCTAGGCCGTTCCCCAGTAAGTCACATAAACAGCGCGGCATAGCACAAGCCAGTGCGCTTATCACTCGCAAAACATAGTACAACAACTTCTTAGCCCTCGTACTTTGCCAATTTCTTTTCCAGCTGCTTCATTTTCTTCATCATTTCCGGCAGCCTCTTCATCGCCGCCTGCATACGCAGCCATTCCGTGTGGCTCTGCACGGGGAAACCAGCACAGAATACGCCTTCCGGCATATCGCCGATAATGCCGGAGCGGGCCGCATAGACCGAATTGGCACCAATATTGATATGACCTACCGTGCCCACCTGACCACCAAAGGTAACATTATGGCCAACGGTAGTCGAGCCGGAAATCCCCGTCTGCGCTACAATCAGGCAGTTGGCGCCGATTTTGCAATTATGCCCGATATGTACAAGGTTGTCGATTTTCGTCCCCTTGCCAATAACGGTTGCGCCCATCGCCGCACGGTCAATGCCATCATGAGCACCGATTTCCACATCATCTTCCAGAACCACAATCCCAACCTGCGGTACCTTGGTATGTACACCGTCCTTGGTCGTAAAGCCAAAGCCATCGGAACCAATTACTGCAGAACTGTGAATCACACAACGCTTGCCTACCCGGCAATGCTCTCGCACAGTTGCATTGGAATACACCACGCTGTCATCACCGATTTCTGCATACTGCCCGATATAGGTATGCGGATAAAGTACCACATTATCCCCAATTACTGCATGGTCGTCTACAACAGCAAAGGGCATGATGGTAACATTTTGTCCCAACGTTACATCCTTGCCCACATGCGCCTTATCGCTGACCGCTACCGCTCTTTCCAGTTTCGGCGTAAAAATCGTGAGCAATTTGGCAAATGCAGCTCTGGGATCTTCTACATAGATTGCGGTCTTGGGGAAATCTTCTATTCCCTCCGGCAGCATTACCGCAGCAGCCTTGCAAGCTTTGGCTTCCTCAATATGCGGCTCTACCGCGAAAGTCAAATCATGCTCTCCGGCTCCCCCAATATTATCCAAACCAGTAATTTCTACCGTTCCATCACCGACAATACGGCCATCAATAATATTGGCAATTTCTTGCAATGTCTTTTTCATTCCGCCACTCCCATCTTACTGCAACTGGGCAATGACATCATCTGTCACATCCACAGCACCGGTAATCGCGGTCGGCTGATCCGTGCTGTTATTCACTACAGCATCCAATTTCTTTTCCTTGGTAACTGCGGCCAGGGCTACGTCCATCTTCTGACGAAGCTGCAGTGCATAGGACTGATTAAGTCCCTGCAATTTACGCTGGCTGTCCAATTGGGCTTTCTGCAAATCTTCCTGACTCATATCGGGATTCTCCTGCAATTTTTTCTGCAATTCTTCCCCAGCCTGAGTCTGCGCTTCTTCAATCTTCTTATTGCCCTCTTCAATCAGGCTGTTAATCTGCGGGGCTTCTTTGGAAACCCGTTCTCCATCTATATAACCAATTCTGGTCTGCCCGCAGCCGCTGGCTAATGTCGCACAAAGAAGTGCCATCATCATGGCAGCTGCTGTTTTCTTACGTAATTTCATTCTATCTCGCTTCTTTCTTTAATCATTGTTTACTTCCAAATTTTGCATTTCCTGGACAATCTCCCCGGTAACATCCTGTGTTGTTACCCCGATAGCCACACTGTCCTTAGGTAAAAGCGGATCTGCCTTATCTGCCTCCGGCATAAACGATGCTAACGTCTGGGGGTGATGTACCAATATCAGCGTAAAATGATGCATAATCGCAATCTTAGCAGCTTTCCCTGCCACATCATTGAAAATATGCGCCTGCAAGGCCGCTAAATCCGACTTTTTTTCTGCCAGCAGCTGGCGTTTAGCCAAACGCTCCTGCACCTGCAGAGCCAATTCCTGCTGTTTGGCCAACGCCTCTGTATTGCGCTTGTCGGCCTCGGTTTTCGTCTTTAAGGCCTCGGCCATTTCCTGCTCTTTCAACTGTGGCAGACGCGCCCGCCATGCAGCCAGTTCAGGCCCGATTTCTTTTTGGACGTAGGCCTCTATTTCAGCCTTGTACGCCTGCCAAAGTTCATACTGACGACGCCCCCGCTCAGCCTGCAAACGGCTGCGTTCCTGCAGCCAGGCTTCCCGTTCTTCAGCAATGCCATCTTTGGAATCCATGGCATTATGCATAGCGGCCTGATTATCCAGCTTAATGTTGAGATTCAAAATCGCATTAAGATACTCCTCATCCAGTTCCTGCCGCCGTGCTTTATAATCAGCTTCGGTCTTTTTCTTATACTCGTCCCGCAGCTTTTTCATCTTGCGTTCCAGCTCTGCCCGACCGCCGATAACATCAGCAGCATTTTTCTGCCAAACGGATTCCTTAAATGTTTCTTCCAAAAGCTGTGGTGGCTGCAAAGTCAAAAGATCGCCTACATCATTGATTTCCAATTCCAGCAAATCACATTCAGCCTGCAGCGCGAGCAGCTTATCATAATCCGGGTGGGCCTGCAGTACCTGCTGCCAGTCAATAAGCCCGGTATCGGCCATCTCCTGCACAGGCGGCGGCACTGCTTTGGGAACAATAAATTCGCGGGCCAGCCAGGCCCCCGACAAAACGAAGAGCAAAGACACGGCTGCTCCGGCAACAATATTGCGGCTCCGTTGCTTTTTTGACTGTCCCTCATCTTTGCCATTATCGGCCACAGCTGACACCCCGCATTCTCTCTTGAAGCTTAGAAAAAAGCCTCCCCCCATGGGGGAGGCTTTTTAGCTGACAATTATTTGCTAACCTGCTTCAAAACATCCTGCGTGATATCAACGCCGCCATAAACCACTGCGCCCTTATCGAGAACTACAGACAGCCCCTTCTGTTCAGCAACTTTCTTTACAGAATCTTCCACACTCTTGGTGATGGGTTCCATGAGTTCCTGATTTTTCTGCTGGAGACGCTGCTGGGTCTGGGTATAATAGTCACGCTTCTCATTGTCGTTCATGTTTGCGGACTTTTCTTCAAATTCCTTCTGTGCTTCCTGTACAGCGGTCTGCATTTCATTGGAAGCAGCCTGAACCTTCGGATGCTGGCTCATAATCTGGCTGTAATCCACCACGCCCACATTGGAGCTGGCAGCACTGGCCATATTCGGGCCAAACTGGGTAAGTGCCATAGCAACGACAGAGCCTACGAACGCCAAAGCGATGAGAACGCTGACAATTTTAACCTGTTTTTTCTGCAATTTAACCATTTCAAAATCTCCTTTTCCTATCGAGGAATTTCTTTGTTTTTATAAGCCATATACGATAGACATTATACAGCGAATCCACGTTTTATTCAAGCGATTAACTTAAAAATTACCAATCAGCCGCAGCCATTTCTGCTCATTATCCAAAACATATTCCAAGCTTAAGAAGTCATGCAGCCGATAGCGCAAAGCCGCCTCTCCCAGGCTGTCCGGCGCACGGAATTCATAGCGCAAAAGCCAGCGGGCAGCAAGCTTTTGCCGGGCTTCATAAATAAAGCCGTGATTCCGCAAATCGTAACGCAAGGCCAACGAACGGCCTCCCTGCAGATTATGCTGCCAGCCCAGCTGATACCCCCAGGCCATATCCTCCGGCATGAGCTCTGTGAGGACAAACAACTCATCATGACTGCCCAACATTTGCCCTAAGTGTAGCCGGAACAACAGGTTTCTATCCTTTTCTGCATGCCTGTTCGTTTTCCCCCGGCCTATATCCAGCCAACCATTCAGCCGGAACCGATAGCGAGAAGAATCCGAACGGCTCATCACACTGGCCCGTTCTGCGGGGTCAATCTCAACCTTGGTTTGCAGCTGCAACGCCCGAAAATCCCTGCGATTATCCAAGCCTTGCGCAAATTGCTTCTCCAGCTCATCTTTATGACGGCGGACAAAACCGACCGGCACTCCCACAATATCCTCAACCTGCGCCTGCATGATTTCCCGGCGGGTCAGCAGAGCACTGTTGGGTATAGTATCTGAGCGCATGGCTAAATCCACCGTCCGCACCACCGGCAGCCGCGGATAGACCACCAGCTTTACCTGTGCATTCTGCTCCGGATTCAAATCAAAGTCAGCACGGAATTCCGGCAGATGTTCCTGCAAATAGGCATTTAAGTGCTGTTTCAGTACCCCATTGGTCCAATCAGCAGCAGCCGTAGGTAGTCCAGTCAAAGCCGACTGAAATACCGTTTCGACACCGCTCAAATCCTGACGGACTAATTTTTCAATTCGCGGCGGCATACCTTCGACGGCTGTCTCCACCTGTACCTGCTGGATAGTATCCGACCAAGGCAGAAGTTCGACCTGTACCTGGGCAGCCACTGCTGGTTTCAAAGTCACCGAACTGACCGTATAGCCCACCAAAACTTTATCAAATACCTCATGAATCAAATCTTCATAAGTTCTTTGTTCTGCCTGCACAGCCGCAATGGACTTTCCCTCCATCAATTGCCCTGCGATAGCAGCGATACTGCGGTTCATACGCTCTGCCACCAAAGGAGGCAGATTGCGCTGTGCCACCACCGCCGCCGTCACGCTCTCCACCCGCTCTGCAGCCTGAATCGGCAGGGGCAATAACATCAGCACCGCCCAAAGAACAACCAGCGTGGCCTTTAGCATTATGCCACGACCTTTCAGCATTTAGAAAGAGCCACCTACTGAGAAGTGTACACGGCCGCCTTTGTCACCACGGCCATAATCAAAGCGCAGCGGACCAAGCGGCGTGTTGAAGGAAAGACCTACACCCACGCTGCCATGGATATCGCCGCCCTTAGGTGCCCAGTCTTTAGACCAAGCCGAACCACCATCGGCAAAGATTGCGCCCTGCACCTTGCTGACGATTGGGAAGCGGTATTCTACCGAAGCCAGAGCCATACGCGTACCACGGAACTGGTCTTCCCGATAGCCGCGCAGGCTGCTCTGCCCACCGACTTTGAACTGATTGTATTCGGACAGATGTCCACGAGCAGCCCCCAGCTGGCCGCGCACTGCAATTACCTGTGCATGGCCCACTTTCCAGAAGCGCTGATCTTCAATAGAACCTTTTTGGAAGTTGAAGTCACCGCCTAAACCAGCCAATTCCAAGGACATGCCCACGCGGCCGCCCTCGGTCGGATTGTAGATATTGTCACGGGTATCGGTAACATGTTCCAACGTCACACTGCGCGTAGTACCGAAGTTATTATTTCGCCAATTTACCCATACAGGTTCATTTCCTCCGCGCCCTGTACCTTTAGTACCTGTATTCCCATCCTCCGTATGCCTCTTATAGGTGTCACGACGATTTTTAAAGGTAATATAGTTCGTGGAATACTCACTAATCGGACGGCTCAACGTAAGTTCCCCTCCGGCATATTTGCGCATATAGCTTTCCTTGAGGTTGCCATCGGGATCGTAGTCATCGTATTCATAAGTACGATTATACAGACGAATGGTGCTGGCCGTTTCCTTGTGGTCCAGATACGGATGCCGCCAGGAGAAGGTATAGCCCTGAGCATCACGGGCATCACCACTCTTTTCATAGGTAATGCTTACGGCATCACCGGTACCACCGATATTGCTGTCGCCAATGCTCACCATCCCCAAAATACCATCTGCGGTACTGTAGCCGGCACCAATGCCGAAGGAGCCTGTACGTTTTTCTTTGACATCCAGTTCCATGATTACCGCATTGGGTTCCACGCCGGGATTCATTTTGATATTCACATCTTCAAAGAAGCCCAAATTGTATACGCGCTGCATGGAACGACGGGCCAGCTTGGAGTTGAAGGGTTCGCCGATTTTTTGGCGCATTTCCCGCAAGATGACCTTCTCTTTCGTCTTGGTATTGCCCTTGACCTTGTAGCCTTCCAGCTTACCTTCATTTATTTTCAGGGTAAGATTGCCCTCTTTGTCAATATTCATATCCGTGACTTTAGCCAAAATATACCCGTCTTTGCGGTACATTTCCTTGATGGCCGTCACATTCTGCTGCAGGTTGCGGCTGTTAAGGATTTCGCCAGGCTTAACCGTCAGCGCCGACATCAGCACATCGGTCTTAATCATCTCATTGCCCGTAATACTGATGCTTTTAAGTACTGGATTTTCCAATACATGATAGGTGATTACCACACCTTCCGGCACCTTTTGGAAGGTGGGGAACAAATCATAGAAATAACCTGTATTGTACACCGCTTCCCTGTCGGCATTCAGGCCCTTGACCGTGAACATATCCCCCGTCTTCATGGCCAGTGCAGCCTTAGATGTATTTTCCGTCAGTGGGGTAGCGCCCTCAAAGACGATATCCACAATGGTCTGACCTTCATACTCTTTGCTGAACTTTTCGATTACATCTTCCTGCGGACGAGTTTTAGCCCATTCAGCCGTACGCGGGTCCACCGCCGTTGTCTCTTCCTTCGCAGTGTTCTCCTCGCTCTTGGCTTCGCCAGCAGGAGCAGCGGCGGTTTCCGCCGTTGCTGCCGCTTCCGTCTTCACTTCCGCAACAGGCTGTGCTGCTTCAGCTGTAGTCTTTTCCGGCTGGCCTGCTTCTGCCGCTGTCGGTACAGCCTGTTCCTGCTGTACACTTTCTGCAGCAGACACAGCCGCAGTTTCCTCAGCTGGTGCTGCCTGTGTAATCCCCGGCACAGTGCCAAAGCTGGCAGCAATGGCTACAGCATAAGCCAAAAATCGTCTGTTTGTCTTCTTCAAAGGTCAAACCTCCCAAATTGTTTCTTTACTGCCGCAGGATTTTTCCTGCAGACTCCATGAGTTGTTGCGTCGCTGCATCGGGCAGCGTTTTTTTCTCCATGATGGGGGAATCCGGCTTCTCCACCACATGATCTTCCTGTGCAGCGGGCGCTGCCTCGAATGCCTGCGGTGGGCTCTCCACGGGCGTCTCTGTCACTGCATTATTCTGCGGTGGCTCCGGCTGACTTTCACTGACAGGAATATCCTGAACAGCCGTCATCGGACTATTGGCCTCTGGCGCCGGATTGATCGGTAATTCGACCTCCGGTTCTGAGGCTGTTGGTTCCCACACAATAACGGCCGCCAAACCAATTGCCACCAACAAAGCTAAGATTCTCCGCAGCAAAATTGCCAGCTTCAAGCTGCGGGGACACTGCCCCACATGCGCCAATTCAGCCTTGGCCAACATCAGTTTCAAATCACCCTGTACGTCATTTTCCTGTGCCAGAGAGTCCTCTGCTCTCCCCAGCCACTCCCGGGCAGCCCGGATATGTTTTTGTTGTGAACGCCTGTCCATCTGCGTCCCTCCGTATTACCTAAACTTCCCATAATCTTCTTGGTAATACAATCGGCAAACACACAGAGATCTCCACATAGCATATAATACCATGACAGGGCACAGAAGTCTATCCGTCATGATTATTGAAGTTTTTCTGTCCATTTCTGCTCATTTTGATGTTATTCACCAATTTTGCATAAACCGGGACAACATTCCTCTTATGCGGCGAATCCCCATTTTTTGCAGGCGGTATACATGCCCGGGACTGATTTCCATATCCTCAGCCACCGACGCTACGTCGCGGCTGGCCAGATAAACATTCTCCAGCACAGCTTTTTCCTTGGCGGGCAGCCGCTCCATTGCCCGGTGGAGCCTGCCTGCCAGTTCATGGCTTTCCGCCTGTTCAGCCACAGTTGGGGAAGTATCCATCAGATTTTCCTTATAGGTTGCGCCCCCTTCATCTACCACAGCCTCCATACATGGACTGTCAGAAGCTCCTTCCTTTTGCAGGAAATCCAGCATCCGCCCCCTTATGCGGTGAATTGCAAATAAGCTAAAAGCGATTCCCCGTGCAGGGTCATAACGCTCCACGGCCTCGATAAGCCCTACCGTGCCTTCCTGGACTACATCCATGACGTTTTGCAGATTACGGTAAGGCAATGCCTGCTTAAAAACCAGCGGCTGATAAGCCTCGATAATCTGCCCGCGAGCCGCCTTGTCGCCCTGTTCCTTATAAGCACGCCACAATTTTTCTTCCTGACCGCGTTCCAGCGGTTTTATCCGTTGTAATTCTTCAACATATTGTGCAAAGCGCAGCCTGCTCACCTCCCTTCATTCCTGCTGCAATTAAAATGTCATGCGGGCTTCCACACCGAAAATGGTGCTGTTTGCTTCCCGTTCCAAGGTTATGCCCCAGTGGTCGTTGACATCATACTGAACACCATATCGGTCGACCCCATCGCCACTAAAACCATGGGTATAACGCAGCATAACCTTGTCCGATATATATTTTCCCATAGAAACATTAAAATCGTATTTGTTTTCTTCATTTTCTTTGCTTGTTTTGTAATGATCAAAGAACGAGCCGGAGCCACGGGAAATCGACAGCCTATCCAAATACAGGAATTCCCGCATTGCTCCCTCTATCTCCGACAGGAACGTCATTTGCAGGCCTACGGCCAGCAAATCACCGGCATTCACTGCGCTATTGCCATTCTTATAGGCATCGCGCAAAGTCAAAAGCTGAATAATCTGCGTCTGACTCATTTCCGGACTGGATTTAAGCTTCATTTCCGCAGCCCCTAACGGCCCCTTAACCGACAGGTACACTTTCGCCTGCGTCAGCTTGGTATCAGCAAAGAAATCAATACTGGGCATAAACGATGCCACCTGATTAAACGTTGCCCGTCCTTCCCGAATATTGAATTCCGTCTTAAGATAATTAATGGTTCCGCCACGCTTTACCTGCAAGCCGCCGCTCATCTTTGGGTGACTCATAATCCCGCCGACATGGAAACCGCCCGTAAGATATAAATCATAAAGATACGGACTGTAAAAGTGCACCTTGTCTCCTACATTGACCTGTACATCAAAGACCATTTCAGGCAGATCCCCTTCACTATCGGGAATAGCCGGTACAGACACCAGACAATTATGGAAATCTATATTACCGGAAATTTTTGGCCAGTGATTGCCATAAAAATCCGTATCGGCCAAATGCAGCTCTCCATTTAACGGGCCGTTAAAGAAATTGCTCTTAATCCCCAGATTGTCACAAATAAAGCTGAAATCGTAATGCTCCGGTTCCAAACCATTGAAACTTAAACTACCCTTCAGATTATACGAACCTCCGCCCATTTTGCCGGAAAACTCTTCGACTGTCACTTTGTTCCCGTTGAAGTTCACTTTCGCAGCCATATCTGTAACAGGCTCTTCGATGCCCTTTATCTTCACTGCACCGTTGGGAATCGCAATTGTGCCTTCCAGCAGGGGGTGTGCCAGCGTTCCATGAATTTTTATACTGCCATCGGTGTCGCCTAAGGCCCAGTCGATTTGTTTGGAAATGGTCGGCAGCAGGGATAAATCTGCATCTTGCAAACTCAGCTGCAGCTGAATCTGCTCATAATCTTCCAGCCATTCGTCCCGGCCTGCCGTCAGGGCACGCAATGGAACTATGCCTTTAGCAGCAGCTGAACAGCTGCGCTCGCCTACCTGCTTGGTAACCTTCACTTCCGTCAGGTCAATAAGACCATTTTTCAAATGTGCCTCTCCAGTAAGCGTATCAAAGGACGCCCCCTGCATGCCCCCATTTACAGCCTTTACCAGCAGATCAGCCGAGGGGTTATATGTATAACCGCCAATAACAGCCTCAATATCGGCAGTTCCCGTGACGTTGCGGGCGTTCATGCCAGCCAGCCCCGTAAACATGCCAAAATCCAGCTGACTGGCTGAAAATTTAACATTCATCGGGCCGCCAATGGCCGCCGTTCCCGCTGCCGAGAACAAACCATTTTTTCCCTGACTGCCGCTGAGTTTGTTGATATAGATAATGTGATCCAGCAAGCGCAAATCCAGCGCTACATGATGAATATCATACCCGCCGGCCGAGCCCTGCAGCACTTCACCATCCAGTTTAACCGCCGGATTTTGCGCAGTGCCGCTGATATGTGCCGTGAGATTGGCCTTGCCGTCAATAACCTCCGTTTTTTGGTTAACCAGTGCCGCCACAGCCGCAATATCCGCATTTTGTACCACCACATCGCCCTTTAAGCCATCGGTATCCGTATTATAGAACAACTCCATATCATAGGTACCGCCATTCTGCTCAAAGCCAAAATGATCGATATCAAAGCTGTTCCCCTGGAATTTCACCATGCCTCGCAAATTGTTGATGGTCTCTCCATTCATGACAATTTCAGGAGCTTCCAGAATCCCGTGAAATGTCGGATTGTTGATGGTCCCGCCAATCCGGCCTTGGAATGAACCATGACCACTAACCTCATAGGGCAGTTTATGCTCTATCCGCTTGAGGTCAATATCTTTGGCTGCCACTTCCATATCCATGGTCATATCTGCCGTGGTAATCGTACCGTTGAGCACCATGTCAATCATCGGCGAATACGCATGGAAATCCTGCAGGCGCAATTTGCCCTGCTCCAGGAAATAATCTCCGTCCATTCCCGACAAGAGCACCCCATGATAACTTCCCCGATAAAAATGAATATAACCAACAGCTTTGGGATTATCCAACGTTCCCGTTATCCTGATGACATTGTCTACATTACCGGTAATGGGCTGATCCGGAGCGATTAAGGCCGCAATATCTTCCATACGTGCCCCCATGGTATCCAGGCGAAGATTTACCCGCCGTTCTCCGGAAAAACCAACAGAGCCTTTGGCCTGCCATACTTCCTTGCCGTCTTTTTCCATCAGAAAATCATCTATGCCAATACCATCGAGACTGCCGCTGGCGGCAAATTTCAAACTGTCAAAAGGCTGTTTGAAAATCCGCCCCCGCAAGCCGGAAAATTTAATCTCGACCTGAGGATTATCCTTGTTACCATGAACCGTTCCTTTGAAATCAGCCAGACCGGCCATATCGATATTTGGGTCGATGCGCTGCAACAGGGAAAGGTCAAAATGACCGCCATAGAACGCCAAATCCAGCTGCGCTGCGCCCCGCATATCCCGGATAGAACCTTCCAGCCCCAGGCTGCTATGATTGGGCATATTCACGCTTAAATAATCCAGAAGCAAATCATCATCGGCCAGATAAAAGGAAGTGCTGGCACGCTCCACCACTATACCTTGATAACTGATTTCTTGTGCTTTTGCACTTCCATACAGCTGTAAGGTACTTAAATCTGCACCGATGCCATTTCCGCCTGCATCAACAGAGATTCTCCCCGTCAGACCATTAAGCTCCGGCAGATAGGCAGCGCCTTGAGCCGCATCGATATTATCCGCTTTCACATGAAGTGTATAACCTAAATTTTCCGTAGACAGCACGGCTTCACCGCGGACCTGCCCACCGAAAACCTGTGCCGAAAAATCCCGCACAAAAAGATTTTTATCCTGATAGCGCACGTCAGCCTGAACTCCGGCAAAGGGTACATCCAAAGCCTTGCCTTCTGCCACCTGGACTTTGCCGTCCACACTGGGATTATTGATGGCGCCGGTAACTTTGACCGAAAACTTAGCGGCTCCCTGATAGGGAATATTCTTCAAAATCAACGAAGGATCAAAGGATTCTGAGCTGGCCTGCAAGTCCAAATAAGGTGTTGCCAGCAAATGCTTGATTTTGCCATGGACATTGACTTGCTGATCAGCAGCAACGGCATTCATATTTATCAGTGCTTCTTCATTGGTAAACGCCGCATGACCGGAAATTTGCTCAATATCCGTTCCCTCTACGGTTACCCTGCCCTCACTAAAATCAGCCTCACCGCTAAACGATAAATCGCCATCACGCCTGTATAGATGAATATCTGCGGACTCAATAAGTCCATCTTGTATCGCTACATTCTCCGGCAACATTCCGGATGGTATAAAATGCAGATATTCTTTAAGGTCTAAACCGTTTACACGAGCATTCACAATCTGACGTGTATCGGAAAGGGTCGCTGTACCAGATACTTCCGTTCCCTGTTGCGTGCCCGCAAATTTGGCTTTATACACAGGATAATCCGCACAATCCACCTCAGCATTCAGGTCAGCAAACTGTACTTCCTGCCCCTGACTGCGCAGGAGCACTTGTGCATCTTCGACCTTGATTTTACCATGAAATTGCTGTGAGGATTTCTCCTGACTGACCAAATCCTCAACATTCCAGGTTCCATCCGGCCGCTGTGCCAGTACAGCAGATGCTCCGCGAACCGTAATTTCCTGAACCGCATCAGCAGGGTCTGAAACCGCCGCAAGCAGACGGAAACTCACCCGTGCCGAATCGGCACGGGCAATAAGTTCCGCCTGCTTGTCATAAACAGTCAAATCATGTAATTGTATATCATGCAGAGAATTTACTTCTATGGCACCAATCTGTACTTCCGTGCTCAGGGTCTGGGAAGCCAGCGAAGATATTTCTTCCCCGGCCCGCTGCATGAAGTTATTGCTCTGTATATAGTACCACATACCAACAGCCACCATGCATACGGCCAGCAGTATGCCTATTATCCAGTTTTTCCCCTTCATCATGTTCTCCCCAAAGGCCCTTCATAGGCAGTAATTTACAATCCGTTAGTTATTGGCCATTTCATTGGCCACGTTTTCTGTACTGGAAACAGCTTCATCAGCAGCTGCCGGTTCATTGGCCGCCACCTGCTTTTCTGCCTGTTTAGCAGTTTTTTTCTGTTCTTTTGCCGCCTTGCGTGCTTCACGTTCAGCCTTACGCATTGCTTTAGACTCGTCTTTAGATGTCTTCTTGGCTTCCGGCGTCAGTTCCAACACCGCATTTTCTGTTACCAAAGCATCTTCCCGAACTTTTTTCAAACGGTTGCCTTCCATCTGCGAGGCCTTATATTTAGCCACATCAATGTCTACGGGAATACCCATAGCCTTGTCGAGTGCCGCCTTGTTGACGTTATAATTGTAAAGCGCAGTATTGTAATTCGTACGTGCTGCCGTCATTTTTTCCGTAGCGTCCATTACGTCAAGGTTGGTACCTACACCGGCAGAATAGCGGACATTGGCGATTTTCAAATCTTCCTCAGCCTGCTTTACCGCCGTTTCCATTGTGCCGATATTTTTCTCGGCGGCCTGCAAATTCAGGAGTGCCGTACGCACATCGAGCTGAATGGTTTCATCCTGAGCCTTCAAATTTTCCTGCGCCTTTACCAGGGAAGCCTCCGCATTATGAATGCTGGCAGCCGTTACGCCGTTATCAAAGATATTCCAATTAGCCGCAGCACCAAAATACCACGAATTGGAGTGATCTGTCTTAAACTCGTTTTTACCGTTAATTGCCTTGGTCGCAGAAGCCGTAACCGTCGGATACCGGCCAGCTTTAGCCGTGTTGATGCCAGCTTCAGCCTGTTTTACCGCATAATAGGCAGCAGCTCCATCGGCGCGGTTGTTCAGTGCATAAGCCGTGCAATCTTCCAGATTGAGGTTATAGGCCGGATGTTTTAATTCATCATCAATTTCCAGTACCGTATCCGTAGGCAGACCAATGACATTGTTCATCGTTGCCACGGCGATATCGTAATTGTTCTGTGCCGTAGTCAAGGCCTGCTGAGCATTGGCTAAGTTTACCTGCGAGGACAGTACATCGGACTTAGCAACCGTGCCCACACGATACTGGGCGTTAACATTGTCCAAATGTTCCTGATAAGCCCGCACGGTATCTTCCTGCACTTTAATCAGGTTCTTGTAGTTCAGGATATTATAGTAATCCGCTGTTGCCTGATAACGGACAGCCTGCTTGGTATTTTCCAGCGTAACATCAGCTGAATTCAGGCCATAACCAGCCGCTTCAATGCCACTGCGCAAAGAGAAATTATATAGGGGAATCGAGGCTGTAGCGCTATTGCTATAATTCGTTCTGTCCGGACGACCAGTAACCTTATTTACATACTGTTGCGCAAACCCCATTTCATTACCACGGTTAGCCGAAGAAGACAGTGAAAGCGTCACCCCTGTCTGGCGGCGGTACTTCGACAGATTCCACTTGGCCGCATCCACGTCAGCCAAAGCGCTCTTAATGCTGCGATTATTCTCTAGTGCCATCTGTACGGCATCTTCAAGATTCAGCTGTACGGTATTGGCCGCCGAAACAGAACCTGCTGACAAAGTCATCAAGCCCCCCAAAACCAAAGCCGTCAGTTTTTTATAAAAATATTTTTTACTCAAGATAATTACCCCCTTAAATGGATTGTACTATAACTATATGAAAAAGCCGCCCCGCGGCCGAGATTATCCTCATCAGAAATATTGTTTAAGACCAACATAAGCTGCCCGCTTATCATGCTTGTTGACATTTTGCCACTGGCCCATAAGCCAGGTATCATCCACAAGCTTCAGTTCCGCACCTAAGCGCAGGGAAAAATCATTGACATTATACGCATCTGCTGAAAACTTAAAATTCTTGCCCGCATAAGCATCAAGACCTAACCCGGCTTCGCCGCGAATTGCCCCGACCCGGACACCGAAGTTGCCCTGCCGCTTACCCAGCTGAAAGTCCACCTTGTTGGTATCGCCTATATCCTCAACGCCCAGGTTGAGAAACGGCCCCTGTTCCATGCCTACTGTAAAGCCCATATTGGCATCCCAGTCGCGTTTTTGCCCGCTGTACAAAGCTGACACCTCCGCATGGGTTTCAATGGAATCGAGCTGTTTCTTGACATTCTTGGCTTTCTCCGTAAGCTCCCGGGCATTATGTATCGTCGCCTTCACATCTTCGATGGTCTTCTCATCACCGGCCACCTTGGCAATCCCTTCGGATATAACGCGGATTTTTTCACTGGTCTGCGTGATATTATCCAGCGTAATCCGCAGATTTTCTGCCGTCTGCGGGTCTGCTCCTACGGTAGCCAGATTGGCCATCATCGCCTCCACAGAATTCATCGTGCGGTTCAAACTGGCCGTCATCAGATTTACATTGGCCAAAGTCTGATTGATATTGCCCTGATTGGCATTGACCATATTTTCCATAGCTCCGAGCATACCATTGATATGTGCTGTGGTGTCCCGCAGGTTCACCACCATCTGCACAATGGACGTCTGAAATGCCTCATTGCCCACGATATTATTCATACTGGCCAGCAAGTCCTGTGCTTGCAGCACCACTTTGCTGATGTTGCGGAACATCTCGTCCATGCCTTCTTCATCAGTTCCCAGCAGATAATCACCTTCTGCCAAATAACCGTTCTCGCCAGCGCCCGGTGTGATATTGATAAATTTATCGCCCATAACCCCGCTGGCTCCGATACTCACCCTGGAGCCCTTTGGAATCTGTACACCATCGTTTATCAGCATCCCTACGGTAACTCCCCGGCCATCATTATCAATGGAAGTCACCTTGCCTACAGGCACGCCGGACAATCTGACCAAAGATTGTGGTTCAATTCCCACAACCTGATGAAAGCCGGCATAAAGGGTGTAGCCTTTATCCCCGCCTAACTTAAAACCACTCAACATGATGACGACGGCAGCTAAAAGTGCCAATCCCGCTAAAGTAAAAGCTCCCACCTTTGCTTCTACACTCATACCTGCTGATCATCCCTTTCCGCTGTCTCCGGGCGCAATGTCCTGAAAAATGCCTGCACCCGTTCGTCCTCTATCCGTTGAAATCTTGTCACCGTATCTACAGCGATAAGTTCCCCTTCGTAAACCATGGCAATCCTGTCGGCAATGCGGCAGGCACTGGCCATATCATGCGTTACGACCACCGAGGTAACCCCCAGCTTTTTTTGCATATCCACGATAAGCTCGTCAATCTTGGCCGTAGTAATCGGGTCAAGACCAGAGCTGGGTTCATCATAAAAAATGATTTCCGGCTCTATGGCAATGGCTCTGGCCAATCCCACGCGTTTCTTCATGCCACCGGAAAGCTCCCCGGGCATCTTGTTCTCAACACCAGGAAGTCCCACCAAAGCCAGCTTTTCCCGAATAATCCGCTGCACCTCATCTTCCGACAAATTCTTGTGCTCACGCAGGCCAAAGGCCACATTCTCCCCCACAGTCATGGAATCAAAAAGGGCTGAATACTGAAACACCATGCCCATATTGAGGCGCACCCGGTCTAATTCTTTCTCCGAAAGATGCGTGGTTTCCTGCCCACCAATATAAATTTCTCCGCTATCAGGACGGATAAGCCCCACCAGCAGCTGCAAAAGCGTGCTCTTGCCGGAACCAGAACCGCCGATCACCGCAAGCGTTTCCCCTTTTTTTATGGTGAGACTCACATCATGCAGGGCATATTTGCCATCGTAGACCTTACATACATTCGCCAATCGTATCATATTATCCTCCTGCCAGTCTTTATTTTAATACAAAATAAAGGTCAGCACGGCATTCAAGATAAAAATTACAATAATCGAAGTCACCACTGTACGCGTGGTGGCTTTACCAACCCCCTCGGCTCCGGCAGGACAATGCAGGCCATAATAACAGCCCAGCACGGCAATGACATTGCCAAAGAAGATGGCCTTAATCATGCCTCCTGTAAGGTCAAAAACCTCAGCAAAGGTATGAATGGAATTGATATAACTATAGGAACTGATGCCGGAATAATACACCGCCACCAGATATCCGCCCAACACGCCGATTACATCCCCAAACACGGTTAATATCGGCACGACCATCATACAGGCCAGCATCCGTGGCACAATCAGGTAATTGACCGGACTTACCGCCATGACCCGCAGGGCATCAATCTGCTCTGTAACCTTCATCGTGGAAATCTCTGCGGTAATCGCAGCCCCCACTCGTCCGGCACAGACCACCCCCACCAGTACCGGCCCCAGTTCGCGTCCAATGGCAATGGAAATGATCCCGCCAACAGTGCTCTGGGCTCCAAAACGAATCAATATATCAGCCGTCTGCAAGGCAAACACCGCCCCCGTAAAGAGCAGGGTCAGACTCACAATCAACAAGGAGTCCACGCCTAAATGGGACATCTGCGCCAATATATGCTTTACTCTGGGTTTAGTGAACAACTCCAATATGGTTTCACGGTAAAGAAGCACAATGGTGCCAAATTCAGATAGGCGTGCAATTACCCAAGCGCCCAGCCATTCCAAAAATCGCATTCCATATGCCCCCCTTCACCTGCATTTATCGCCATTTCGCCACTCTTTGATTGTAACAGGCAAAAGACAATTAGTAAATATAAGTGTACTATTTTTTTTTCAAAATTTCAACCCATTTTGAAACAGTTACTGACTGTCTCAGCACCGCTCAGATCTCCACAATAATCAACATATATCCCGATGAGAAATACCTTTTTCCTTTTAGTGTTTCAACGCTCCCAGCCATTTTTGACATTTTTTCTCCACCAGTAGTAGACATGTACACCAAAGAATGTTACAATGTAAACATCATAAATCGCGCAACGAAGCCGCATGTCATATCCCCTGAGGTTATGCATGCGGCTTTCTGTGTCAGTAAACGGTTTGAACAAATGATATGGGAGGATTATTTATGTCAGAAAACAAACACAGCAGCCTCGACAGGCTGGGTCTATGGATTCTCGGCGCCACCGTTCTGGGTGCTGTCACCGGCCTGATTCTGGGGAAAGACGCGCAGATGTTCGCACCTTTGGGCAATCTTTTTATGCAGCTAATCAAGATGATTGTTGTTCCCTTAGTTTTCTTTTCGCTGATTGGCGGTGCTGCCTCTCTGGGCAGATCCGGCAGTGCGGGAAAAATCGGACTCTTGACATTTGGCTACTATGGAATCACTACGGCCGTGGCTGTGGCACTCGGCCTTGCTGCCAGTGAATTCTTCCAGCCGGGCCGCGGCATTGAAATGGCCGCTCTGTCGGATGCCGCCATTCAGGTAGACCATATCGAGGAAAGCACACAGATTCCCGGTTTTTGGGAAACGGTAACGGGATTTGTACCTGCCAATCCCTTCCAGGCACTCGTAGAAGGCAATATCCTGCAGATTATCACCTTCGCCCTGTTTATGGGCTTTGCCGCCACTTATCTGGAAGAACACAAGAAAACCTATGTGCTGAACTTCTTTAACTACCTGACGGAATTATTCATCAAGGTCATGATGGGTATCATGTATGCAGCCCCCATCGGCGTATTCTGTCTGATGGCCGATGCCACCGGCACCTTTGGTTATGCAATGCTCACCAAGATTCTCTATCTGATTCTCCTCTACGCAATAGTACTGGCCATCGTTACCTATGGCATGATTGGCGGTTCCGTAGCACTGTTCTCTCGCTGCACCACTTATAAGCAGTTCTTTAAGAGCATGTGGAAAGTCCAGATTTTTGCCTTCTCTACAGCCTCCTCCATTGCTACCCTGCCGCTGAATATGAACACGGCCACCACAGAACTAGGGGTATCCAAGGAAACCACTTCCTTTGCTCTGCCGCTGGGCGCCACCATCAACATGAACGGCAATGCCGCCTATTATGCGATGGCCGCAACCTTTATCGCGCAGATGTATGGCATGGAACTTTCCCTGCCCCAGTACATTGCCATCATCATCACGAGCACTTTGGGTGCTGTTGGCCAGGCAGGCGTTCCTGGTCCAACCCTGCTCGTCGTTGCCGTACTGGTTTCTGCCGGCATCCCCATCGAGGCTCTGCCTATCCTCTTTGGCGTAGACCGCATCTTTGATATGCTGCGCACCGCAGTCAATATCACCGGTGATGCCGCCTGTGCCACTATCGTGGACAGATTCCGTGAACCTAGCGCCCCCTCTGCAAAAGATGAATCCTTAGCTCCTACAGCCGAGCATTAATTCATTACCCCATAAACAAAAATCCCCTCACAGCTAAGCGGCAATCCTGCCATTCAACTGTCAAGGGGATTTTTTCGTTATGCAGTTAAATTCGTTTTGCCGCCTGTTCAGCCAGCTGCTGTTCAATCGCTGCAAGTTTTGGTTTCAGCTTATCCCCATCATAAAGGATAAGCAATGAACCAGTCACAACATTTATACAGGCAGATTTTACGCCTGAAAAAGACTTGATGTATTCCTCCAATGGCTGCTGCCACTGCGGATTGGCCGCCAGCAGACTGCTGCGCAGGCGCACCCTGCCGGGCACATAGGCGTCTACCTGAAAGCTGTCCACCAGTTCCTGCAATGGCTCAGCAGCTTTTTTCTCGGCATTGGACTTACAGCCAAAGAGTCTGCACGCATCGGCTTTCATCTTCTTATGATGCTGCCAGCCGTGGAAGAACGTCAATGCCGCCCAGGCAATGCCGAAGCCGGCATGAAGATTTTTCCCCGCCCACAAGGTCGCAATGGTTCCCACAGATGCCACGGTAAGTGGCAGACCTAAAGGTAAATTCTTCAAATCACACTGCATATTAATCCCTCTTTTCCAGCGTTATGCTGCCCGGCGATTGCGAGCAAAGAAACCTTGCTTGCTGCTGTTCAATATCCGGCAGCTGTTAAGCACAACAGCCAGTGTAGCCGTATTATGAATCACGGCCGCCCAAAGCGGGCTGATTTTGCCCAAAGCGCCTAAAAGCATGGCCGAGGAATTGACCAGAATGGTGGCCATGAAGTTCTGATGCACCAATTCCATCGTACGGCGTCCGAGCTGCAGGGTTTCAATCAGACGTTCCGGGTCTTCGGAGTGAATGGTCACAGCCGAGGATTCGGCGGCGATATCCGTCTGCCGCCCGCCTAAGGACACGCCCACATCGGAGAAGGCCAGTGCCGGCGCATCGTTGATGCCATCGCCGACCATCATGACCGTACCACGCTGCTTGAGCTTGTTGACATAATGGCTCTTGTCCTCCGGCAGGATTTCTGCATGATAGGAGTCGATATCCATGTTATGGGCCACTTCGGCAGCTACTTCCTTGCTGTCACCCGTGAGCATGACAATTTCATCTACACCATGACGGCGCATCTGATTCAGCGTCTTTTTCATCTTCGGACGGATGGGGTCTTCGATGCCGATGACACCAACGAGTTCCTTATCGCGGGCTACATAGAGCAGATTCTTGAAGGCCAGACCGTCAGCCAGCCCCTGGGTATCCTCAATACCGTTTTCCCGCAGGAATTTCAGGCTGCCGACACGAATCAGGCCGCCCTTATACCCTTCAAAGTCAGGCACCTTGGCCTGCATGCCACGCGCCACAATGGTCTTGGAAGATGTATGCTGAGGAGACGTCCATTCCTGCGCCTCCACATATTTCTGAATGGCTACCGCCAGCGGATGAACGGAATGCTGCTCGGCGGAAGATGCCAAGAGAATCATTTCCTTTTCCTCTACGCCCTTAGCGGTTTTGACAAAGGCAATCTGTGGAATGCCTACCGTGAGCGTGCCGGTCTTATCGAGCACGACCGTATCGGTTTCGGCCAGGGCTTCGATATAGTTGCCGCCCTTGACGAGAATACCGCGCTTGGCCGCCGCACCGATGGCCGCCGACATCGCCGTAGCCGTGGACAGCTTGAGCCCGCAGGAGAAGTCGATAAACAGGAGGTTCAGTACGCGCTGCCAATCGCGGGTAGCACCATAGACGATACCTGCACCGATAAAGGAAACCGGCACGAGGAAATTAGCCATCTTGTCGGCAAAGTTCTGCACCGGTGCCTTGCGGTTTTGGGCTTCTTCCACCAAATGGACGATATGGGCAAGGCTCGTGTCCTTACCAACCTTTTCGACCTTGATAATCAGTTCACCGGCCTCAACCACACTGCCGGCATAAACAGGCGAATCCGTATGCTTCATGGCCGGATTGGATTCACCGGTAATGGAGGCCTGATTAACCGCGGCATCACCACTGATTACCCGGCCGTCCACGACGATTTTTTCACCGGTATGAGCCGCAATGGTATCGCCGACCTTGACCTGTTCCACGGGTACTTTGCGCTCGACCTCGCCTTCGACCAGCCATACATAACGCTGGTCAAGAGATAAAAGCCCTGAGATATGGGTGCGGGCCTTTTCGGCGGCATAGCTTGTGAGCATTTCTGCACCATTGGACAGCGCCAACAGCGTCAGACTGGATTCGGGCTTGCCCGCCAGCACCGAGGCGATAACGGCCGTAGCCGTCAGGGTATCGGCATTGGGCTGATGGTCTTTGACCACGCCGCTCACGCCGTTTTGGATAAACTTCCGGGCAATACCCAGCACCAGCAGGCTGCGCAAAATCTTGCTGCCAACAAAGAGCTGCGGCGAAGTGCGCTTTAAGACTTCCATCGCCGCAAAGCCCGCCAGGGAAATCACGGCATCCCGGCGGTATTCGGCCAGCCGTTCAGATGGCGTAATGGCCGCTTCCTGCAGACGCTTTACGGTTTCAATCAGCATTTTTTGGATTTCCTGCAGCTGATAAGCCGTCATCTGTCGTTTATACCAGATATGCACCTTGCGTTCATCCACCGTCACCGCGATGATATTGCGGTTGCGGCGGATTTTGGCGGCAAGCTTGGCCCGTTCTTCACGGTTCAGTGCCGCCTGCAGGTGAAAATAACAATTTCCGTACATCATACGGTACGCCACCCTCTCATTAAGGTCACGGCCCACCAGAGCATCTGCGAGCCTGACGGGTACTGCTTGGTAAGCATCATCTTTCTAAGACCACGAAGCAGGAACAACAGCGAAGCCAAAGAGCTCATATCGAACCAGCCACAGGTATGGTCCTTAATCCACTGGCTGAACGCCCGTGCCGTATTGCGAATGCTGCGCGTGATGCTGCCGGCATGGGCTTCACTGCTGGCCATAGCCGCCATCTTGCCAAAGCCGCGGCTGATTTTGTCTGCCACGCCACCAAAGAACTTGCGTTCCAGCCACTGCGCCAGCTGCTCCACATCCGCCTCATAGGCTTCATCGAACACCAGCAAAATGCTGCCGCTGACGGGATTTGCCTGCACGCTCTGCACATAGCTGAGCTTAATGAGCTGTTCTTCGAGCAGCTTAGATAGTTCCGGCGAAAGCTTGCTCACGCGATAACGGCGGCGTCCGGGCAGGCTCGACACCAGCTTAAAGGACGGCGCCAGGCAGACTGCTGCGGCCACTGTGCGCTGTACTTTGCGTAAAGGCATAGCAGCCGTGCCGCCCATCTTTGGTGCACCGCCACCTGCTACCATCTGGCGAATGCTCTTGCCGATAGCCGCCCCCATCATAAATCCAGATACATAAGACATTCGTTATTTCCTCCTTGCATGCGTCATAATATACTCTTCCACCTTGCGCAATTCTGCGTTGCGGCGGAGTCTTTCCGGCTCATAAAGGATTAATATGGAACCCGATGTGGTGTTGGTCTGCACGCTGTCAATCTCACCAAAAGCCAGCAGCTGGCTTTCGACTTCCGCAGCCAGACCGGCATTGCCAATGAGATTATTGCTATACAGGCGCACCCGTCCGGGCAGATAGGACGAGATATCCACAGAACGGATAAATAAATCCAGCTTATTGGTGGGGATTTGGATGTTTCCCAGCAAACTCAAAACAATTTCCTCCCTGCTGACAAGAAAAGACTGCCGCTAAAGTCAAGAGCGGCAGTCTCCTTTCTCGTCAAAAACGAATTATATTATTTAGCCTTTTTAGCTTCCTGAGCTGCGATTAAATCTTCGAGCTCTTCCTTCTGGCGCTGCAGTTCAGCAACCGGAAGTTCAGCAGCGGGAGCAGCCTGCTGCATAGCAGCCAGCTGAGCTTCACGCTCCTGCATGAAACGATAACCAAAGATACCAGCAACGGCACCTACAGCCAGACCAATCCAAAAATCAGTTTTCTGGAACATCGAATCCATCCTCCTTAACATAAAACAACATATAAACAGGGGCTATCCCCGCCTATTTCTTTCTTGGGCATCCTGTTTCCCCATTCTGCCATTGGAGAACAAAATCGATAATGTAGAAATATTATCAATTTCATTCCTAATCTTAGCAAAATCAAGGACTTTTGTCAATGAAAATACCCTTTACCAATTAATATTATAGGCAATCAATTGTTAAATTGTCAATATATTTAGCAAAATCAAGAATAATTATTACTCACAAAAGCAGGTGAATCCTGGCGGTCCCGCGAAATGTAAAATAAATCATTTCACCTGTCTAACACAAAAGAAAGGAACATCTCTATGCGAAAGAAAAATTATTCCGTTTTATGGGGTTGCGCTATGTTTTTTATCGGCTTGCTTCTTTGCTCTGCTCCGGTTGCAGGAGCTAACAATCGCCAGTCTAACATCAACTATCCTTCTTTTATGCAGGGCATTGACTATGGCAAAGGCGTAACCTATGTAGTGGGGCATAATCCTCCTGACTCCGACAGCGTATGCACAGCCATTGCTTATGCCAGCCTAAAACGACAGTTAGGAGTAAACGCAGAGGCACGGATTGCTAGTTTGCCCAATGCAGAAACGACCTACGCCCTAAATTATTTCGGCATCAGGGAACCGTTGCTGCTTGACGATGCCTCCGGCAAAAACATTATCCTGGTAGACCATAATAGTTTTGCCCAGGCGGTCAAAGGCATGGAGAAAGCCAATGTACTGGAAATCATCGACCATCACAATCTGATTGGTGATGTAAAAACTTCGGCCCCCGTTTATTACCGCAATATGCCTGTCGGCTGCACCTCCACCATTATTTGGCTTGAATATCAGGAAGCCAATGTTCCCATAACCAGAGAGATTGCCGGCATGATGCTCTCCGCGATACTATCCGATACCGATAATCTGCAAAGCTCCACGACCACGGATTTGGACAGACAGGCTGTTGCCGATTTAGAAAAAAAAGCGGGCATTAAGAACAGAAATGCCTATTTCCTCGCAATGGAAGAAGAATTGGCCGCCTATAAGGATATGTCGGACCAGGAAATTTTCTATTCCGACTACAAGGAATTCACCATAAACGGCATCTCCTACGGCTGTGCTACGGTCGTTGCCCTGACCCCTGAAAAAAGGATTGCCTTAGAGAAACGGCTTAGCGAATGGATAGCGAAAAATTATGCATCGCAAAAAATGGATATGCTTTTCTTAAAAATTCACGACCTGGAAACCTACGCCGCAACGCTATCCTGCTATGGTGACGGCGCTTTAGAATGTGCCACCCACGCATTCGGCAAAGCAGAAGCAAACCGAATTTCCCTTGATAAGAATATGTCCCGGAAAAAGGTAGTCCGTCTCCTTCAACCACAAGTAGCCAATTGGGCAGCCAACAAAGCTAAAAACAAAGCCGCATAACCACCAATCAAGACTTACAATGCAAACACTAAGCCCGGCGGCTGATGATGCTTTTCCATAGCTTTTGACAAGCCTGTCTATGGCGAAGGAAAAGTATTATCAGCCGCCGGGCGTCTTAGTACTTCTTTACAACTATGTAATTATTTATTCTCAACCTTATAAGCCACCGCATACATGGTAGGCAGCACCAAGAGTGTCAACACAGTAGCTACCAGCAGTCCGCTGGAAATCGCCACCGCCATCGGCCCCCAGAAGGAGCTTGCCATCAGCGGAATCATGCCGAGGATGGCCGCTGCCGCGGTCAGCATAATGGGACGGAAGCGCAAAACAGCCGAATCCACCACGGCATCATAGGGGCTTTCGCCGTCTGCGATATGCTTCTTTATCTGGTCGATAAGGATAACCGAGTTGCGGATAATCATGCCAAAGAGCGCCAGTATCCCCAGTTCCGCCACAAAGCCCATGGCCGAATCGGTAATCAGCATGCCCCAGACCACGCCGATAAGGCCTAGCGGCGCCGTGAGCAGGGTCAATAACATCTGCTTGCCGCTGTCGAGCTGGAACATCAGCAGGGTCATGATGACAAAAAGCATCGCAGGAATCGGAATCAACAGATACCCCAGCGAATTATTGCTGTTCTCCAGTGCCCCTGCCGGTTCGATATTACAACCCAAGGGCAAATCTTCCCGCAGTTGCTTCGTTGCCTCATACGCCTTCTGCGTTGCATCATTGGCCGTACCGCTATGGATATCGGCCTGCACCGTAATGGTGGGCATCAAATTGCGCCGCTTGATCAAACCATCTTCAGCACCATAGGAAATTTTGGCAATCTGCTCCAAGGGCACATAACCGGCATTGCCCAGATAAATGGGCAGGCTGCCGAGCTTGCCTAAATCCTCTCGGTCGGCTACCGCCAGACGCAGGGTGATATCGAGCGTCCGGTCGCCGGTGTAGAACTGCGCCGCCGTTGCGCCGGTGACCTCCGTGTAAATCATCTGCTTTACCGCCTGTGCACTAAGCCCCATGGCTCGCAGCTTGTCCTGGTCAAGTTCCAGCTTGACGACCTTGCTCTTTTCATTCCAATCCAGATTCACATTGTAGTTGTTGCTGTCAGCCGCCACAATGTCAGCTACTCTGTGCGCCAATTCCTTAGTCTGCTCGGTGCTGTAGCCCGTCACACGGAGCATCACCGGATAATCCGCCGGCGGGCCGGTCTGGATATACTGGATTTTTGCCCGCACATCGGAAAATTCCTCGTTAAAGGCCGTTTGCAGTTCGGCGGCCAGCTTTTCGCGTGCCTGCACATCCTTGGCCACCAGTACAAAATGGGTGACATTATCCGTCTCGGCCTTCGGGTCAACGGTCAGCACAAAGCGAGGTGTATAACGGCCTACATAATAGGCATAGTTTTCGAGTAAATCCTGCCGTTCCTGCAAAAATGCGGACATACGGGCAGCCACTTCCTGCGAAGCCGCCTTGGACGAACCTTCCGGCAGTTTGAGTTCCATCAGCACTTCCGGTCTGGTGGACGTGGGGAAAAATTCCTGACGGATATGCGGCATCATCAGCAGCGACACCACAAAGAGCGCGACGGTCCCCAACAGCACGGCCTGCCGATGGCTCAAAAACCAACGCAAAACCTTGCGGAACTCCACATAAAAGCGGCTCTGATAGGGATTGATTTCCCCTTGGGCATCGGTTTTCGGCTTTACGCGAATCATATAGGTGCCCAAAAGCGGGGCAACCATGACCGACACCACCCACGAGAGCACCAGCGCAATGCCAATAACGGGGAACAAGGCATTACAGAACTCACTGGCCATGCCCTTGGAAAACGCCACGGGAATAAAGCCCGCGCAGGTGATAAGCGTCCCCGTCAGCATGGGCTTGGCGGTAGCCTTAAAGGCAAAGCACGCCGCCTCAAAGCGTGAGAGCCCCGCCTCAAGTTTTACACTCATCATCTCCACGGCGATAATGGCATCATCAACGAGCAGGCCCAAAGCAATAATCAGCGCACCCAAGGATACCTTGTGCAAATCAATCCCCAACAAATACATGGAGATAAACACACCACAGAGCACCAACGGGATACAGCAGGCCACCACCATACCGGTGCGAACGCCCAAGGACAAGAAGCTAACCGCCAACACAATCACAATCGCTTCCATCAGCGTCTTGATAAACTCGTTGATGGAGGATTTGACCACTTCCGACTGATTGGCCACCTGACGGATTTCTACACCTGCGGGAACTTCGGCCTGTACAGCTGCAACCTGTTTTTTTAAGTTTTCGCCGAGGTCAAGGATATTGCCCCCATCTTCCATGGATACGGCAATGCCCACAGCCGGTTCGCCATCAAAGAACATCTTATTATCGGCCGGGTCGCTGAACTTACGGCTGACTTTGGCAATATCGCCCAGACGGAAGTTGCGGCCATTCACGCTGATGGGCATTTCCTCCACGGCTTTTACATCAGCAAACTGACCAGTGAGGCGCAGGTAGACATTGGAAGAATCCGTATCCACCATCGCCGCTGCCGTCATTTCATTCTGCGTCTTTAAGGCATTAGAAATCACCTGTGGACTGATACCCAGCTCCGAAAGTTTCATGGTATCGAGTTCCACATAGATTTTTTCCTTCTGCTCCCCGATAAGCTCTACTTTTTGCACACTGGGAACACTCAAGAGCAAGCGGCGGGTCTTTTCCGCATACTGCCGCAATTCCTCGTAGTTATAGCCATCGCCGGTCACGGCATAAATCGTGCCGTATACATCATCAAAGCGGTCATTGTAATAAGGGCCGTATACACCCTCCGGCAGATTGCGTTTGATATCCTCGCAGAAATTGCGCACATCACGCCAGGTCGGACGAATATCTGCCTTGGCAATGGTATCGTCCAGTTCCACATAGATTACCGTCTGCCCCGGACGATTTTCGCTTTTGATTGCTTTCAGATGCGGCGTATCCTGCAGGCGTTTTTCCAGCTTGTCCGTGACCTGCTCCTGCATTTCCTCCGCCGTAGCGCCCGGCCAGGCCGCCGTCACGACCATCTGCCGGATGGTGAACTGCGGGTCTTCCATGCGCCCCAGCTGGAAATAAGACAAGATACCGCCAATGGCCGTTATGATGATAAAATACCAGACCAGCGTCCGGTTCTTGAGACTGACTTCTGTAAGATTCCGCATCAGTCCGCCTCCGTCCGTACCGTCTGCCCCTCATGGAGCTTATGAACGCCGGCCGTAACCACCAAGTCGCCCACATTAAGTCCTGTTACCTGCACCTTGTCATCGCCAAGATTTTCCACGGCAACGGCTTTAGCGGTCAACGTGTTATCATCGCCTACGACCCAGACCTGTGGCGTATCGCCATCCTGGAAAATGGCCGACAATGGCAGCACAGCGCCGCCCGCTTCATTACCATCTCCCTTGATGTCCACACTGGCGGTCATGCCCAGCTGCATACCTGCCGGCGGTTCCGGCAGAGAAACGCGCACCTTATAGGTACGGGTTGTACTGTCTGCCATCGGCGAAATCTCCCGAATGGTGCCGTCTGCCCGTCCCTTCAACGCCCAGAAATTCACCGATACAGGCATGCCCAGGGACAGCTCGCTGACCTTATTTTCCGGCACAGCGATTTCCACTTCCATTTCGCCATTCTGCACCAGGGTCAACACCGTTTGTCCGGCAGCGACCACTTGACCTTCTTCCGCCGAAATCGCCGAAACCACGCCATTAGCCCCTGCCACAAGGTTGGTGTAGCCCAAGGCATTATGCCCCTGCTTTTGCTGGGCATAAGCGCTGCGATAAGCCGCGAAGGCCGCATCGTAGTTGGTCTGATACTGGTCAAGGGTTGCTCGGGATACCGCATTTTCCTCAAACAGCTGGGTATAGCGTTCGAGATTCTTTTCAGCCAGTTCCAGCTGCGCTCTAGCCGATGCCACCTGCGCATCGCCCTGATTGGATTGCTGCAGGACATCACGGGCATCAATGACCATCAGCACATCGCCAGCCCGCACGCGGCTGCCCGCCTGCACATTGCGGGAGATAATCTGTCCGCCTACCTGAAAGGCCATATTGGTTTCATAACGGCCCTTGACGATACCGGAATAGTTGCCGCTTTGCTCACTGCTCCCGATGCCGGCCTGCTGTGTTTTCACCAGCACCGGTTTATCCGTAATCGCCTCCTTATGGCCGCAGCCACTTACCAAAACCACACCGGACAGCAGAAGCGCCGCTAAAAACTTAAAGTTTTTCACGCACAGCGCCCCCTGTCGGTAATTTTTTGGCCAACTCTACCAAATCTGCATCACAAGCCCTGTCCACCAGCTTATGGAAACCATTGAACAGTTCCTTGGCCTCATCCTTATCCATATCTTCCACCAAATAATCAATCCAACCCTGAATGACATTGCGCAGATAATCATGCTGCTGACGGCCATACTCGGTGAGATAGATATGACGGATACGCCGGTCTACCGTATCCGCCTCACGATAGATAAAGCCTTTCTTGACCAACAGATTGATGGTACGGGTCACCACTGCTTTATCGAGATAGAGCATGGCTGCCAAATCATCCTGCTTGGCGCCTTCCTTATCGTAAAGGCGAATCAGCATACTATACTCCGAAAAGGTCAGGCCAAACTGCTGGCAGGCCTCTACAACAAAGAGCTGTGAACGGCGGTGCAGAATGGAGAACCAACGCCCCCAGTTTACGTATTCATCCATTTTATAAATCCCCCTTAAAATACTAAGTTGATTCTATCAATTAATTTTACCCCCAAAAATGCTAGAAGTCAATCGCAAACGGCGTTATAACGAGGCAAGAATATCAAAACAGACAGCAAACATATTTCCCGCCTCGTTGCGAAGCGAAGCTAGTCCTTTAGGGAAACGCCAAGAGGAAGTTTTGCCTATAGCAAAACTAGAACAACGGCGTTATAATGAAAAGGAAGTCTTTGCATTTAGGAGGAACATCTATGACCTGTCCCCGCGTTGGGCATATTGATTTTTTGAACGTTCTGCCCCTTTCCTACAGCTATAATCATGGCGCCGCCCAGGGGCTTTCCATAACGCGCGGCGTACCTGCCGTGCTGAACAATGACATCATCAACGGGCGCCTGGACATGAGCAACACCTCGTCCATCATCTTCGCCCGCCACAGCGAAAAATTAGTGATTCTTCCCGATGTCTGCATCAGCACCGATGGTCCTGTGCAGAGCATCCTGCTGATTTCCAAAAAGCCCATCGAAAGCCTTAAGGATGATAAAATCATCCTCACAGCCAAGAGTGCGACCTCGCATTGCCTCTTAAAAATCATCCTACGCAGTTACGGTGCCATTCCCAACTACTATGTGCGCCATGTCGGCCCGGATAAGCCCATACCCGACGATGCCACAGCCTCCCTTTTAATCGGCGATGATGCCCTTTGGTGCTATCATCACCGCGAAGAAGGCCTTTACTACTACGATTTAGGCCAGGAATGGCAGGAACTCACCGGCCAGAAGATGGTCTATGCTCTTTGGGTCGTAAACCGGGACTTTGCCGAAAATAATCCGGAAATGCTGCAACTTATCTACGACCGTGTAACCAAGGCCTTCCGCAGATATCCCGAACAAAAGGACAAAATCATCAGCTCGGTGCTGGATGACAAGCCCTTCACCTATGAACAATTGGACAGCTACCTTTACAACACCATCAAATGGGATTTAACCGAGGAATACAAAAAAGGGCTGGAGACATTCTATGCTCTAGCCCATAATATGAATTTAATTGAACATATCCCTGAACTGCATTTCGCCAAGGTCCGTAAAAATTAAGCCTTTATTGCCCACCTGATTTTCGTGGAATGTGCCCGGCTGTTGCGGTAGCATTCCTCCTTGGACGGACGGATAACTTCCTGCGAAATCTCGCGGTAGATGCCCTGCTGGAAGAAATTCTTAAAGGCTTTCTTCACAATCCTGTCCTCGCCGGAATGGAAGGTCAGAATAGCCGCCCTGCCGCCAGACTTTAACGCCTGCGGCAGTTTTTCCATAAATTCATAGAGAACTTCATACTCGTGATTGATATCGATGCGCAGTGCCTGGAACACCCGGGCGCTGCTTTTTTTGATAAGTTCTTCCCGCGCAAGTGCCTGTTTCTTCGTGCTGTAGCCTGCCCGCTCCTTCATCTCAGAGGGCAGTTCCACCTTCGCCAAAGCCTTGGCCACCTCGTCATAAAGCTCCCGCGTGGTCTTGATTGGCCAGCGGCGGCGGGTAATCTGCCGGGCAATCTCGGCCGCATAAGGTTCATCTGCATTTTCCTGCAACATGCCCATAAGTTCTTCCTTGGAAATATCCGCCAGCCTTTCTGCAGCCGTAATCCCCGCTTCAGGATTCAGCCGCAAATCGAGCGGCCCATCACTCTTGAAGGTAAACCCCCGCTCGGGGTTATCAATCTGCATGGAGGACACGCCCAAATCCGCCAGCACGAAATCAAAACCGCCGACTTCCTGCGCCAGTTCATCAATCTGACAGAAATTCATATTCCGCAGCTGCCAGATTTCCTCACCAAATCCTTTCTCGCGGATGCGGGCTTCCGTTTTCTTCGACTCAATCGGGTCAATATCCCCGCTGTAAAGCCGCCCCTGCCCGGCAAGTTTTTCCAGCATGGCCAGCGTATGCCCGCCATAGCCCAATGTGCCATCAAAGCCCTGCTCACCGGGCTGAATGGCCAGCACATCCAGAATCTCCTCCACCATAATGGGAATATGCATGCCCGCCGGTGTGTTGCCCTTAGCGATAACATGCGCCACTTCCGCCCCATACTTTTCCGGGTTAAGTTCCTTATACTTCTCCGCAAAGTGCCGGGGATACTTGCCGCTGTAATGTATACGGCGCTTATGTTTCTGTTCTTCCATTATCGTTCCTCTATCTAAATCCATTCAATTATTTGTGTAACTAATATATCACAGCCACGCATACAGAACAATCTTTTTTCACTTTGCCTACAGTCGAGCCGCAATGCCCTCCCAAGGGCGAGCGGGGCTTTATTTGCTGCCCGGAGCGATTGCCGCAGGCTGGCGCCAAAACGAAAAGCCCCGGACACCACGCTGCAAGCCGCGACGTGGTAACCGGAGCATCCCGCTAAGTTAACGGCATAGACGAAGGCGCCATTTAGCGCAGGCCAGCAAATAAAGTCCCGCTCGCCACATCGCACGCACTAAGGTTCAATGATATTAAAGAATGCCTTCGTCACCGTAATCGCATCCGAGAACCGATTGAGCAGACTCTTATCCCCTTCCTGCCGAATCAATTTCGCCTGTTTTTCCTTATCCTTACTGAGCAGGGTAAACAATCCATCCTTCGGCATCCGCCAGACTGCATCCGGATTCTTTGTTTCCTCACCTTTCTGATAGAGCAGAACCCCTGAACGAATCTTCAGCAGATATTTTTCCCCTGTATCCGTCAGATGAAGATTTACATCAAAATTCAAATCATGCGCCTTATCCGTATCCAGCATAATCCCCAAATCGTCCAGCATCATGGACGAATCCATTTTGCGGCGGATATCCGGGCTTGGCGGCGGCGTGCGGTTGGGGTCGAACTTACTGCCCTCCCGCAATTCCTTGGCGCCTGACAAATACACATTGCGCCAGGTGCCGGATTCCGCCTGATAGGCCAGCTGTTCCAATGCATCCGCGCAGAGATTGCGCGCCTCCTGATTCTTGGGGTCAGCAAAGACCAGCTGATTGGTAATTTCTGCCACCCACTGATACTCTCCTTTGGCAAAATCCTGCCGTGCTTTTTCCAGCACAGCCTGCGGATCACCCAGATACTCTGCATATTTCTTCGCACTTACCGCAGGCGGCAAGGCATTCAGATTCACCGGATTGGCATCATACCAGCCCATGTACTTTTCATACACGGCCTTGGCATTATGGGGAACCGTACCATAATACTGACGGGTATACCAGACCTTTTCCAGCGCTGGCGGCAAATGGATAGCATGGGCAATTTCATTTTCCGTCATACCCCGATTCAGATAGAGCAGGGACTGGTCATGGATAAACTGATAAATCAGCGCCGTATTCGTGATGTACTCCTTAATATACGCATTTCCCCAATGAGGCCAGTTATGCGCCTGAAAGACCACCTGTGCCTTGTCGCCATAGCGGCTTAGGGATTCCATCAAATAATGCGACCACTTGTTGCCATCGCGCACCTCTGCGCCCCTCAGGGTATAGAGATTGTGCAGTGTGCCCGTACAGTTTTCCGCCATCCACAGCGCGTTCTTTTGCGGGAACCAGGTATTCATTTCGGCAGGAGCCTCAGTGCCCGGTGTCAGCTGAAATTCCATCTCCACACCATCAATCTTGAGCTTTTCGCCTGTGCGCTTAATGTTTACAGTCGGCGAAAGATAGGAAATCTGGCCGACGGACTGCCCCATGCCGATGCCAATGGACAGCCGCCCCTCAGGCCCCGGGTCCAGCAGCGTCCCATATTGATAAGAAGCCCGGCGGCCCATAGCGGCTCCGGCATAGACATTTTCACTGACGGCATGCTCCTCAAAGCCTTCCGGCGCAATAATGGGTACTTTGTCCGCCTCCGAAACAACGCCCCGCACTCCGCCGTAGTGGTCCACATGCGAATGACTGTAGATGACCGCTTTCACCGGACGCTTGCCAAAGTGCTTTTCCACCAGCGCTTTAGCAGCCTGACTGCACTCCACCGTCATCAGCGGATCAAAGACTATCCAGCCGGTATCTCCCCGGACAAAAGTGATATTGGACATATCATAACCGCGTACCTGATAGATGCCATCCATAACTTCAAAGAGCCCGCAGACATGATTGTTCTGTGCATTGCGCCACAAGCTGGGATTGGCCGTATCCGGCGCTTTATTTTTCAAAAAATCATAAGCGGCCTGACTCCATACTACTCTGCCATTGGCATCTTTGATTTCCAGCGCTTGCAGTGCTTCAATCAGGCCCTTCTCGGCAAACTTTCGTTCCTGTTCATCGGAGAAGTCCAACTGGTGGTAAACCCGCTGATTCGCCGCGGCCGTGTAGGAAGAAGCCGGCGCAGCCGCACACCAGCCAGCCGGCGCCAGACTGACCGCTATCGCCGCAGCTAAAGCAGCCGCTGTCCTGCGTGCACAACTCCTGCTAATCATTTTTTTCATCGTTCCAACCTCTTTTCTCTAAAAGATTATCAAACACATCTGTCGACAACTTTCGCTCTAACCCCTAAAAATCCTGCCAAATAAACATAAAAAAAACCTTCCGCACCGGGAAGGCTTTTCGTCATCAAATATCAAAATGTCTGGCCAATGTTACGGCAATGCCGTCTTCATTATTCGTTGCCGTAATCTCATCGGCCATAGCTTTGAGCTCATCGCAGGCATTGCCCATGGCCACGCCATAACCAGCAAAATCCAGCATGCTCATATCGTTCTGCGCATCGCCAAAGGCCATGACTTCCGCCGGCGCAATGCCCAGACGCTTGCATGCCTGGTCTAAGGCACTGTTCTTGCTGACGCCCTTGACCGTACCCTCATAGAACCACGGCGCCGACTGCACGAAGGACAGTCTATCCTCAAAGCCGCGGCGAATATCGGCAAGATGCGGTACAAGGATTTCATTCGGTGCCGCCGTCAGAATCTTGACCGGCGCAAAATCCACCGCATCAGCAATATTGTCCACGATTTTGACTTGCAGATTGTTGTTGCGGCTCTCGTCCATAACCTTGTGACGGCTGGCATCTGTAGTGTAGATAAACTCGCCATCATCCACAATCGGGGAAAGCTCCGGCCATTGCTCCAAATGACGCAGGAAATCCACTGCCGTTGCATTATCAATGGCACTGTCAAAGAGGATTTTTCCCGTAGTTGCATCCTGAATCCGGCCGCCATTATAGGAAATCCGCAGACCATGATAATCTTCCAAATGCAGAGCATCTGCCTCCCGCTGCAATCCCGGTGCCTGACGACCAGATACCAGTGCCACAATAACGCCCTGCTCCTGCACAGCCATCAAGGCATCACGCGTACGCGGCGTAATGACTTTTTCATCATTATTGAGCGTACCATCCAAATCCAAAGCAATCATCTTATATTCCATGCGAAACTATCCTTTCCTCAATCAAAAACAACACCATCAATATAACATAAAGCCCATCAGCAGTTCAATATGCTGACAGGCTTTATTTTTAGTCTCGATGTTCCGGCGCTATCATCATACGAAAGACCACATACCCCAAGCCATAACCGCTTAACATAATCACGCACATGGGAATCGCGGTATTTTCCCCGGCAATCCCTACCAAAGGCATCATGCAACCGCCCAATATCATGGAAAAAAAGCCAATCAATGCACTGGCACTACCGGCATTTTTCCCCTGACGGGAGAGCGCCAGTGAAAAGCTGGCTGCCCCCAGCACCGACAGCGGCACAATGGTCAAGAACAGCACCGGCAGAATAACCACCATACCCATTCCTGTCGAGAACGCCAACAGCAACAGCACGGAACCGATTAGCGGCACCAACAGGGAAATATGCAGCATCTTCACATCAGCCACACGCCCCGCCAGCCGTGCCGGCAAAGCTCCCGAAAATAGCAGACCTGCACCGATGCCGCCAAAAATCAGACTGAACATCTGCGGCGAAACCTGAAAGATGTTTTGAAAGACAAAGGACGAACCCGCAAGATACGAAAAGAACGCTCCAAATACAAAGCACTGCACCAGACAATGCCCCAGGAAATACCGATTTTTGAGCAGCATGGGGAACTTGGCAAAAGACTCCCGCAGGCCTGCCAGTCGATGGTCTTTCGGCAAGGTTTCCTTGTAGATAAGCGTAGCGATAAGCTGAAAAATTCCTATTGCCACCAGCACTACGAATACGCCCCGCCAACTCGTGTACAATAGTATCTGCCCACCGATAACTGGCGCAATAATCGGCGCCAGCCCATTGACCATCATGAGCATCGCAAAAAACTTGGTCAGTTCCGGCCCCTGGCATACATCACGGGCAATCGCCTTGGCAATCACAATGCCGCTGGCTCCTGCAAAACCCGAAATAAACCGGAAAAACAGAAACACCATAATATCCTGCGCCCATACACAGCCTACGGTCGACAGCGTAAAAACGACCATGCCTGCGGTCAAGGGCCATTTTCGCCCATAGCGGTCACTTATCGGGCCGGCAAAAATCTGCCCTAATGCCATGCCAATCATGGTCATCGTCAACGTCATCTGCGCCAAAGATGCCGTAATACCAAAATCCACCTGTACAGTGGGCAAGGCAGGAAGATACATATCCGTTGCCAAAGGTGCCATCGCAGTCATCAATCCGAGAAATATCGTCAGCCACAGTTGCTTTCCTTTAGACATTGCCATATATTTTAAAACCTCCTTTGAGTTCGATAGAGAGCTATTATAACCGGATTTAATTAGAAACGGATTAAAAACCACAATAAATAATGCCACTCATCTCCACATAAAGTTATCCACAATCGTCAGAAAAATTATAATTTCCCCGCTAGCTTAAATCTTATACTTATCCACATTGTGCACAGTTTTTCTGTGGATATTGTGGATAAGTATACTCTTTTTTGAAAAAATCCTGAAAAACAGCCCCTAAAAGCAACCTTCATCTACATTTCTCTGTGGATAACCTTGTGGAAAATAAAAAGAGTCTTACGACATAATTTATCGTAAGGCTCCTATAAAACGATAAAAAGATTAAAGTGCCGATGTGCAATGCGGGCATTTTGTTGCCTCATCCGGAATTTCCGTCTTACAATAGGGGCAAAGGCGCGGCTCTTTCGGTTCTTCCTTCTTCGGCATGATGCGATTTACCTGCTTAATCAGCATAAAGATGGCAAAGGCAATAATCAGGAAATCAATAACAGCATTGAGGAAAGAACCATAGGCGATAACCGGCAGCCCTGCAGCCTTGGCTTCAGCCAGCGTTGTTGCAGGTGTAGCAGACAGATTGATAAACAAATTGGAGAAATCCACTTGCCCCAAAATGAGACCAATCGGCGGCATTAAAATGTCATTGACAAAGGAGGTAACAATCTTGCCAAAGGCAGCACCAATGATGATACCTACAGCCATGTCCAAAACATTTCCCCGCATGATAAACTTCTTAAATTCTTCAATCATAGATAATCCCCCTCCTGAAAAAAAATAAGAAATAACACCAACGCTAGTATAACATAAAAAAAAGCTTCCGTCACGCGGAAGCTTTCACGTTCAACTGGCAACGCCCTATCCTCCCAGTCCGTCTCCAGACAAGTACTTTCGGCGTA
>NZ_AUJE01000026.1 GCF_000424065.1 Selenomonas ruminantium subsp. ruminantium ATCC 12561
CGGCTCTGCTTGATTTTCACAGCTCCGATTTTTGGCAGTTTAATTCGATTCCCTACGATACGGACGCCTTTGCTCTGATTCCTGGTGCGGTAGGACTGGCTATGGTTATGCTTGGATTTGAAGCGTGGGTATTTTGCTTGGTGTTTGAAGAAATTCTGGTATGCTGTGTCGAGATTCTTCAAAGACTCCTGTAATGCCATGCTGTCTACCTCTTTCAGCCAGCTATACTCTTCATACCTTTTCAAGTCCGTCAGCATGGCACTGGTCTGATTGTAGGTTACAGACTTATGGTTTGCAGTCCATTCATCTCTACGGATGGCGAGAAAATGATTGAACACAAATCGGCAACAGCCCAGAGTATGGTTAATGAGTTCTTGCTGGGCATGGTTCGGATATATTCTGAATTTGAAGCCCATTGTGTACTTGTCCATTTTCTCACTTCCTTTGCGATGTTTTTTGGCTCTCGATATACTGCTTCACGATGTTAAGCGGAGCACCACCGACAGTGGAGCAAAAATAGCTGTTTGTCCATAGGCTAGGCAGTTTAGTTGTCAGCCATGGAAATTCCTGCCTCAAGATACGAGAGGTCTTGCCCTTGATAGTCTTTACGGCTTTGTGAACACCGAACTGCGGGTGAACCTCCAGTAGAAGATGCACATGGTCTGGCATGATTTCCATTTCGATTACATCGACTTGGATTTCTTCACAGATTGACTTGACCAGCTCCTTTAGTCTGGTGTCAACGCCATTGACCAACACTTTTCTGCGGTACTTGGGACAGAACACGATATGGTACTTACATGAATATACGATATTGTGGCTTGAATGATATTTTATTTCTCCCATATTTGTATTATACAACTTTAAGAAAGATAATACAACACAAGTTAAAAAGTAATTGTCCACCTTCAATTACTTACGTAAATTCGGTGGACACGCCTTATATCCCCATAACTAAAGTTAGGGGGTTACGGCGTTTTGGATAATTTGTTGCGCATTCACAGGGGGAATGTTAGAATTTAAAGATACAAACGATTTATGAATGGTGGTTAAAAATACATGCTGACAGCCAGCGTCTTTGTCAATATTCCCGTAAAAAGCATAGCTAAAGCCTATACCTACAGCGTGCCAGCCGAGCTTTCCTATTTGGAAACAGGCTGGCGTGTTTTTGTGCCCTTCGGCGGGCGCAAGGTGGAAGGTTTTATTCTGTCCGTGGCGGAGCAGTCTGCTGCAGAACTTGGTGATATGCAGGGCAAGCTAAAGCCCATTGAAGCTGCGGTGGACGAAGAAGCCTGGTTTACGCCGCCGGTTTTACGGGCAGCGAAATGGCTGGCGGATTTTTACTTGTGCTCACTGGCGGAGATGATGCGGCTCTTTATGCCGGGGAAAAGCGGCCTGAAAATTACGGTGCTCTATGAAAGCGACCCCATGCAGCATGAACATATCCTCCTGCATATGCCCACCTATCGGCAGGTTTATGAGGCTTTGGCTGCAGAACCGGCAAGCCGTCTGGCCTTAGGGAAAAAACTGCCGGAGTTAAAGGCGGAATTGCCGGCCATGCTGGACAAGATGGTACAGTATGGCATTATCCGCAGGGAGTATGCGGCGGACAAGCGGGAAAAAGCCCGCTATGAGCAGGACGCCGTTTTGCAGGTGGAAGTTAACGAAGAACTGCTTAACGACTATAAGCGGAAAAAAGCACAGGCGCATGCATTAGAGGTCCTCGCGGCGGCGGGCGGCAAAATGGCGGTCAAGGAGCTCAAAGCCCAAAAGATATCGGCGCAGGTCTTAAAGGCGCTGGCGGCGGATGGCATTATCCGCATGGAAAATCGCCGGATTATGCGGGACAGTTATAGTAATGCAGAAGCAGTGCACGCAGAGGTGGAACTGACTACTGACCAAAAAGCGGCTATAGCGGCGATGGAACCGGCTGTAAACAAGCGGGAATATCAGGGCTTTTTGCTGAAAGGCGTAACCGGCAGCGGCAAGACGCAGGTCTATATCGAAATGGCGGGGAAAGTCCGGCAGGCCGGGCGACAGGTTATTGTGCTGGTGCCGGAAATCGCCCTGACCGGTCAGGTGGTTATGGCCTTTAAGGCGTATTTTGCGCAGGATATTGTCGTTATGCACAGCCGCTTGTCTTTGGCGGAACGCAATGATGCCGTGCTTCGGGTGCGGCGCGGTCAGGCAGGTATTATTATCGGTGCGCGCTCGGCGCTTTTCACGCCGGCTAGTGATGTGGGCCTAATCATCATGGACGAGGAGCAGGATATGTCCTACAAGCAGGACGAATCGCCCCGCTATCATGCCAAGGTTGTGGCCGAGGAACTGGCAAAAATCCATCAGGCGGTACTATTGCTAGGGAGTGCGACCCCTTCACTCGAAAGTTATTATCGGGCAAAGGCCGGGGAACTGACCTTGCTCAATATGCCCAAACGTATCGGCAATCTGCCCCTGCCTGTTGTGCAATGCATTGATATGCGGCAGGAACTGCGCATGGGCAATCGACATATCATGTCAGCGGCCTTGCAGCAGCTGATTGAAACGACTATGGCACAGAACCAGCAGATTATCATCATGCTGAATCGGCGGGGCTTTTCCACCTTTGTCATGTGTCGTTCCTGCGGCGAGGTCATTAAATGCAAGCTCTGCGGCCTGCCGCTGGTCTATCATAAGAACGGCAAACTGTCCTGTCATCACTGCGATGTGACGGAGCCGGTGCCCGATGTATGTCCGAAATGCAGCAGCCGCTACATTAAATATTTCGGTTCCGGTACAGAGAAGCTGGAGCAGGAACTTCACCAACTGGTGCCGTCTGCCCGCGTTATCCGCATGGACAGGGATACGACCAATACCAAATTTGCCCATCAGGAAATCCTGCAGAAGTTCCGTGAGAAACAATACGATATCCTCCTGGGCACGCAGATGGTAGCCAAAGGGCATGATATTCCCGATGTGACGGCGGTGGGCATCATCAGCGCCGATTCCAGTTTGCACATGCCGGACTTTCGCGCGGCAGAGCGCTGCTTTATGCTGATTACCCAGACGGCCGGCCGGGCAGGGCGCCATGAACATCAAGGCAGAGTGGTGATTCAGACCTATAATCCGGAGCACTATGCCGTGACCTGTGGTATTGCCCAGGATTACGAAGGCTTTTACGAGCAGGAAATGAAAATGCGGCAGGGCTTGTTCTATCCGCCCTTTAGCCGGCTGGTCAAACTGTTGTTCCAACATGAAGATGAAAACACTGCCAAGGGCAATGCCAAAAATTTGGTGACGGCCTTTAACGAATACTTCGACGGCGTAAAGGGGCAGCAGATTATCGGTCCGTCGCCTGCGGTAATTGCCCGCTTCCGTGGTATCTACCGCTTTGTCGTGCTGATTAAGACCGCCGATTTGCCTGCGGTGCAGGCCTTTTTGCGGGAGCAGAAGCTGCATCTGCGCACGGATGTGGCCATTGATATTGACCCGATTACCATGTTGTAGGAGGGAGAAATGTGACAGAACTGGAGTGGCTGCGACAGGAAAATCGCAGATTGGCCAAAGAAAATCTGCATCTGCGAACTATGCTAAATGAACATGGTATCGCTTGGCAGGAAAAAATGGAAGTACGACCTGCCGCTGTGATGGATAAACAGGCTGAGGAACAACGGCGGATAAATTTATTTATGAAGCTCTTTGTTGCTCGCAGGGATGTCTATGCCAAGCGATGGGAAACAACCGAGGGGCGCAAAGGGTATTCTCCGGTTTGTGTTAACTTTTGGCAGGATGTGTGTCCTAAGCGCTTACGTAAGCCGGTAAAGTGTAATGCGTGCAATGCGCATAAATGGCAGCCGTTCACCGAACAGGTAGCTCGTCAGCATTTGCTCGGAACGGATGAAAAGGGAAAATCCTTTGTGGCGGGAACATATGCTCTATTGGAAGATTCAACCTGTAAATTTTTGGTGTTCGATTTTGATGACCATGATGGTTCGGCTTGCTATTGGCAGGATGAGGCTCTAGGGTTAAGAAAAATATGTCATGCTTATGGTATAGATTCAGCTTTGGAACGTTCACGGTCAGGAAATGGAGCGCATGTCTGGTTATTTTTTGCCCAACCGATAGCCGCTAAGACGGCGAGACTTTTTGGCCGCTTATTGCTGGAAAAAGGGGCAGAGGTCATGCAGCAGACGGATTTTAACACCTTCGACAGGATGCTGCCCAATCAGGATGAGATGCCGGCGGGCGGCTTGGGAAATCTGATTGCTCTGCCATTGCAAGGATTGCCACGCAAGCAGCATAATTCTGTATTCGTTGATGAAAATTGGCAGGCAGTGGCTGACCAGTGGGGGTATTTGGCCAATATAAAACCACTTACTGCGGATTTTGTAGCGGAGAAGATAAGGGCTTGGAGCGAAAGCAAAGCTATAGTTGTCCAAGAGGAATGTGCAGATTATACAGAGCAGTCAAGGCCCTGGGAAGGAAAGCGTGTTTTGTCGCTGGAAGCAAAAGACTTCACGAGCAAATTGCAAATATCATTGGCCAATTGCATATATATTCCCAAAGCCGCGGTTAAGCCGCGCTCGCTTAATCGTATAAGACAACTGGCAACATTTAGCAATCCGCAGTTTTACAAAATGCAGGCCATGCATTATTCGACCAAGCAAATACCGCGGCGGATTCAGTGCTTTCGTGAAGTCGATGATTATGTTACCTTGCCCAGAGGATTACTGACTGATTTAATATCGTTACTGTCGGAGGCTAAAGTACCCTTTGTTTTTGAGGACTGTCGAAAGCAAGGTAAGGCGATAAAGGTTTCCTTTAAAGGAAAATTGCAACCAGGTCAGCAGGAGGCAGCTGATGTTATGCTGGCACATGATGGGGGAATTTTGGGGGCAGCTACTGGTTTTGGAAAAACAGTTCTGGGAACTTATTTGATTGCCAGTCGTAAGGTAAATACCTTGATTTTGGTTCATAATCGCGAGTTGATGCGGCAATGGCAACAGGATATTGAAAAGTTCCTGCAGATTGATGAAGCGTTACCTATGATTAAGGGAAAACGTAAAACCAGCATAGTAGGTACGTTGTATAGTGGGCGGGATTCTTTGCATGGCATCGTGGACATAGCAATGATTTCTTCTTTGGGCCGGGATGATGAAGTGGATAAACGCTTGCAGGATTATGGTATGGTCATCATGGATGAATGCCACCATGCTGGTGCAGCTACTTTTGAAAATGTATTGTGGAATGTCAAAGCCAAATATGTTTACGGCCTTACGGCTACGCCTGTACGTGATGATGGTCATGAAAAAATTATGTTCATGCAGTTGGGGCCGCTGCGCTATCGGCTTACGGAAAAAGAACGTGGCAAGATGCAGGATTTTCGTCATGAGATCTATCCGCGGTTTACCGCATTTGCCCCGGTGACTACAGATAGGGCGACCATCAATGATTTTTACAAGTTGCTCATTGGTGATAAAGAGCGCAATGACTTACTGTTAGCGGATATACTCAACAGTCTGGCTGAAGGACGCACGCCGTTAGTACTGACCAAATTTAAGGAACATGCTGAATATATTTACGAACAGTTACAAGCGCATGATGTTTATGCAGTGCTTTTATTAGGCGGTGGCTCAGCTAAAGAACGACGGGAGCGTCAAAATCGGCTGCAGGAAGCGGAAAAACAGAAGCGGATAGCAATTATTGCTACGGGAAAATATATTGGCGAAGGCTTTAATTTTCCTCGGCTGGACACGCTTTTTCTGACCGTGCCGATATCGTGGAAGGGAAATTTGGCTCAGTATGCAGGCCGTTTGCATCGGGACTTTTCAGGCAAGGAAAACGTAATTATTTATGATTATGTGGATGTGCATGTGAAAATGTTGGAACGCATGTATCAAAAACGGTTAAAGGCTTATGCCGCTATGGGGTATAAGTTGTTTGCGCCGACAGGCGAAGGGAACAATGTCATTTATACGGTAAACGATTATCAGGAAGTTTTTTGGCAGGATTTTTCTAAGGCTGCTGAACGTATTTGTATCTCAAGTCCCTGGTTGAGCCGCAGACGGGTAGTGGAATTTATCAAACGGATAAATGACTTGGGTGAGCCCAAACCGAAGATAACGGTGATAACATTACCCGATGAGGTGTATAGCGATAAACAACAAAATTTGGCAAAACTTAGCAAAAAAGCAATGACAGCTGCGGGAGTTATCGTCGAAGCGCAGAATGATCTCAATTGTCATTATGCGGTTTTTGATGATGATTTGGTTTGGTATGGCAGTATGAATTTTTTGTCTAAAGAACACGATGATGATTTACTTCTGCGGATAAGAAGTGAGCTTGTGGCTAAAGAATTGTTGGGGAGGCGTGCAGATGAACATTCAAAAAAAATTGTTTAGCATGCAGGATAAAAACTATCAGGAATTCAGCAGTAAACTGATACCCAATATAGCACCGGAAAAGATAATCGGCGTGCGCACACCGGCCCTGCGGCAGTTGGCCAAAGAAGTCCTGGCGGCAGGGAAGGCGGAGGCATTTCTTCAGGACTTGCCGCATGCGTATCATGAGGAAAATCAGCTCCATGCCTTTATTCTTTCGGCAATGAAGGATTATGAACCGTGCATGGCGTACTTGGAAAAATTTCTGCCCTATGTGGATAACTGGGCGACCTGCGACCAGATGTCGCCGAAGGTGTTTAAGAAGCATAGGCCGGAACTTTTACAGCAGATTAAGACATGGCTGAACGCTGAAGGTACTTACACTGTGCGCTATGCCATCGGTATGCTGATGGTGCATTTCCTCGATGAGGATTTTGACCGTTCCTATTTTGAAATGGTCGCGCAAATCCGCTCAGAGGAATATTATATCAATATGATGATTGCCTGGTATTTTGCAACGGCTCTGGCTAAGCAGTATGAGGCATCATTGCCCTATATTGAGGAGCGACGTTTGGCGCCATGGACACATAACAAGGCGATTCAGAAGGCGATTGAGAGCAGACGGGTCAGTCCGGAGCACAAAGCGTATTTACGGAATTTGAAGATGAAAAACTTTTAGAGCGGCCGTATTTGTGCTATACTATTGAAGTATGTTTCCTAGCGATAACAATAAACATCTATGGATGGTGAGAAAATGAAAGTTACCAAAGAAGATTTGCAAAATGTAGCGGTTCTTTCTCGTTTGGCAATTCCTGCCGACCAGGAGGACAAGTACATTGACCAGATGGATAAAATCCTGACCTATATGGACAATCTGTCCGAGCTGGATACGGAAAATGTTAAGCCGACCACTTACGCCCTGCCCATGCAGAACGTGTTCCGCAAGGACGAAGTGAAAGCATCCCTTGACCGTGAGGCAGCGCTCGCGAATGCTCCGCTCAAGGAAGACGGCTACTTCAAAGTACCGAAGGTTCTGGAAGACTAAGGCAGGAGGATTGAACGTGAGATTATATGAAAAACCGGCTCATGTACTCCATGATATGCTGGTGAATAAAGAGATTACAAGTGTAGAGCTCACCGAAGATGTGCTGGCGCGCATCGACGAGGTGGAAGGCGACGTTAAAGCATATTTGACCATTACCCGTGACGAAGCTCTGGCTCAGGCTAAGGCCGTGGACGAAAAGATTGCCCGCGGTGAGGAGATTTCCTTCCTCGAAGGTATCCCGGGCGCCATCAAGGACAATATCTGCACCAAGGGCGTAAAGACGACTTGTGCCTCCAAGATTCTGGAAAACTTCGTGCCGCCTTATGATGCTACGGTTATGACCAAGCTCAAAGCCGAAAATCCCGTTATCCTGGGCAAGCTCAACATGGATGAGTTCGCCATGGGCGGTTCCACGGAAAATTCTGCGTACCATCCGACCTGCAATCCCTGGAATACGGAATGTGTACCGGGCGGTTCTTCGGGCGGCAGTGCCGCATCCGTAGCTGCTGGTACGGCGATTTGGTCGCTTGGCTCCGATACGGGCGGCTCCATTCGTCAGCCGGCATCCTTCTGCGGCGTGGTAGGCTTAAAGCCGACCTACGGCCGTGTTTCCCGCTATGGCCTCGTGGCTTATGGTTCTTCTTTGGACCAGATTGGCCCTGTGACCCGTGATGTGACGGACTGCGCGAACATCCTCAACATCATCGCCGGCCATGATGACATGGATTCCACTTCCAGCGCTGCGGAAGTGCCGGATTTCACCAAGGCGTTGGTGGAAGATGTGAAAGGCCTTAAAATTGGTCTGCCGAAAGAATACTTCGTCAAGGGCATGGACCCCGAAGTGGAAAAGGCTATTCGCACGGCTATCGAAAAGTACAAGGAAATGGGCGCCGAAATCGTTGAGATTTCCCTGCCGCATACGGATTATGCAATTTCTGCCTATTACCTTATTGCTCCGGCTGAAGCAGCCACCAACCTGCAGCGTTATGACGGCGTAAGCTATGGTGAACGCGTGGAAGGTGAAGACCTCGTCGCCATGATGACCAACACCCGTACGGAAAAATTCGGTGAGGAAGTAAAACGCCGTATCGTTATCGGTAACTACGCCTTGTCTGCCGGCTACTATGATGCTTACTACCTCAAAGCCATGAAAGTGCGTACGCTCGTAGCGGAAGACTATGCCAAGGCTTTTGAACAGGTAGATGTAATTTTGGCCCCTGTTGCGCCGACGACAGCCTTCAAGATTGGCGAAATGGCTGGCGACCCGCTGCAGATGTACTTGCAGGATGCCTGCACCGTACCTTTGAATCTGGCTGGTCTGCCGGGCATCTCCATTCCCTGCGGCATGAGCAGCAAGGGAATGCCTATCGGCATGCAGCTTATCGGCAAGGCGCTGGATGAAGAAACCATTATCCGTGCGGCTTACACCTATGAACAGAGCCAGGAGTATCACACGAAAATGCCGCAGCTGGGAGGTAACAACGAATGAAGTACGAAGCCGTCATTGGCCTGGAAATACATTGCGAATTAAAGACGAAAACCAAGATTTTCTGCGGTTGTGCCACGGAATTTGGTGCTGACCAGAACACCCATGTGTGCCCGGTTTGCCTGGGTATGCCCGGTGTACTGCCCACGGTAAATCAGCGTGTGGTGGAGTTCGGTATCAAGGCTGGCCTTGCCACGAACTGCGAAATCAACAAGTACAGCAAGTTTGACCGCAAGAACTATTACTATCCTGACCTGCCGAAGAACTGGCAGACGTCCCAGTACGACCTGCCGATTGCTGAACATGGCTGGGTGGATATTGACGTGGAAGGCGAAAAGAAACGCATTCGCCTGACGCGTATCCATATGGAAGAAGATGCCGGCAAGCTCGTGCATTCCGGCACGACCATCAAGGATTCCGCGTCCAGTAACGTTGACTACAACCGTACCGGCGTGCCCCTCCTTGAAATCGTATCCGAACCGGATATGAGCTCGGCTGAAGAAGCCCGCGCTTATATGGAAAAAATCAAGGCCATCATGGAATACATCGATGTGTCCAATTGCCGCATGGAAGAAGGCAACCTGCGCGCCGACATCAACGTATCCCTGCGCCCGGTTGGCACGAAAGAACTCGGCACCCGTACCGAGATGAAGAACATCAACTCCTTCAAGAACCTCGAGGATGCCATCAATTACGAAATTGAGCGTCAGACGGAAGTTCTCGAAGACGGCGGCCATATCGTGCAGGAAACCCGTACCTATGACCCGGCCCGCGGCATTACGCTGTCCATGCGCAGCAAGGAAAATGCCCATGACTATCGCTACATGCCGGAACCGGACCTGCCGCCTATCGTGACCAGCGAGGAAACCATCGAAAAGTACCGCAGTGAGCTGCCGGAACTGCCCGATGCCCGCCGCGCACGTCTGGAAAAGGACTTCGGCCTGTCCGATTACGATGCTGGTATCATCACGAGCTCCCGCGCTATGGCAGAATACTTCGATGCTGTAGTGGCTACGGGCGCTGATGCCAAGCTGGCAGCCAACTGGATGATGGGCGATTTGGCCAAGAACCTCAACGAGGAAGGTCTCGACATCAGCAAATCACCGGTGGACGCTCAGCGCCTCGGCGAAATGATTCAGCTTATCATGAAGGACACCATTTCCGGCAAGATTGCCAAGAAGGTCTTCAAGGAAATGTGGACGAATACCGACAGCCCGGAAAAAATCGTCAAGGACAAGGGCCTTGTACAGATTACCGATACCAAAGCCATCGAAGGCATTGTGGACGAAGTTATCGCCAACAATCAGAAGGCTGTTGACGACTATAAGGGCGGCAACAAGAAAGCCATCGGCGCTCTCGTAGGTCAGGTTATGAAGGCCTCCAAAGGTAAAGCCAACCCGCAGATGGTCAACAAACTGCTGGCGGAAAAGCTAAACTGACAAATTTGATATAATAGGGGCTGTGAAATATCCCTTTTATAAACAGAAAGTGCGTTGACGTAAAATTTGTCAACGCACTTTTGGCAAATTGCAGTTTGTAGTTGCGTGCTTGAACGCAATTGGTTACAGATTTGTGGGGCGGAGGTGGGGATACTTCTTCGCCACTTCACTAAATGACCCGCCAGCAGTAGTGCGTACTATTTTAGTTACCTGCGCCGGGCAGGCCGGCGGCGCGTATATTCAGCTCAGTTTCCAGTAACAACGGTTTGCGGGCCAGCCTTCACTTCGTTCAGGCAGTCGTTCCGTCGGCGAATAAGCATCCCCGCCTCCACCCAAAGCTTCGTTTGTGTCTGCAGATATGTTCTGGCTGGAAGCTGCAATTACATCGATGTTCTTGTTACGGGAGCAACGGTTCGTGCTGATTGTCAATACCGTTTCTTGGGTTCACGGGGGAGTGCTTTTGCTGTGGGAGCGACAGTCTGAGCGTAAGCGAAGACCGGCCCGACGCAGGTAGTAACTAGAAAGCACGCTGAAAGACGCGCCGCTGGCCTGCCCGGCGCATCCCGCTAAATAGCTCTAACTTGACAGGGAGGGACGTTTAGCGGAAACAGCAAAAGTACTCCCCCGTGAACCCCTGACAACGTATGAACTGGATACCTTTATCACGAACTTGCCGACAAAACGCAATTTTACAGTCCCTATTTTTGAAAGGAGATTCCTATGCAATATAAAGCCGCTATTTTTGACCTGGATGGCACATTGATTGACTCGTTGGCCGATTTGGCCGACAGTGCCAATGAGATGCTGGAAAGCTACGGCTATCCCACCCATGGTATCGACAAATATCGTTACTTTGTGGGCAATGGCTCCCGTAAGCTCATTGAACGCTGCCTGCCTGCTGACAAAGCCGCAGATTCGGCTTTTGTGGATGAGGCTTTGGCAAAATACAAAGAATGCTATGACCGCAATCTTACCCATAAGACCGATTGCTATGACGGTATTATGGATATGCTGCAGACCTTGCAGGCCAAGAATATCCCCTTGGGCATCTGCACCAATAAGCATCAGTCGGCAGCCGATATCATCGTGGCAAAATTATTTCCAAAAGATATGTTTGTGTCCGTTATCGGTGACTGCAAGGATTTGCCGCGCAAGCCTGACCCGCAAAAGGTTTTGTTGATTGCCGAAAAGATGGGCGTAAAGCCGGAAGAAGTTGCCTATTTTGGGGATACCAGCGTAGATATGGATACGGCAAAGAATGCCGGCATGTTGTCTGTCGGAGTAACCTGGGGATTCCGTCCCAAAGAAGAACTGGTAGAACATGGAGCTAAGGTGCTTTTGGATAAGCCAATGGATTTATTCAGCAAGGTAGAGTTCTGAAAAAGAATATAGATTAAAGACCTCTTTGATACTGAAAAATGATATGATTTTTAGTATCAAAGAGGTCTTTTGCGTATAAAAATAAATTATACAATCAAATAGATGTTGACAGATTATTATTCTCAATATATAATGATTATCGCTACTAATCAATCATAAAAGAAAGGAAATGAGTGTATTGCCTTTGGTTTACTTGACTGCGGGGCTGGTCAGTATATTTTTTACGATTTTGTTTGCCATATCTGTGGGCGTGGTGGATATTCCTTTAGCGGAAGTGCTGGCGCTGCTGGGGGAACGCAGCGGGCTGATGAAAGGCATAACCATATCCTCAGCCCATCATGATATTCTGTGGGAATTGCGTTTGCCTCGGGTACTGCTGGCCGGTTTTGCCGGAGCGGGTTTGTCGCTATGTGGCATGGTCATGCAGGCCTTAGTACAAAATCCATTAGCTGAACCATATATTTTAGGTGTTGCCTCAGGGGCTTCACTAGGAGCAGTAGCCGTTATTTTGCTTGGCGGAACTGCGTTCCTGGCGGGGATAGGTGTTCCGTTGGGAGCCTTTTTGGGTGCTGTGGCCGCCACGGGCTTTGTTTTGGCATTAGCCGGCAAGGAGCGCAGTGCTTCGGCTGTACGATTGATTTTGGCGGGTGCGGTGGTCAGCGCGCTATTTTCTGCACTGGCGAATCTGGTCGTTTATCTGGCCAATGATGCAGAAGGGATGCGCAGTGCTGCGTTTTGGACGATGGGCTCACTGGCTGGTGCGCGTTGGGATAGCCTATGGCTGCCGGGAATAGCTGTGCTTGTGGGAGCTGTTTTCTTTGCCTTGCGTCTGCGGGAGCTCAATGCCATGCTGCTCGGCGAGGAAACGGCAGTGACTTTGGGGGTGGACCTCATTGGGGCACGGCGCAGATATTTGGCCCTTACAGCCTTGCTTACGGGAATTATCGTTTCGGTTTGTGGGATATTTGGTTTTGTCGGCTTGATTATTCCCCATGCCGTGCGGGCAGTAGTGGGCTCTGACCATCGCCGGGTACTGCCGGGTGTGCTGATTGTGGGGGCGATATTTTTGATTTTGGCGGATGTGCTTTGCCGGGTACTGTTGCCCAGCGGTGATTTACCCATCGGAATTTTGACCGCGCTGGTTGGAGCACCGCTCTTTATGCGGCTGCTTTTTCGAACAGAGAATGGTCTGGGACGATGAAAGGGGCGTTTATGCAGGATTTAGAAGTGAAGAACCTTTCCTTTTCCTTGGGGAAAAGGGCGATATTGCAGGATATATCCCTGTCTGTAAAACGGGGAGAATTTGTGGGCATTATTGGCCCAAACGGCAGTGGCAAGTCAACGCTGCTAAAAAATGTCTATCGTGTTTTACAGCCGCAAAAGGGAGATATAGTTGTCTTGGGCAGGTACTTACAGGATATATCCTTGTCTGAATCAGCGCGTTTGCTGGCTGTGATGGGACAGTTTCATAAGGTTAATTTTGACTTTACCGTTGAGGATATGGTGATGATGGGGCGGATTCCCCATCAAGGCTCTAACGGCAGGATTTCTGCACAAGACAGGCAAGCGGTGGAACGCGCCTTGTCGCAGGCAGGTATAGAAAAATTGGCAAAGCGGCGATTTGCCGCATTGTCCGGTGGTGAGCAGCAGCGCGTAGTGCTCGCCAGAGCCTTGGCGCAGGAGCCGCGCCTGTTGCTTTTGGACGAGCCAACCAATCACCTGGATATACGTTACCAAATGCAGATTATGGAGATTGCGGCAGGTCTTGGTGTCGGTGTGCTGGCGGTATTGCATGATTTGAATTTGGCAGCGATGTACTGTCAGCGGCTCTATGTGCTCAAGGGCGGACGCTTGGCAGCTGCGGGCCGTCCTGTTGAAATATTGACTCCAACGCTCATTCAGGATGTTTACGGCGTACAATGCGAGGTACTCAAAGGTCCTGAGGGACGTCCCGTTATCGTCTATGGACGGGGGAAGATGGCTGTATGAAGCTCGTACTTTTGATTATGGCCCTGACTTGTTCTACGTTGCTGTTCGGCTGTAGTAGAGATTCAGAAAATATAACCGATAAGCAATTTATACAAAATTATGACGAGAATGGACATAGCCGGCGTACATTAATAAAGGGGATTCCTCAGCGTGTGCTTATTCTCTATCCCGGAGCCGCAGAGGCAATGTTGGAACTGGGATTGGATGCGCATATTGAGCAGACGATTGCCGCCTATGGCAGTGAACCGGAGCATCTGGTTACGCGCTTTGCGGCTTTGCCTAAGGTGCAGGCGGCATTTATACCCGCGCAGGAAGAAGTATTTGCCTTGCAGCCTGACCTCATCATCGGCTGGGCACATAATTTTTCGCCTATGGAATTGGGAGCACCTCAAGGATGGCAGGAACATGGCATAGGCGCGTATATCGTTCCCGCGACAATTCCCCATGAACGGCCGACACTAGAAAATTCTGTTTATCCGTTTATCGAAGATTTGGGGACAATCTTTGCTGTGGAGGAGCGGGCAGCTGATTATATTGCGGCTTGCCGTAAGCGTGAAGCTACAATAGCTGAATGCCTAAAAGAACGGGAGCGGGAAACAGCGATTGTCTTGCAGGAGCATGGCAGAAGTTCCTATTCCCTTTATGATGCGGGTTATCTGATAAACGATGTGCTGGATAAGGCCGGGCTGGATAATCTGGTCAGCATGAAAACGGTCTTTGTGGGGCCCGAGAGAATACTCGCCTATGACCCGGATTATCTGGTGTATGTTTCGCTGCCGGGACCGGATGGGCAGGACCTTTCCGATGAGGAGGTTTGGGAGCAGGTAAAGAAAAATCGTGACCTGCAGCCGTTGCGGGCGGTACAGCAGGGACGTATCATCAACATTCCCTTTGCTGAGGTCAACAGTGGCAATGGACGCGCGTTGGATGCGCTATCCCGCCTGGCTGAGGGCAGGCTTAAACATAGATAATAAATACAAGAGAGGATTTAGGACTTAATGAAACAGTACAAGGAGCAAAAGATTTTGGCAGCTATGCTTTGTGGAGCACTGACTTTGAGTGGGGCAGAGTATGTTGCCGCTGCGGAAAATGCAGCAGAGGATTTAGCCGTGGAGGAGTTCTCCCTGGATGATTATGTGGTAACGGCCAATCGCATGAAGGTGCGTTCGCAGGAAGTGGCAGCAGAGGTTACCGTGGTGACTGCTGAAGATTTGGCCAAGGGGAATTACACAACCGTAACCGATGCTTTGCGCGATAAGGGCATTAACGTCAAAACCAATACCACCGGCAGTTATGTGGAGCTTAATGGCGATAACCGCGTGCTGCTCATGGTGAATGGCCGGCGCACCAACTGGAACCACGGGCCGCTTATCAGCGGTGTCGATACCGGACTTATGGATTTGGATACCTTTCAGGTGGAAAATATCGAGCGTATCGAAGTGGTGCACGGCCCCAATTCCTCCCTGTATGGCAATGCGGCTATGGGAGGCGTAGTCAACATCATCACCAAGCGGCCAGAGGCGGGCATGCATGTAAAGGTGCGCGGGGAAGTGGGCACACAGCAACAGCGGCGCGGTGCTCTGCGTGTGGAAGGCGGCGATGACAGCGTAACCTATGCGCTTACGGTAAGCCGGGAAACGCGGGGAGATATCGAATACCGCTCACCGTCGAATGGCAATTTGTCTATTGCGGATACGGGCATGCACAGAACGAGTAAAGCCCTGACGCTGGATAAAAAATTCACCAATGGCGATTTACTCAGCTTTGATTTTACCAATACAGAAGCCAATAAAAGCATGGCGGCTAATGTAAAGGACGCCAATACAGCTCAGCCAACCTATCCGAATGCCCGTGGACGGGAAACTGTACGCACTTATGCGTTGACCTATACTTGGGCAGCCAAAGTAGAAAACGGGCCGCAGGATTATTTTCGGATTTATCACAATCAGGAAACTTTAGACGGCAATTATGATGCATCCTTCAAAGATGATATGAAAGCCATGGGGGCTGAGTATCAGAAAAACTGGCTGCTCAGCGATAAGCATACGCTAATCAGCGGCGTGTCCTTCCATCACGAGAATATACAGGAAGAAAATAACGGTAGCCTTGACCGCTCGGCCAATACGACTTCTCTTTATCTGGAGGATAACTGGCGTATGGGACGTGGCTGGTCACTGAATTTAGGCACCAGATGGGAAGACCATAGCGACTTTGGCGCAGACTTTACTTCGCATATTGGTTTGAACAAAGAACTTTCGGCTGCCACGAGTGCCTTCGTTTCCTGGGGACAGGCGGTAAACAATCCTACCTTGAAAATGCGTTATGCCAATACGCAGTGGTGGGCAGGCAATGAGAATTTGCAGCAGGAGAAGTCCCAAACGGTAACGACGGGCATAAAATCAAAACTATCCGCGAATACAGATGTGGATGCGACCTTCTATTACAGCAAAGTTAAAAATGCGCTGGATTGGATATATACGGATAAAACCCGTTACTACAATGTAGCGCAGGAGACACGGCGAGGGTTGGACCTCAACCTGCGCCATCATTTCTCACCGCAGTGGGCCGTACGGTTAGGCTATTCTTATGCACAGGTAAAGGAAAGCGACAATACCTGGCATTATCTGTACCGCAAAAACAATCAGCCCAATCGCTATATTTTTGGCGTAAGTTATAAGCAGGATAAATGGGAGGGCGATTTGACCTTGCAGCATGTGGCTGGCAGGGTAGTAGGTGATAATGCCTTCCTGAAAAGCCGCTATACCACCTTGGATATGGTATTGAACTACCATTGCAATGATAAGACCAAGTTCTATATAAAAGGCTATAATCTGACCAATGAAAGTTACGAATCCATTGCAACCTGGTCTGGTTACTATATGGCACCGGGACGCAGCGTAATCTTTGGCGTACAGCATGAATTTTAAGGAAGAAATGTGAGGAATGAATATGGATTATATGGTTACGGGCGTAGAATTTTTTCAAAAGGGCGGCGCAGTTATGTATGTACTGCTGCTTTGCTCCATGTTTGTAGTGGCCATTGGCATTGAGCGCGCCCTGCATTTTAACCGCATGGATTCCGGGCGGGATTTTGCGCGAGTTTTTTATGAGCAGGTTACTGCCGGCCAGTATGGGGAAGCTGCAGCTTTACTGCAAAATGCCCCTGGCGTTCTGGCGAAAATCATCATCGCCGCAGTGCAGAAGGAAAATCGGGAGCAAGCCGCCCATTATATGGAACTGCAATCCGGCATCGCTCTGTCCAGAATGCGTCAGCGGTTGTATTATCTTAGCGTGATTGTCACTATGGCACCGCTTTTAGGGCTGCTGGGCACCATCAGCGGCATGATTTCGTCCTTTAGCGTGTTCAATGTCGCATCCGGGCAGGCAACGGCCATCACAGGAGGTGTGGGGGAAGCCCTTATCGCTACGGCGATGGGGCTTTGCGTGGCGATTGCAGCGCTCACGGTACATGCATATTTCTCGCAGCGTCTGGAAAGTATCATTACGGATATGGAACAGTGTTTCTCGCTGGTTGAAGAGCATCTTGTTCGTCTGCATGAAGGTGCTGAGCATGCAGCTGCGGGACAGCTGGTCATGGAAGGCGGTACGCTATGAGACTGCGGGACAGAAAGGCCTTTGCCCGGCCGGAAGTCATGATTATCCCCATGATTGATATTATGTTTTTTCTGTTGGTGTTCTTTATGATGAGTACGCTTTATATGGTGAATATCAAAACGGTGGATGTGAATATGCCCAAAGCGCAGACTGCTGAAACGCAGATGAATGTAAATTATCTGGTTACCTTAAAGGCAGATGGTTCTTTGTGGCTGGAAGACCAGCCCATTGCTGAAGATGACCTCTTGGCGCGGGCCAAGCAGGAATATAAGCGCAATCCGCGCTTTGCTGTGGTCGTGAGAGCTGACCAGGGGATGGACTATGGTATGGTGATTGGCCTGTTGGATAAACTGCGCGGTGCGGGGATTGCCCGCTTTGGCCTGGCTGCCGAGACAGGTGCTGCTCATGATGAATGAAAATAAGGATAAACTCTATGCCTGGGGCATTTCGGCGGCTGTGCATATTTTTCTGTTTGTGGTCGTGGCATTGACCGGTCTGTTTGCACAGGTATCTGCTGAACCGGAAAAGGTGCTGGATGTAGCGCTATATGATGTCGAACAGGCAGAAGCGGGCGGAGCAAGCGCAGGTGATACCAGCGATGCCGGGGCAGAAGCTGCGGTCGAAGAGGTGTCTTATTCAGCCAGTACTGCGGCACCGGAGATTTCGGAAAACTATACGCGTCAGCCCGAAACGCAGCAAATTTACAAGGAGTCAAAACAGCGGGATAACGCAGAGAAAGGCGAAAATGCTGCGGTTCGTACTACAACTGGCGGCAACGGTCAGGGCAGTTCAGCGACTGGAGAAGGTGTCGCTAATAGCGGTAACGGCGGAGAAAAAGGCAATGGCCAAGGCGGAGAAGGAGGTTCGGGTCAAGGCAGCGGCGCTAGGGATAGTACTGCTGCCCAGCGCCCCAAGACGCCGCCCCGTCTGCTCGCAGGAGCAAATCCGGCCTATCCGGAGGATTTGCGTCGTCAGGGCATAGAGGGTGCCGTGCGGGTTCGTGTCGTTGTGGGCAAAGACGGCAGCGTGGAAACCGCAAATGTGGCGGCGTCCTCCGGTTATCCTTCGATGGATGATGCGGCAGTAGCGGCCGCTTATCGCTATCGTTTTTCTCCAGCGCTCAATGTGTATGAAGAACCGGTAAGATGCGCAGTGAGTCAGACTGTGCAATTTCGGCTGCAATAAAATATTGGCCAAGTTGAACAGCATGGAGTCATTTCCATGCTGTTCTTGTATTTGCAGGGGAACATATTTATGGTAGAATAGTAAATATTTGTTCTGTGTTTTATAGGTAAGGAAGGAAATAAAAGTGAGCAAAAAAGTTCCCGTCGAAAAAGGAAAAGCTTATGAAATCGTAATCAACACGCTGGGTACCAGCGGTGAAGGCGTAGGCCGCTATGAAGAGTTTACGGTTTTCGTGCCCTACGCCCTGCCGGGGGAAACGGTGGAAGCTGTTATTGATGAGGTCAAAAAGACCTATGCCAAGGGGCATGTCAAAAAAATCATCAAGCAAAGTGCGGACCGAGTGGAGCCGATTTGCGGCATTTATGATAAATGCGGCGGCTGTCAGCTGCAGCACCTTGACTATATGGCTCAGCTGAACGCCAAGCGTCAGCAGGTTATCGACGCGGTGACTCGTATCGGCAAACAGCCGGATTTGCATGTTGAACCCACCATCGGAGCGGCTACGCCGTGGAACTACCGCAATAAGATGCAGTTCCCCATCGGCCGTGACAAGGGCAAGACCATTATCGGCTGCTTTGCGCAAGGGAGCCATGCCATCATTGACACAACGGACTGCCATATTCAAAAAGAGGGCAACAACGAAGTCGTCAATGCTGTGCGGGAAATCGTCACCAAGCTGAATATTCCCGTCTATAATGAGGACAAACATACCGGCGTACTGCGTCATGTGGTAGGACGTGTGGGCAAGAATGGTGACATCATGGTGGTTATCGTCACGGCCACCAAGACCATGCCCAAGGAAAAAGAATTTGTCAAAATGTTGCGGGCAAGACTGCCCAAGGTGGTCAGCGTCCATCAGAATATCCAGACCTACCATAACAACGTCATTATGGGCCGCGATACGAAACTCCTTTGGGGCCGCCCGACCATTCAGGACAGCATTGGCCGCCTGAACTTCCATATCTCGCCGCGCTCTTTCTTCCAGGTCAACACAAGTCAGGCAGAAGTTCTTTACAACAAGGCGCTGGAATATGCGAACCTGAGCGGTCAGGAAACGGTTATTGATGCTTATTGCGGTACGGGTACGATTACCCTGTTCCTCGCGCAGAAAGCGCATAGCGTTATCGGCATCGAAATCGTGAAGCCGGCGATTCTTGACGCGCAGAAAAATGCCCGCGATAACAACGTGCGCAATGCTGAATTTATCGTGGGTGATGCTACCAAGGTTATGCCGCGTCTCTACAAGCAGGGCGTCCGGGCAGATGTAGTGGTCGTAGACCCACCGCGTGCAGGCTGTACGCCGACGGTTCTCGAAACCTTTGCCAATATGCAGCCGGAACGCATTGTCTACGTTTCCTGCAACCCCGCTAGTCTCGCCCGCGATATCGCCATCCTTGACGAACTGGGATATAAAGCGGTGAAAGTACAGCCTGTGGATATGTTCCCGTGTACTTCGCATGTGGAGAGCGTGGCGTTGCTACAACGGAAAGAATCCTGAAACGCTTTGATTTTGCTTGCTTCTGGCCATGTTGTAACGACTGAGAAGGAAAATGCCAGAAATAGGTAATATGTATCTTTGTTTAATGTAAACGTACATATGATACTAAAAACAGGGGATAAGACTGCTTTTTTGCAATAAATGTTGACACACCTTCTAGAATGTATTATATTACCTATTGTATAGATATGTAATAGTTGTGGGGGTGCATTCTATGAGTCATCAGTTATGGAATCTTATCAATGAGCTGCAGTCGGAGAAATATGAATGGGTAGATTTAAGCCATTCCGTAAACAATGACAGCCCTTACTGGGCGGGTATACCTGAGGGGGCGGTGGAGCTATCCAAGACTGTATTTGACTGGGGCAATCCTATGCTTGAATGCCTGATTCAAACATTCAAGTTTCCTGGGCAGTTTGGCACGCATATTGATTTTCCTGGTCATTTTGTCAAAGATGCGCCTCTGTCGGAAAAATTTGGTGTCAGGCATATGCTTTACCCATTGGTCGTAATAGATATTCGCGATAAGGTGCGTGAGGACGTGCATTACGCTGTTACGGTGGAGGATATCAAGGCTTTTGAAGCAAAATATGGAGATATCCCGGATGGAGCTTTTGTTGCGCTTAATGCTGGTTGGGCAAAGAATTGGCCGGACATGGATAAATTGTCGGGGATAGATGAAGATGGCAATGAAAATGCTCCCGGCTGGTCACTGGAAGCATTGAAGTATATCTACGAGGTGCGCAATGCGGCAGCTAATGGCCATGAAACCTTGGATACGGATGCCAGTGCTGTAGCTGCTGCTTCCGGTGATCTGGCTTGCGAACGCTATGTGCTCAGCAAGGGAAAGCTGCAGATTGAAGTATTGAATAATCTGGATAGAGTAGCACCGGTGGGAGCATTGCTGTTCGCTGCCTGGCCTAATATTGAACAGGCTACGGGATTGCCGGTTCGTGTGTTGGCAATTACGCAAAAAAAATAATTGGATGAAAGAGAAAAGGCTGTGAAAAAGACAAGAGTGAGCTGCACATAAATGCAGCTACCTTGTCTTTTTTTGCAGCAAATAGTGATACTCTTTTGTTCATCCTCGGAGAGATTGTCAAGGAGCATGAAGAATGCGGTTTAATAACATTGTTTCGAGGAATTATAGAAAAATATGTAAGGTAGCGGTATAATTGTCAGTAACGAATAACGGCAGTGCAAAGGCGGATGGCTGTGGTTGATTTGCCTGCGATTACTAAAGGTCGCAAGCGGTACAGGCATAAATCGGTAAAACAAGCAGCTTTGCTGCATAAAGGTTGACAATAATCAAGGAGACGGATATGGAGGAGAATGAGTTTGAGCTTTTAGCAGGGCTTAATAAGGCGCAGCTGGAGGCTGTTACAGAGACGGAAGGTTATGTGCGGGTACTGGCCGGGGCTGGTTCCGGCAAGACAAGAGCACTGAGCCATAGATTTGCCTATTTGGTAAATGAAATCGGCATTATGCCGGGAAATATCCTGTGCGTAACCTTTACCAATAAATCGGCTACAGAGATGCGGAAACGGATTCATCTGCTTACAGGGGATAATGACACAGGCTATATCAATACGTTTCATGGATTCTGCGTGTCCGTACTGCAGGAAGACAGTTATGCCGTACAATACCCCAAGAGTTTCCTGGTGCTGGATAACAGCGATATTGATGCCATGCTGAAGATTATCTACGAGGAGAGAAAGCTTTCCCTGCGGGATATGACCTTTGCTAAGGCGAGGGATATGATTGAGATACGAAAGATTTTCACCGAGCCGGAATACTATCAGGATATGATTGCCATGTCGCAGGAGGCCATCAAGGAAAAGTATGAAAGGGCTGTGGAGCCGAAGGACATTATCTTCTATGGTTATTTGTATCAGGAGAAGAAGTGCTTTGGCCTTGATTACAATGACCTCATCAAGTTTACCTTATATATCTTTGAGCAGAAGGAAGAATTGCGGCTGAAATGGCAGCAGCGTCTGGAATACATCATGATTGATGAATTTCAGGATATTGATGAGCTGCAGTACCGTTTGATGAAGATTTTGTGCGGCTATCATAAGAATCTCTTTGTCGTAGGTGACCCCGACCAGACCATTTATACGTGGCGTGGGGCTAATATCCGTTATTTACAGAACTTTGACCAGGAATTCAAGCCATGCAAGACCATTTACATGATGGAAAACTATCGCTCTACGCCGGAAATTCTGGCTGTGGCCAATGACCTGATTGCTCATAACCGATATCGGATAGAGAAAAAATTGGTGCCAACATTGCCAAATGGTGAATCTGTCCTGTGTTCCAGCAATGAATCGCCGGAAAAAGAAGCCCAATGGATTGCGCAGGAGATTGAAAAGCTGCATGAAAAGGATGTGCCTTACCGAAATATCGCAGTTTTATATCGGGCGCATTATTTGACCCGTTCTATCGAAGAAGTATTCATGAAGGAGGAACTTCCGTATACGCTTTACAGCGGGATACATTTCTTTGACCGGAAGGAAATCAAGGATGCCCTGTCCTACTTGCGCATGATTGCCTATCGGGATGACCTGTCTTTCCAGCGGATAGTCAATGTCCCCAAGCGTAACCTTGGGGAGCGTAGAATGGCATTTCTGCAGGAATATGCCGAGCAGAATAAGTGCAGCCTTTATGATGCCTTAAAAAGCACCCTTGACCATGAATTGATTAAGGGAACCAAAGCCAATCGGTTTGTGGAGCTTGTAGAGGAATTTTCGGCAACATATAGTGGCAGGCCGGTATCGGAGGTGCTGTCGGCACTATTAGATGCCAGCGGCTATGAAGAAATGCTGCGCACGGAAGGTAGTCAGGAACGTCTGGATAATCTGGCAGAGCTGAAACAGGCCATCTATGAGTATGAAACTTCCTGCGGGGAAGAAGCCATGCTGGAGCATTATCTGGCAAGAGTGGCACTTTTAACCAACAGTGATACGGCTGAGCAGGGGGATAAAATAAAGCTGATGACTGTTCACGCGGCCAAAGGTTTGGAGTTTCCTTATGTGTTCCTCTGTGGATTGAATGAGGGCATATTCCCCTCCAGAAAAACCAGAACAGAGCAGGCGATGGAAGAAGAACGGCGGCTGGCCTTTGTGGCTGTTACACGAGCACAGAAAAGGCTCTATTTGTCTGCAGCCTCTGGCCTGAATTTTGATGCGTCTCTAAGATACCCCTCAAGATTCTTGCTGGAGATTGATGATAAGCTGCTGGAATACGCAAAGCCTGTGGCAGAAAGTGTTCAGAAAGATGCCTGGGATTATATCCGAGGGATGGATAAACGAATGGAGCAGGGGCAGACTGCAAAAAAAGCAGTATTTACTAAAGGTGATAAGGTATTGCACCGCATTATGGGTGAAGGTGAAATACTGGATATCAACACGGATAAAGGTGCTTATGTCATAAAGTTTGAGGATATTGAAACGCCAAGGGAAATTTCGTTTAAGGCGAAGTTGGAAAAGGCGTAGTTTTGGGAGGAAATGTAAATGAAGAAAATAGCTTTGATGATTTGTGCATTGATGATTATGGGCATAAGCAGTGTATTTGCCAATGGGATGACGGATGGTGTGGATATCACAGGCAAAAGATATGATATGAAGGTGGAATATAAGAAGGTGCCGAGGCAGCCTCAACCGGATATGCCTGAGCGAGAAAACTATCTTTACTTGAACCATAATATTCCAATCTGTGGGGTGGATGAAGCAACGGTTTATTATCTGGACTTGACCAGTTGTAATTATTATGTGGAAGATGGTGTTGCCTACGTAAGCTGCATTGTATATGCGGGTAATGGTGGTGCAGATGCCTATGGAAATCCTGCTAAGATTGCAAAATCGACGTATCGGTTCAGTACGTTTAAAAATGTTGGCCAGAGAAATATCCGCTTGTTGAGTTGCGTGAATAAAAATGGCGAAAATGTGACGGCATATGAGTATAAGTGGGATAATGGTTTCCTGTATTCAATATTCTGGAAGGCTGCGGATAAAGTAGGAATCAGCCAATATTTAGACTGATGCTAGAGGTGAACGAAAATGGACTTGGCTGGAATTTTCGGAGAAGCGGAAAAATATGTAAAAGAGTTCCATGCCTGGAGTGCCACTGTTATGGATATCACCATTCAAATCTCAGCGGTAAATGGCAGATTTACACTGGACTTCATGCAGAAGTTTCAAAGCCCTGTTTATCTAAATGCATTTTTGCAGGAACTGGCAGATAACGGCATAGTTTATGAACTGCAGGATAAACAGATAAGGTCATTGCCTGCAATCAGAGCGCCGTGGCAGGGCTTATAGGAATTCTGATGCAGCTATATATGAGATGGAATTCGTATGCCCGTAAGCTGAAGATGTCCGTGATTAAGTGCTAGGTCGGTAGAGAAAAATGGGTAAAAGCGATATAAATGAAATAAAGATATTTTTTCCGCAGCACTGTTGTTCGTGCCAATTTTCTTGTCTTCCGTTCTTATTTTATGGTAAAATGGGTGTTATGCGAGTGCGTAGAGGCTGCCAATAGATATAAGTACGCTCTGTGGCATTGCCCCAGAGGGAAACCGCAAGATGCTTCGCAGCTAGTCGTAGCAAGGCTTTACGTTGCTCGTACACGAAACAACCATCTTTTTCGTATTTTGAACCTTTTAGGAATTTCAAAAGGGAAAAGTGGGATTGCGTCAATATTAAACGAATTATACGACATTGGAGGATTTATTTTGTCAGCTTTAAGCGCAGAACTTGATAAAGAAATTGAAAAGCGTCGTACCTTTGCCATCATCTCGCACCCGGATGCAGGTAAGACGACGTTGACGGAAAAACTTTTGCTCTACGGTGGTGCCATTCATCTGGCTGGTTCCATCAAATCCCGCAAGACGCAGCGTCATGCGGTGTCCGACTGGATGGAAATTGAAAAACAGCGTGGTATCTCGGTAACGTCTTCGGTATTGCAGTTTGACTATGATGGCTGCCGTATCAACATTCTCGACACGCCGGGCCATCAGGACTTCAGTGAAGATACCTATCGCACCTTGATGGCTGTGGACAGCGCTGTCATGGTTATCGACGTAGCCAAGGGTGTCGAGGCGCAGACGAAAAAGCTCTTTAAGGTCTGCAAACAGCGTGGTATTCCTATCTTTACCTTTGTCAACAAGCTTGACCATTTCGGCAAGGCGCCGATTGACCTGATGGACGAAATCGAAAACGTGCTGGGCATTCGCTCCTATCCCATGAACTGGCCAATTGGTCAGGACGGGCAGTATATGGGCGTGTATGACCGCCGCAACGACAAGGTGCTGCTCTTTGCCGCCGACACCACCCACGGTCAGGAAGCCCGCGTAGCCGATGTGTTTGAGCCGGATGACCCGCAGGTTATCGAACGCGTGGGCGAAGACGTTTGGGAAGCTTTGCAGGAGGACTTGGAACTCTTGAACGAAGCCGGTGAAGAATTTGACATGGCTAAGGTCAATGAAGGGGAATTGACGCCGATGTTCTTTGGTTCGGCTATGACCAACTTCGGTGTGCAGGACTTCCTGGAAGGCTATATTGAAATGGCCCCTACGCCACAGCCGCGCAAGTCCTCGGATGGTCTGATTGCCGCTAACGATGAAAAGTTCTCTGGCTTTGTCTTCAAGATTCAGGCGAACATGAATCCGGCACATCGTGACCGTCTGGCCTTTATCCGCATTTGCTCCGGCAAATTCGAGCGCAATATGGAAGTTTGGCATGAACGCACGGGCAAGATGCTCAAACTGGCCCAGCCCCAGCAGTTCCTGGCGCAGGACAGACAGATTATCGACACGGCATATCCCGGCGATATCGTCGGCCTTTTTGACCCGGGCGTGTTCGGTATCGGCGATACGGTCTGCGATGCCAGCCATAAGTTCAAATATGCCGATTTCCCGGTATTCCCGCCAGAAAAATTTGCCCGCGTACAGGCCAAGGATACCATGAAACGCAAGCAGTTCGTCAAGGGCATTGAACAGCTGACGCAGGAAGGTGCGATTCAGCTGTTCCAGCAGGCCGGCGCTGGTACGGAATCCTACATTGTAGGCACTGTCGGCACCCTGCAGTTTGAAGTGCTCGAATACCGCCTCAAGAACGAGTATAACGTAGATATCGAGATGAATATGCAGCCCTATGAAGTTGCACGCTGGATGGCCTTTGAAGACGGCCATGAAGTAACGCCGGCAGAGCTTAAAGGCGCTGACCGCGGTATGTTCGTCTACGACCGCCACAATAACCCGGTGCTGCTGGTCAACAACGAATGGGCTTTGGGCTGGATTACCGACAACAATCCGGAACTTATTCTCAATCACGTACCTTTTGACAAAAAAGAAGCATAAGAAAATGTCATCTGACTGGTTAATTTGACCGGTCAGATGACATTTTTTGCTTATGTGGAAAAATAAAGCTGCTTGATTTCAGCTACAGCTTCCGGAATATTGGTAGGACATACATGAATGCCATAACCGACATAGAGCGGCGGTGTGGCAAAACGGGGCATGATTTTGGCATAAACTTGTCCCTTTAGCTGGTAGAAGAAGATATTGTAGCTTTGTATCCGTCCTTGATGAAAATGACGGGTGAAATAGTCGGTGCCAATTTGCAGGAATTTGGCCAAAGCCGAGATGGCAGCAGGGCTTTCGATTTCTGCAGGGATAATATTGAGTTCCCAGAATCCGATTCGGGGAGTGGTGGAGATATTGAATTCCACGCCGTTTTGACAGGTGATGATTTCCCCAGCAAACTCCTCCGGCAGAGCGCTCAAAGGCTGTTCCAGGTGAGGAAAGGCTACAATCTGCATATGTGGATGACGGATAGTCCCGCCGGATAGCGGCCCATAGTTCTTGAAGAACACCACATCATCATATTTGCCGGATTGCAGGAGCCGCTGCCAATGGTGCAGGCCAAAGCGCAGCAGGCGTTCCATATGGGGGGCAGAGTAGTCTGGCATATCGCTGTGACAGATATCCGTTTCAATCAGGACGAATTGTTCCGTGCCGGAAAGGACGTTATATTTATTGCGCAGCAGGATAATTGGCCCATCTTTATCGATGATATCCGTCAGTTCCTCTGGATGGCAGAAGGGGCAGTAGTTGTCCGGATGACGGATGGTTTCCGGTTTATTCTTTCCTATCTGCATATCAAAGTCTATGATATTGTATGGTATGGCCATAGAATGTTCACCACCTTAAAAAGTTTCGCACTGTATGTATTTATAGTTAAGTCTAGCACAAGGCATTTTGAAAAACAATGTGTCAGTGCATATAAAATAACCCTACCGCAACAACTGCGATAGGGTTATTTTATGATATATCAGCTTTTGGTGATATTTATGCGCAAATTAAAGGGCACGCTGAACCTTACCAGAACGCAGGCAACGCGTGCAGACGTTGACACGTTTCACTTCGCCTTCAACAACAGCGCGTACACGCTGGATGTTCGGCTTCCAAGTGCGTCTCGTCTTCAAGTGGGAATGGCTGACATTGTTGCCAGACAGTTCGCCTTTAGCGCAGATTTCGCAAACACTTGCCATGTGTTACACCTCCTTCTAAAAATATGGTCTAATATACTCGAATATACATATCTAAGCACATTTGAACCCTATAAACATAAATTTAAGGAATGTTTGCCCTTCATACAACAAAAGGGCAAACGTCCTCTTTTGTGGCATCTCTGCCATCTCCGTGCAAGCACGGGAAATTTCCTTCTTGCCCATGTCATCATGAAGCTCATGTGTTTCCCTGTTATCCCCGCAGGACATTAGCGGTGTTTCTTGGTTGGCACTCTCAGAGCAGCGGACTGATGGTTTACATCCGCAGGTGAGTCTTTAACTTATCCCGACAACTTAGTTCATCCCGCAAACAGCTTTCGCTGAACACGGTCACTTGGGCTTGAAACGGCCCGTTAAGCATATGTATATAAGATTTTGTCCACTTATATACATATTTATCGATATTTTCAACTACTTAACGGTTCGTCCTTAACCTGTGGGAGCCAACTCGCTCCTAACACACAATAATGGTATTTTAGCACAAAAAGTGGGGGGGTGCAAGTACTTTTACTTGACAGGGTGAAAAATTTGGCCAAAAATTTTGCTTATCGCAAATCCTGTGGTGTTTTTTGTAAAAGAAGTTTTTATTTCGATTTTATATTGTTAATTTGTATCATTTATATTACAATGTAGCTTATGAGATGAACATTTGTCAATTCATCTTAAATTTACTATGGAACGGGTTGTGTTATGCAAAATTTCAGACTTACCGAAAAAGAAGTAAAAACGCTTGCCAAGCGTTACCCGACGCCCTTTTTGGTGGCATCGCTGGACAAGGTTGAGGAAAACTACCAGTTTATGCGCCGTCATTTACCGCGGGCGGGGGTATTTTATGCGATGAAGGCGAATCCTACGCCGGAAATTTTGTCCCGGTTGGCAGGTTTGGGCGCTCATTTTGATGTGGCCTCTGCCGGGGAGATGGAGATTCTACATGAATTGGGTGTAGATGGTTCGCAGATGATATATGCTAATCCGGTAAAGGATAGGCGGGGTTTGGAGGCGGCTCAGAAGTTTAACGTGCGCCGCTTTACCTTTGATGACCACACCGAGATTCCCAAGATGGCTGAGGCTGTGCCAGGGGCCGATGTATTGGTGCGCATTGCTGTGCGCAATAACAAGGCGCTGGTGGATCTCAATACGAAGTTCGGTGCACCTGTTGAAGAAGCCCTTGACCTCCTTTTGGCCGCCCAAAAAGCGGGCCTGCATGCTATGGGCATCTGCTTCCATGTGGGCAGTCAGTCCCTCTCCACAGCAGCTTATGAAGAAGCCTTGCTGGTGGCGAGAAAACTCTTTGATGAAGCAGAAGAAATGGGCATGCACCTGACGGATTTGGATATCGGCGGCGGTTTCCCCGTGCCGGATGCCAATGGCCTGAATGTGGATTTGGCGGCGATGATGGAAGCCATCAACAAACAGATTGACCGACTGTTCCCGGATACGGCGGTTTGGACGGAGCCAGGACGTTATATGTGCGGTACGGCAGTAAATCTCATCACTTCCGTTATCGGTACCAAGAATCGTGGTGAGCAGCCCTGGTATATTCTCGATGAGGGCATTTATGGCTGTTTCTCCGGGATTATGTATGACCATTGGACGTATCCATTGCACTGCTTCGGCAAGAGCGCCAAGAAACTTTCAACCTTCGGTGGCCCCAGCTGTGATGGCATTGATGTGCTGTATCGCGACTTTATGGCGCCGGAACTGAAAATCGGAGATAACGTATTGGTGACGGAGATGGGCGCGTATACCAGCGTCAGTGCGACCCGTTTCAATGGCTTTTACCTGGCGCCGACCATTATCTTTGAGCAGCAGCCAGAGTATGAGGCGCGTATTACGGACGATGACGAAATCAAGGATAAGGCGGCAGTATAATGGACATTGCAGAAATCAAGCACATGCTGTTGCATGCGCTGACGGAAGATGAATTGGTGGAGCGTCTGGACAAGGCAAAATCCCAGCAGGAAGTGTATGGCATTTTGCAGGAGTTGTCATACTTCACCCTGACCATGGAAGAATTCAAACAGGGAATAGAAGCCCTGCAAAACGAAGAAGCATAAACGAAAAGCTGACAAGTCCTAATTGACCTGTCAGCTTTTCTTGCACAAGTATTTTTCAGATAAATCAGATTTTGAGGTGGCGAACATGAATAAGCAAGCATGTAATCTTTGTCCGCATCATTGTGCTTTGGCAGAAGGACAAGTTGGTTTTTGCCGTACACGCCGCAACGAGGGAGGGCAGATAAAAAGTCTGAATTACGGCAGAGTTACTTCGCTGGCCATTGACCCCATCGAAAAAAAGCCTTTGTATCATTTTTATCCGGGCAGCGTGATTCTGTCCCTGGGCAGTTTCGGTTGCAATATGGCCTGTCCCTTTTGCCAGAATCATACGATTTCCCAAGGGGGAGAGCGGGAAGTACGCTGGCAAATCAGTCCGATGCAGTTGGCAGAGCTGGCGCAGGAGACAAGTCAGCAATATGGCAGTATCGGCGTGGCCTTTACCTATAACGAGCCATTACTGAGCTATGAATACCTGCGGGATACGCTGCCCTTATTGCATCAGGCGGGACAAAAAAACGTGCTCGTTACGAACGGACAGATTGAAGAAGAACCATTGACGGAATTGCTGCCTTATGTGGATGCCATGAATATCGACCTCAAGGCCTTTGCGGACAAAACGTATGCCAAACTGGGCGGCAGCCTGCAGGCTGCACAGCGGACAATCCAAATGGCGGCAGAAGCGGGCGTGTATGTGGAAGTGACCACATTGGTTGTTCCGGGCATAAGCGATGATATCAACGAATTTTGTGCGGAGGTAGATTGGCTGGCAGGTGTCAATAGAGAAATCCCCCTGCATTTGTCACGCTATTTTCCACGCTATCAATATAAAGCATCTGCCACGCAATTGGATAAGCTCTATGAATTGCAAAAAATAGCCCAAAAGAGAATGAAATATGTGTACTTGGGCAATGTCGGTTGACCAGTCAATTTGACCGGTTAGCGGCGGGCGGTGTATAATATGGGAGAACAGGAAAAGATATAGGCGTTCATAGTGAAAGAGAGGGATTTCGGATGGAGGCGCTGAAGGACTACCGAAAAAACGAATTGCTGAATGGCGTTGTGTATAATATGAGTCCGGCAAATATTCGTCATATTCGAATACAGGGGCATTTGCACCGGATTATCGGCAATTTCCTGCAAGGGAAGAAATGTATGGTGTTCTCCGAAGCAGAAGTCGTATTTAGCGAACAAAACCATTTGATACCGGACATTAACATCACTTGTGAACGCTCTAAGGTTAAAGATACCTATATTGACGGAGCACCGGACTTTGTTGCTGAAATTCTTTCGCCCAGTACCCGCAAACGGGATATGACCGTCAAGAAGGATATTTACGAAAAATTTGGGGTAAAAGAATATTGGATAATCAGCCCTAAAGACGAAGCTATTGAAGTATACAGACTTAATGAGCATGGTGTGTACTATCTTGACAATATCTATACAAACTTCAGTGAAAATGAGTGGGCACGTTTAACAGCAGAAGAAAGAGCTGAACAAAAACTGTCCTTGAAAGTGAGTTTGTATGATGATTTGGAGATTCAGTTAAAGGATATTTTTGCTGATTGAACCATCAGAAACATTTTCAGCCGTGAGGCGTATGCCAAAAGTTTGCAAGATGCTCGTGATGTTTTTGAAGCACGTATTCTTGATAAGCAGGGAAGTACTACTTTTGAATTTTTGGCAGCTAATTACGGGAAATGAGGTGTTGACTATGAATCAGGACAGCATGGAATTTGTAGTTTACATGATTCACGCTTGTGCCAATAAATGGAATCTTTCTCCCAAACAGGTATATGGTAAATTGCAGGAGACTGGCTGTATTGACAAATATCTCGTGCCTAATTATGATATTCTCCATACGCAGGGCAGCGGCTATTTGGTAGATGACATTAAAGAATACTTGCGGATAAGAGGTGTGGAGGTATGATAGTTTATCACGGCTCGACAGAGATAATCAAAAAGCCGGATGTGTTGCATTCTTATCGGTTGCTTGATTTTGGTCAGGGATTTTATGTAACTACGGTCAAGGAACAGGCTATGCGCTGGGCACGGCGTAAGGCTGGTTTGCAAAAGGGGAAATCAGCTGTGGTGAATTGCTATCAGATGGCTGATGATATTGACGGTTTGAAGCATAAGACGTTTTCGGAAGATTTGATGGAATGGATAGACTTTGTTTGCAAGTGCCGGGATGGAAATACAGATTATAAAGAGTATGACCTAATTTCTGGTAAGGTTGCAAATGATAAAGTGTTTCGGGTGGTGGACTTATACCGTACTGGCATTTGGGAGAAGGATAGAGCATTAAAGGAAATCAAAGCTTATCCCAATTATGACCAGATAGCGTTCATAACACAGAAAGCCATTGATAAATTACTGAGTTACGATTCTTACTTTGAGGTGTAAGTCATGGACGAAAATGTTTTGGAACAGGTCTATCAGGAAAAACTGGAAGAACGTATTATCGCGCAGCTGGCCCAGGAGAAAGCGATATCGCTGGAAAAGGCCATGCACATATATTATGGCAGTGATTTAGCTGATAAAATCCATAGCGGCATGGAGGGGATTCAGTATTTGGACTATCGAGTTTTGACACAGATACTGGAAGAAACGGAACTTGAAAGATTTTTGGATAATTGATCGCTCAGTTGCCCTTTTATTATCCAATGATGCAGCCTTCGGGCTGCTTTTTTCATGCCTGTTGTACCATAGATCTCTTCAAATAACATTAACATACTACATTTAACGTGAAATTTTATCTATATAACGGCAAAAGAGAGTTTGTACCTGGCAATTCCCGCTAAAATGAAACTGGGGGGATGAAAATGGATGATGTGCAAGAAATAACGATGCAATACTATAACGATAATGCAACAGAATTTGTCAGCCAAACCCAACAGGTGGACTTTACGGAAATCCAGCAAGCTTTTCTAAGGCGTATACCCGTTGGTGGTCATATATTGGATTTTGGCTGTGGCTCTGGGCGGGACAGCTATTATTTCCTCTCACAGGGATTTCGCGTAACCGCATTAGATGGAGCCGAAAACCTGGCCTCACTGGCAGAAGATTATATCCATCAGCAGGTGGTCAGACAGTCCTTTGCTGACTTTGCGGAAACCGATGCTTATGATGGGATATGGGCCTGTGCTTCCCTGTTGCATTTGCCTTGGAAAACATTAAGGCAGGTTGTGCAGAATTTGGCGGCTGGTTTGCATAGCGAGGGGATATTCTATGCTTCGTTCAAATATGGTGACTTTTCCGGTATGCGGCATGGCCGTTATTTTACCGATTTGACAGAAGAACGCTGGCGATTACTGACGGAAGGTATTACATGGGAGACGTTGAACCTTTGGGTGACGGGCGATGTAAGGGAAGGGCGGTCAGATGAGCAATGGCTGAACATACTGTGCAAAAAACGCTAGGGAAAACGGCGAATAAGAATTCGGCGGTATTTACTGGTGATGCTGGAAAACAGCTGTTTCCCGCTTTGCGAAAACTGGCAATAAAGGCAGCCCGTATTGAGATTATGGTCGCTTATACAAGAGAATCTGGTGTGCGCCTGATTTTGCCTGTGCTGCTGGAAGCCGTGAAAAATGGTGCGGCTGTCACGTTGCTGACGGGTACGAATTTTAATCTGACTGAGCCGCAGGCCTTGTATTTATTGCGCTACTATCTAGGTGATAAGGTGGAATTGCGCTTTTATAAGGATGAATCGCGTAACTTTCATCCGAAAGCGTACTTCCTGCATTTTGATATGCATAGTTATTTGTTCGTTGGTTCGTCCAATCTATCTGCCAGTGCATTAGGCGGGGCAGTGGAGTGGAATTATCGCTTGGACAGTCGGGATAATCCTCAGGAATATCAGGAGTTCTATCAGACCTTTCAACATATCTATGACAATCATTCTATATTGGTTGATGAGGATAAATTATGCCAGTATGCCAGACATTGGCAAAAATCGCCGTTATTATCAGCAGAAACAAAAGTTGCTGACCATGCAGAAATTCAGCCACGCGGTGCGCAGATTGAAGCGCTTTACTACTTGGACAAAACGCGGTCAGAGGGAGCTGATAAGGCAATTATTCATGCGGCCACAGGCACTGGCAAGACTTATCTGGCGGCTTTTGATTCTGTGCCTTATGCCAAAGTGCTCTTTATTGCCCATCGTGAAGAAATTTTGCGGCAGGCCGCTGTAGCTTTTCAACATGTACGCGGCTCGGCTGATTATGGCTTTTTTACCGGCAAAATAAAGCAAACAGATAAAAAAATGCTGTTTGCTTCCGTGGAAACATTAGGGCAGGAAAAATATTTGCACCCGGATTATTTTGCGACGGATTGCTTTGATTACATTGTCATAGATGAATTTCATCATGCGGTGAGCAGCCAGTACCAAAATATCCTGCGGTATTTCCAGCCTAAATTCCTGTTGGGGCTGACCGCAACGACTGAACGCTTGGATGGGCGGAATATCTACGCGTTATGTGATTACAATGTACCCTTTGAATTATCCTTGTTTGAGGCGATTAACCGCGGTATGTTGGTGCCTTTTCGCTACTATGGTATATACGATGATACGGATTATAAATCCCTGCGTCCGGTGGCAGGAACCTATGCTGCCGGCGATTTGAATTGTATTTATCTGGATAATATCCGGCGGATGAAAAATATCCTAAGTCATTATCGAAAATATCGTTCGCAACGTGCACTAGGGTTCTGTGCAACGCGTGAACATGCAGAAAGCATGGCGGATTTTTTTGTAAAACAGGGAATAAAAGCAGCGGCAGTATACAGCAATGCGCAGGGAAAATATGCAGAGGAAAGAAGCAAGGCTGTAGAACGATTAAATGCAGGCGATTTGCAGGTAATTTTTGCGGTGGATATGTTTAATGAGGGCATAGATATTCCTGCCTTGGATATGGTCATGTTTCTGCGGCCAACGGAATCGCCTACCGTATTTATGCAGCAGTTTGGCCGTGGCTTGCGCTTATATCCGGGCAAGGAATATTTGGTGGTGCTGGACTTCATTGGCAATTATCATAATGCCGGGCTGGTAAAGGGATTGCTTTGCGGCGAGGAAAGAGCCTCTTATGGAGAACATGATGCGCTAGCGGCGCCGGCTAACTGCTATGTTGATTTCGACTTGCGGCTGCTCGATCTCTTTGCACAAATGGAAAAAGGACGGCAGCCTTTGCGGGCAGCCATCCGGGAGGAATACTATCGCATCAAACAACTGTTGGGCAAGCGCCCTTCCAGAATGGAACTCTTTGCCAATATGACGGTATCTGTATACGAACAATGCCTGAAACACCCCAAGGAGAGTCCGTTCAAACATTATCTGATGCTTTTGGCAGAACTCAATGAACTTACGCCTGCAGAGCAAGCAATCCAAGGTACTGTAGCAGAGGAATTCCTGCAGGAAATGATGAATACGGCAATGACCAAGGTATATAAGATGCCCGTGTTACTGGCGTTGCAGGAGAAGCGCCGTCTGAAAGCCGGGATTACCTATGCCGATATATTACCGGTGTGGAAGCAGTTCTTCGCACATGGCCGAAACTGGCAGGATTTGCCGCATGTAGGAAGCTTTCAAGATTATCAAAAGCTTACGGATTCATGGCATTTGACGAAAATCAAAAAAATGCCGGTGCAATTCCTGCAAAGTGCTTTTTTACAAAGCCGGGGTGAGTGGGCTTTGGTATTTTGTGAAGCGATGGAACCATACTTAGACAATGAAGTGGTAGTAACTCATTTTCAGGACATTGTGGAATACCGAGCCAAGGATTACTACAGGCGGCGATATCTTATACAAGCAGAAAAATAACGGCAGCGTGCCCGTTGACGATTGCGTCACAGGCACGCTGCCGTTTTTATTCTTTTTTGGACAAGGCTACGATGGCATCAATAATGTCCTTTGATTTTTCATCTAAGTGTGGGTATTCAGCGATTAAAGAAGATAACCGGCTGTCTATGGGGGTATCCCGTATCTGGAAGGTTTTTAGTGCGTCAGGTTCAAGAGCCTCCGAGGTGGCAGTATAGGCATTGGGGACGAAAAACGCAATGTCCGTGGCAAGAGCCTGGGCTAATAGCTGTAAATCCTCAGCGGATATGCCCGTAGTGTAGCCACGTTCCCAGTTGGAGACTACCTGTGAAGATTTATGAATACGCTGACCAAGCTCAATCTGGGTCAGGCCAAGATATTTACGTCGTTCTTTGATTCTGTCACCGATGGACATGATTCGTATCACCTCTGAAAGTATTATAGCGGAAAAATGTACAAAGTTGATACAATTAACCGTATTTGAGAAAAACTAACCGATTGGTTGAATGGTAACGAAATTCGTTATATAATATTAATGTACATTTATAATCGTGGTAACTCTAAAAATAAATGAAAAAGCCGTCATTCATAGGGATAGACGGCTAATTTTATAGGTATAAAATAACGGAATCCGTTATATGTAAGGAATTAATTTATGTGGTGTAAAGATTGTAAGATAGAAACTTTAGATAAAACATGTCCTGTGTGTGGCAGCGAAACAATAGAGGATATCCCTACGGAAGTATACTACTGTACGCATTGTCATACGCCGATTATCAAGCGTATCAATGATGCGCAGAAAGATATATGCCCGCTATGTCAGGAAAAAATGAAGTATTTGACGGCAGATTTAAGACCAGTGTTCCCCGAAGAACGCCGCTTGCTGGAGCTGTTGTTGAACAAAGAGCCATATAGTCTGCGAAAAGCATCTGTATGGGCTAACAAAAACCGTTACTATATAGATGGTAAGGGAAAAACCGTAACGAACAGTATATACACTGCGGCAGATGTAGAAAAACTGCGGCAAGCACTGGCGGAAAGCCGTATGGATGAGTATGATGAAGCTTTTCAACGACAAGTGGAATTATTTGTGCAAGCCAATCGGGAGCATTTAGCGGCGATTATCGAAGAAGCACATGACTTTATTCGTCATGAAGCTGAGAAGTATCCGCAGGAGAATATCGTCCTGTCTTTTTCTGGCGGTAAGGATTCTACCGTGGTGGCCGATATCGTAACCAAAGCGTTGAGCAATCCGAGCTTGGTGCATATCTTTGGCAATACAACCTTAGAATTTCCGATGACGATGGAATATGCCAAGCGTTTTCGCATAGACCATCCCCAGGCGATATTTCAAGTAGCCGAGAACAAAGAGCAGAACTTCATGGATATGTGCGCGGAAATTGGGCCGCCAGCCCGCATGATGCGGTGGTGTTGCTCCATGTTTAAGACTGGCCCCATCACGCGGATTATCAGTAATTTTTATCGCAATCAGCAGATTTTAACCTTTTACGGTATTCGCAAGTTTGAATCGGTCAGCCGCAGTAAATATAACCGGGTAGAGAAGAATACGGAATCGGTAAAGATTCAGCAACAGACCGTAGCAGCGCCGATTTTCAACTGGAAGGATATTGATGTTTGGCTTTATATTTTATCCGAAAAAATAGATTTCAATGATGCCTATCGTTTGGGGTATGACCGGGTGGGCTGTTATTGCTGTCCAAACAATAATAGTCGCGCACAGTTCTTGTCTAGCATCTATATGCCGGATAAGTCTACGGCATGGCGAAATTTCTTGATTGATTTTGCCAAGAAGATTGGCAAGGCTGATGCGGAAGTCTATGTTGATTCCGGCAAGTGGAAAGCAAGACAGGGCGGTAATGGCTTAGCGGCAGCCAAAACAGTCAAGCTGCAATTCACGAATTGTACTTCGGAAGAACATTCCAAGATATATAAGCTGTTCAAGCCTTATGATGATGAACTGATTAATATGTTTACACCATTTGGAAAAGTAGCAAAAGACTTAGGACAAAAACTATTGCAAGAAACCATTATTTTGGATGCGAAAAGCAATGTGCCTATTCTATCGTTACAACCCTTTATGCAGGATGGTTATGAGCATGCTGTAAAGGTAAAGACCTTAAACGTAGAAAATCATGATGAATTACAGCGCCTGGCAGGTTATCAAATCCGGAAATTCAATGCCTGCCGCAGGTGCTTGAAGTGTGAATCACTATGCAGGACGGGGGCAATTTCCATAATCGGTGATTCCTACTATATCGACCCGGAAAAGTGCGTTCACTGCTATAAGTGCATGAACGCCAAATATTTGGCGGGCGGCTGCATGATGGACAAGTATTTGCGAACGAAATAATAACGAATGATAAGGGAGAAATAGATAATGAAATTTAGGGGCCACGAGACATTCTTTATTCGTAAGGGCTGGCTCAGCAAAGGCATGAAGTATGTAAAACAAAATGGTGCCGTGTTTGTAAGCAAGGACGAAAAGCCCATGGATGTGCTGGGCATTGGTTCAAATATGGTGAAGTCTCTGCGCTATTGGCTACAGGTCGCAGGGATAACGCAGGAAAAGAAGTCTGGTAAACGCATCCAAACATTTACTCCATTGGGGGAGTTGATTTACCAATATGACCGTTACATAGAAGAACAGGGAACGCTGGCGCTTTTGCAATATCATTTAGCCAACAATGAGGAGGAAGCTACTTCGTGGTACTATTTCTTCAATTTCTTTAAAATGCAGGAGTTTACCAAGGAAGACTTTATGAACAGTTTAAGAAACTGGGTTACGATGCAGGACGAGAGTGCCAACGTGGCAGAACGTTCTTTGCAGGATGATTTTAACTGTATAATCAATACGTATTTGCCGCGCTATAAAAGCAGCGCGAAATACGTATCACCAGAAAATAACATTGCTTGTCCGTTAGGGGAATTAGGTCTTGTAGACTATGTCAGCCGGGAAAATAAGATTTATCGCAAAAATATTATGACGGCAGAACAAATTCCAGCGCGGATTGCCTGGGCAATGATTCTAAGTAAGCATCCGAATCAAACAGAGATAACTTTGGATAGCCTGCAGAATGATGCGGGGAGTATTGGCCGCGTATTTAATCTCGATGTAATTACCTTACTCAGGGTGCTACGAAATATCGAGAATATGGGCGTATTGAAGATTGTACGTACTGCGGGGCTCGATGTAGTAAAGGTGCTAAAAATGGAAACAGCATTAGAAAATATCGAGGCATATTATAAAGAAATTTGGGAAGAACAAGGTGAATGAGCAAATGATAAAAGTGGCAGATGGTTTTCAGTATTCCGTAAATCTTAGCTACGATTTATACCACGATGAAAAAATAGAGAATTTTATCCCCACAAATTCAGCACTGGATTTCATGGAGGATGTGCTAAAGTCTACGGCAGAAAACTCTACGGATAGAGCACGCGTTTTGATTGGTGCTTATGGGCGGGGAAAATCACATATGGTACTCACGACGCTTTCTTTGCTGCTGAAAAAGGACAGGGCAAAGTTTCGTCATTTACAGCCTAAATTAGCTGAACGAGAAGACTTAGCACGAGAAATCAAGCGCTATTATAATTCCACTGATAAAATCCTGCCGGTGATTATTTCCGGCAGTAGCACGAGTATACCACAGGCGTTCTTGATGGCGTTAGAACACACCTTGCGGGATGAGAATCTTCTCGATATTATGCCGGATACCAATTACAAGGCGGCCATCCGTTGTGTGAACAAGTGGAAAAATGATTTTCCAGAAACGTATAAAGAACTTAATGCTAAAATTAATGGCACGATGCAGGATTTTCTTGCCCGGCTAACCGCTTATGATATTGCAGCGTATCAAGAGTTTGAGAAAATCTATCCGCAACTGACTGCGGGAAGTGTGTTTAACCCCTTTATTGGCTTCGATGTGGTGGAGTTGTATGAAAGTGTACTGGAAAGCTTAAAAGAAAAAGGGTACACAGGTATTTATGTCGTATACGACGAATTTAGCAAATTCCTTGAAGCAAATATTCAAGGGGCGTCTGTCAGTGATACGAAGCTTTTGCAGGACTTTGCCGAAAAATGCAATCGCAGTGGGAAAAATCAGTTGCACTTGCTGCTGATTTCCCATAAAGAAATTGCCAATTACATTGATAAGCTGCCAAAACAAAAAACGGACGGCTGGCGTGGCGTGTCTGAACGATTTAAGCATATTCATTTAAGTGATGACTATGAGCAGACTTACGGCATTATCGGTACAGCGATTCAGAAGGATGAAGATAAATGGCAGAAATTTCAGCAGGAATATGCACAGAATTTTAACGGTTTAGAAAAACTTTATGATAAACATGATATCCTTAAAGGTTTTTCAGAACAGGAAAAGAGACAATATCTATATTCCTGTTATCCATTGCATCCGATAACAACATTTATTTTGCCACGCTTATCAGAAAAAATCGCTCAGAATGAAAGAACGCTATTTACATTTCTGTCAGCAGATACGCGCTATACCTTAGTAGACTTTTTACGGCAAGAAACTAACGGATTCCGTTTATTGACTCCTGATTATGTATTCGATTATTTCCTGCCACTGCTGGAAAAAGAAGTATATGCAGGTGAAATACACAAAACGTATATATTGGCCAAGAATATTTTAGGCAGGGTTACTGGTAATACTTTACAAGGCAAAATCATAAAAATTCTAGCCCTTATTTACATGGTGGAACAATTTGAACTGTTACCGCCTACACAAATAGAGTTAGAAAGAATTTTACAGCAGGAATATTCGATAGATGAAATTGATAAAGCCTTAGCAGAGTTGATTGACAAGAAATACGTACTCTATTTGAAACGCAGCAACGGCTATTTATGCTTAAAACAGTCTTCGGGGGTAAATATCTATCAAAAAATTGGTGATTTTGTAGCGGCCAATGCTAATTATGATGTGAAGAAGCTTCTTAATCAAATGAATTTTGACCGTTATATGTATCCTGCTAAATACAATGATGAACGTGAAATAACGCGCTTCTTCGCTTTTGAATTCATCCATGCCAGTGAAGTAGGTGCTGACGTTGATTGGGATATCAAGAGTGAAAATATTGAAGCAGACGGTATTATTTATGCTATTTTGCCGGATTCTGAAGAAGAATTAATAGCAGCAACGGAAAAACTGCCACAAGTAGACGCTAAATATAAACGTTTTCTCTTTGTGGTGCCGCAGGAATACATGGATATCCGGGATAAACTCTTGGAATTCCATGCAGTAACAGAGTTAAGAGAAAATGCCATTGGCGATAGTGTTCTTTATGGCGAGTATGATTTGGTATATAGCGACTTATATGATGTTGTACGGGAGTTTATTCAACGATATACCAGACCAGAACGCGGTAAGGCAGCTTATTATCATATGGGTAATAAACAGAATATTCATCGCCGTTCGCAGTTATCAAGACTGCTTTCCGACATATGTAATGATGTTTATCGCAATACCCCGGTTATTAATAATGAGGTAATCAACAAAAATGAACTGACGACTACGGCCATCAATAGCAGTCATAAGGTGTTATCGGCTATATTGCGTACGGAAGTAGAACCGGAATTAGGTCTTACGGGAACGGGGCAGGATGTTTCGATTATGCGCAGTACGCTTATGCGGACAAAAATATTAACTGTAGATGAAGATGGTTGGACCTTTAATCGTAATACCGGTGATAAAAACATGGATTTGGTTTTAGAAACCATATATCACTTTATGGAGGAACCCTCTAAAAGTGGCAAAAGACGTAATTTTGCAGACTTGTATAAATTACTGATGGCGCCAGAATGCATGTTCGGCCTTAGAAAAGGCGTTATCCCCATATACTTAGCCGTGGCGATGCATAGTCATAAGAAAACCGTTATCATCTACGATAAGGGTGAGCCCGTCAATATTACTGCTGATGTATTGCAACAAATAAATGCCAGTCCGGGAAACTATACCTTAGAAAAAATTGACTGGTCAAACGATAAAGAAATCTATATTCATGATTTAGAGAAGGTCTTTGCTGATTTTATTACATTAGATGAAAGCAAAGCAGATAATTTTGAACATGTAGCCAAAGGCATGTTCAAATGGTATCTTTCGTTGCCCAAGTATGCGCGTGATATGCATTGCTTGCCTAATGGTGAGAAAATAAATTCAGATTATGTTCCTTTCCGTAAGGCGGTAAAAGATAGCCGAAATGCCAGCGAATTGCTATTTGAAAAGCTGCCACGGATTTTTAAGCGGCAATTAACAGAGCCGTCTGAATTATGTCTAGCGATTCAACATGCAAAATCATTTTTTGACCATGCTGTAATTGCATTGCAGGCGGATGCGACGCAGTGTTTGCGGGATGTTTTTCAGCATGGTCAGCCTAAAAGGGCATCATTAAAGTCAATCATGCTGGACTTTTGTGATAGTCTACCTTTGGCCGTGTTTGAAGAAATATTTGCCGATGGAACAAGCAAATTTTTGGAGTTGTGCCGCACGGATGGAATTAATGATAATGAGCTTTTGCATAGTATTGTGCGATATGCAACAGGGCTTCGCCTGACGGATTGGAGCGACCAAACCTTTGTCGATTTTCAAAATAAGATAAAACAGTATAAGGAAACGGCCTGTGGTTTTGAAGTGGAAGACTCTCAGGAAAGTGTCGCAACTGAAGAACCGCATAGTGACTATGAATTTACCTTCTTAAATGCACAGGGAAAAGCAGCTAAAAAAAGATTTGCTAAGATTGACTATTCGCCGCGGGCAAAACTCCTGCGCAATAGTTTGCTGGCTAATATTGAAGCAATAGGACAGTCTATTAGCGAACAGGAAAAAAGGCAGGTTGTAGCTGAAATCCTGCAAGAGTTCTGTTAAGGGAGATAAATATGGCATATTTTAATAACGCTGCTACGACATACCCTAAGCCGGCGGCAGTGTATGAAGCAATGGATACGTTTTACCGGCAGAATGCCGGTAGCATGGGGCGTGGTGGTAAAGGCGAAAAAACTGGCGCTGAAATTGTGGCAGAAACAAGAATGATGTTAAAGGAATTGTTGCATGCTCCTAGTCATGAAGTGATTTTCACACCGACTGCGACATTGGCGTTGAATATGATTATTCAAGGCATGTTAAAGACAAATATCAAAAATGTTTATATCACGCCTTTTGAACATAACGCCGTAACGAGAGTACTCCATGCTTATAAAGACCAGATAAATGTGCAAGTGCTGGCAGTGAATAGCGATTGCTCCTTTGACCTGGAGCGTATCGGTTATCAATTCGCAGATTGTCAGCCGGATATGGTTATTATGTCCCATGCGAGTAATGTAATTGGGCTGATAACACCAGTAGCGGAGGTGTTTTCCTTAGCTAAAAATTATAATGCGGTGACTGTAGTAGATATGGCACAAACCGCAGGACTTGTGGATTTAGATATCACCCAAGCTAAATGTGATTTTGCAGTTTTTGCCGGGCATAAAACATTATATGGACCTACGGGGGTGTCAGGATTTTTGCTGAATCCAGCTGTTGATTTGCCAACCGTTTTATATGGAGGAACGGGAGTAGATTCAGCAAATCAAGATATGCCAGAAAATTTACCAGCCAGATATGAGATGGGAACACCGAATATGATGGCGATTGCTGGATTGTATGCAGCGTTGAAATGGTTAATTTCTAATGGGGTAGAATATTATAGTAATAATGATTTGAATAATCGACAGAGAATTTTAGCATTATTAGACAATTATGATTTTATCAATATTATAGGGGTTAATGAAAAAAATAAATATATAGGGATTGTTTCTTTTGTTATTGATGGCATAAGCAGTGATAGTATTAATCCTTTTTTTAGTCGTATGGATATTGACGTGCGTACGGGATTACAATGTGCACCTTTAGCACATAAATATTTGAATACTTATCCGGCTGGAACAATAAGAATAAGTCTAGGGTGTTTTAATAATGATGATGATTTCAATAAAATGAAGATAGCTTTTGACTATATAAGGGATAATATTTAAGGTTTGGAGGAATGATTATGATGTCCAACTTAGCAGAGATAATGGAAAAAATTGAAAAAAATGAAATTCTGTTACCCGATTTTCAACGAGACTTTGTATGGCGAGATGAAGAACAGCAGAAGCAGTTAATAGCATCTGTTTTATGTAAAATGCCGGTTGGAAGTATATTGTTGCTTGAGGCAAAACCTGATGATTATGCAGCAAATGTTATAGGTTGTGCTAAGAAAAAAGTGGAAACAAATGCCATGAATGCAGAGGTAGAGTTTCTATTGGATGGGCAGCAACGTATAACCGTTTTAGCTAATGTGTTTTCAAATGTAATACATGAAAATTGTAAAAAGGTTAGTGAATTGATTGCTCCAATGGCCTTAAAACGCAGATTCTTCTTAGCATTACCTAAATGGAAGAATAGACCTGATCGTGCAGAAGATTGGTTCGGGGTAAACAATCTTTGTTTTCCAATGAGTAATCCAGACAAAGACTTGCCGGAGTTTTTAACATCGCAAATATACAGCTATATTCATGTGGAAACTTTTACAGCTAATGATAAAAAGCCCTATAATCCTAGCCAAGAGTTGACACCGGCGTTAGATACGTATTGCTTAAATTCAGAAGATAAGTATTTAATACCACTGTTTTTACTTTGCCCTACGGAAAAGAAACAGACAAAAATTATTTTGCGGTTCAAAGAAATTATAGAATCGATTGCGGACAATATAAAAAAAGAAATTGTAAATCAATATATGTCATACGATAGCGATGTGGACAAGGAAAATTTTATAAAATATATATTTGAAGATGCAGAGGATATTGTTGGAAAAAGTGGCGATGAAAGAGATAAATATTTTGAAAATAATATAAATGAAAGACAACAGGTTTGGCAAGAAAAGATTAAGGAATATTTGAAAGCATGTGTATCCAAATTGGAACTTAATCAGATTAGGGTGAAGGCATCGCAGAGGGCTAGAGCTATTGATATATATGAAAATCTTAATCGTGGTGGGGTGTGTCTGAATACATTTGATTTACTTATGGCACGAGTGGCTAAAGTGAATAATAAGGAAAACTTTAATCAGCGAATAAAGCGGTTAATGCAGGAGAATAAAAAATATCCTGATAATGTTTTGCCTGATAACATAAAGTATATTTTATCACCAAAATTAAAAGATAATAGTTATAATGCTACTATGAGCATGGGTTGCTATAATAAAAATAAAAATGAAATAAGTTCTAAGTATGTTGATGTTTTTTTAGATGTTTTAGGTATTTGTTGCAGAGTGCCTGACTTGAAACCAGATGAAATAAAACTGGAATATATTAAAAAGAATTATATATTGGATTTAATGCCGGAACAAATAGATAAAAATTGCGATAAAGTTATAGTTGCAATAGATAGAGCGATGTATTTTTTGCAAACAAGATGTGGTGTAAGGACGATACAAGAAGTAAATTATTCGTTGATGATAGTATTGATAGCTATTGTTTTTTTTGAAGATACAAAATTCTTTTCGCGAGAAGTACATGAGTTGCTGGAAGGATGGTATTGGTCTATTTTATTTTCTGGAGAATATGATAAGGATCAAAATACTAATTTTATAAGTAACTTAAAAAATATATTAAAAACCATACGGAAAGATAAAGACTGTTCATGGATGGAGACTATAATAGAAAATGTATTCAAGTTAACTAATTTTTCTGATGAAAAATTATTGTTGATGGATAAGGCTGAAGATGATAGGTTGCCTAAAAATGTTCTAAAAATATTTATATGTCAGTATATGTTGTCTAAAACATATTGCGATATGTTTGACACAAATAAGAAGATTAGTGTGTTTGCTCAAGAGGCTAAGGATTTAGAAGCTCATCATATTGTCCCCTTGGGAGCAGCAAAAAATATAAAAGAATCCTCAGACGAATTGAGGGATAATCCCAAACATATTTGCAATTCACCTGTGAATTTTGTATTAATAACCAAACAATCTAATAAAATGATTTCGGATAAACCATTGGAGATTTATGCAAAAGAAATTAATGATCAAGTAAAGTCAGTGTTACATATAAATGATTATTTATCGAATGATGATGCTAATACAAACGAGAAAATCCATAAAATTCTAGAAAAAAGATTAAGTGGCTTACGTGGTGACGTCTTGAATACAATTCAGCATAATCTAGGAAACTGGAAATATTGATGCTTTTTAGTATTATTGCTAAATGATTGAGGGGGATGTTTATTTATAAATAACTCAAACTTCGCACATCCGAAACAAGCCTTCTATTTAGAGTTGCATGACGAAAATAAAGTTCAAAATATTGATGGGACTCAATATTACGATTACGTTTGGGACTATTTTTATGGAGGTGAAGGTTCATATTGTAAAGCAGCATCTCTAATGTGTGAGGGAATTGAAAATTTCTTGCGTGAAGGAACCTGGCATATTGGCATGCTCAAGGGAAATTTTGAGGATGGGAATGTAGAATTTCAGGAAAATGTATATGATGAGAAAGATGCCGATGCCCGTCCGGCTATGTACTTTGGATTTGATGAACCGTTAGAGTTATGGACAATAGACCCTAATATAGACAAAGAGGACGAAGAATTTGAAGATGGAATATCTTCATGGGATAATGCGCTAGAAGTTGATGAAATACTTGGTGATGATCCCTCATGGTGTATATCTACTTGGGCAGTAGAATGCGGTATATATTATCCGAAAAGAAGTGAAAGCTTTGAAAAATGTCCGATAGCTATAAATGAAAAAATGTCATATGAAGAAATACGTGCTGCTATAGTGAAATACTTATCTACGCTTTGACGAATTCACTGTTGGACTGTCGATTAGGGCGTGTTGAAAAACTCCCTATGTCGTTTTTTCCTTGTGAAAATGAATCAAAAATCACAACATATAGTGCAGTTGAAGAGCTTTTCAACACGCCCTAGTCAAATTTGACTGGTCAGCCCTTTGCTTTTCATGATATGCTATATTTTAATGATATCATAAAGTCGTGGGCAGTAGCGGCTGAGCGGTCACAAATGGCCGTGGTAATGCGAACGAATGTATTGCGGCAGGATTGTTCTTATGATAAAATAAGGAATGATTGGAGTTGTGAGCGAGGTATCGTTTGATGAGAAGGTATACATCCCTGCTGCTGACGGCTTTTTTGTTGTTTATTTTGGTTGTAGCAGGATCGGCGTATTTTGCTGGGACTGGACATGATGAAACAAACCGGCCTTTGCGGGAGATTGTGGTTTATACTACACTGCCGGCTGAACATGCAGCAATTTTAACTAGAGCCTATGAACAGTCGCATAATGTGCGCACAAACTTCGTGCCATTGTCCGCTGATGAGTTGTTGAAGCGTTTGCAGAAACAGGCAGAAGGGGCTGAGGATGGAACGGCAGCTATGGTTTTGGCCGATAAGGATACGCTGACAAAAGCTGCTGTTGCAGGTTATCTTATACCCTATATTTCCGAGGCAGGCGATCAGGTTCCGGAAAGTTTAAGACAGCAGGACGGCTATTGGATTGGCGTATGGTATGATCCGATTGTATTCTGTGTGAACAAAGATTATCTGCTGACCTTGTCTTTGGTACCAGATACTTGGAAGGAATTGGCGGCTCAGCAGAAAGTCCGCATTGGTATTACGGATTTTTTGGCAGCAGATGCATCGGCAAATCTTTTTATGAGTATGTTGGCCCAGTTTGGTGATGTGGCTACCTATGATATATGGAGGCAGATTCATCCAAAGGTGGTGCAGTATGCCCGCTATCTATCTAACCCGGTACGTCAGGCAGGCATGGGGGAAGTAGATGTGGCTATTGCTGTGGAGAGTGAGGTTATCCGCTATATGCAGGGGGGCTATCCTTTAAAGATTGTCTATCCTGCTGACGGTACAGCCGCTATGGTCACGGGGACTGGTATAGTCTATAAGGCGAAGACTGCCGATACAGTGGCGGCAAAGGAATTTGCGGACTGGCTGCTTTCGGATGAAGCACAACAGGCTTTGCAGAAACAAGATTTTTACTTTGTTCCTGCTAATCCGGGCACGTTGGCCTATAAGTCCTTTGCGGGGAAGAATATGATTCTCTTTGACCAGCCAGTAAATTTTACGGCACAGCAAAGGCATGATTTTTTGGATAAGTGGGTAAAAGAAATCCGATTTAAGTAATTATTTTTGTGTATTGTGATGTGCAGAGGATATTGTCTGCTTTGCAGACGGTATCCTCTTTTGTAATTCATGACGCAAAGTCCCGTGTCAATTTTCTTGTATTCCTTTCTTATTTTATGGTAAAATGATTGTTACGTGAGTTCGTAGGGGGAACCCCTCAAACGATAAAACATGTGTTTGTGTTAGTTTTATAGGACATTGGAGGTCTTTTTGTGAAAGCAGGTTTTATCAGTCTTGGCTGCTCCAAGAATCTGGTGGATACGGAAATTATGCTTGGTGAACTGAAGAACCATGGCATTGATTTGACGAATAATCCGGCGGAAGCCGATATTTTGATTGTCAACACTTGTGCCTTTATCCAGTCGGCGAAGGAAGAGTCCATCACCACGGTGCTCAACATGGCCGATTACAAGGAGTCGGGCCGCTGTCGCAGCCTGATTGTAACGGGCTGCCTGGGTCAGCGATATAAACAGGAACTCTTGGACGAGCTGCCGGAAGCTGATGCGATTTTGGGGACGGGTGCATGGGGCCGCATTATGGAGGCTGTGGAGGAAACGTTAAAGGGTCATCGCGTGGTCATCGCGGGTGAAGACGATACCCTTTATGATGCCAAGACGCCGCGTATCCGTACGACTCCGGATTATACGGCTTATGTCAAGATTGCCGAAGGCTGTGATAACCGTTGTGCTTTCTGTGCGATTCCACAGATTCGCGGCAAGTTCCGCAGCCGCAAGATTGAAGATATTTGCGCAGAAGTGGAGCAGCTTACCGAAAACGGTGTGCGGGAAGTTGTCTTTATTGCACAGGACAGCACCAACTATGGCCGGGATATCTACAAACGTCCGGCGCTTGCTGAACTGCTGCGTGAAGTGGTCAAGGTGCCAAAGCTTAAATGGGTGCGTACGCTCTATTGCTATCCGAAATTCTTTACGGATGAACTCATTGATGTGTATGCGACGGAACCCAAGGTCTGCAAGTATGTTGACCTGCCCTTGCAGCACGCGCATAACTCTGTGCTCAAGTCCATGCACCGTCCGGATACGCAGGAGCAGATGATTGCGCTGATTAAGAAACTGCGTGAGCGCATTCCGGGGGTAACGATCCGTTCGACATTTATCGTTGGTTTCCCCGGGGAAACGGATGCGCAGTATCAGACTTTGCGTAACTTCCTGATTGAGCAGCGCCTCGATAAGGTGGGTGTGTTCACCTATTCCCGCGAGGAAGATACTCCTGCTTATAATATGGAAAATCAGATTTCCGAGGAGGTTATGCAGGAGCGTTATCATGACCTGATGAGCGTGCAGAGCAAGATTTCTGAGGAAGTCAATCAGAGCTTTGAGGGGAAAGTCATCGAAGTTCTGGTGGAAGGCCGTGATGAAGGCCAGCCCAATATTGCGGTGGGGCGTTCTTACCGTGAAGCTCCGGAGGAGGTTGACGGGCAGGTTTATATCGAGGGCGATACGACCAGCAAACCTGGTGATATTATCAAGGTTCGCGTGTTGCAGGGCTTTACCTATGATGTTGTAGGTGAGCCGGTAGAAGAATAAATTTTTGGAGGAACTTTTTGAAACAGGAACTGAAAAACTTTGGTGAGATTGAACTGAGCCGCAAGGTGCTGCAGGCACTGCGGGAGATGGGATTTGAGGAGCCTTCACCGATTCAGGCGCAGACCATTCCGCTTACTTTGGAAGGGCATGATGTAATCGGTCAGGCGCAGACGGGTACGGGAAAGACGGCGGCCTTTGGCATTCCGACGGTGGAAAAGGTTACGGAAAAAATCCACAAGGTACAGGCGCTTATCCTGACACCGACGCGGGAACTGGCCATTCAGACGGCTGAAGAACTCAATAAAATCGGCAAGTTCAAGCGGGTGCGTACGCTGCCCATCTACGGCGGGCAGGCCATTGACCGGCAGATTCGCGCGTTGAAGCGCGGTGTGCATATTGTCGTCGGTACGCCGGGACGTCTGCTGGATCATTTGAATCGTGGTACATTGGAACTGGAAACGGTTCATACGCTGGTGCTCGATGAGGCCGATGAAATGCTCGATATGGGCTTTATCGATGATATCGAAAATATCATCCGCCAGATTCCGGACGGCCGGCAGACACTGCTTTTCTCGGCCACCATGCCGGCACCGATTGAAAAGCTGTCCCGCCGCTATATGCAGCATCCGCAGCGCATTACGATTACGAAGGAAAATCTCACTGTTCCTCTGATTGACCAGCTCTATTACGAGACGCGTGAAAAGTTTGAGGGGCTGTGCCGTGTGCTGGATGTGGAAGAGACAGGCAAGCTCATCATTTTCTGCCGCACGAAGCGGGCGGTGGACGATTTGACGGCATCTTTGGAGGCACGCGGTTACTCTGCGGGCGGCCTGCATGGTGATTTGTCGCAGATTCAGCGTGACCGGGTCATGAAGCGTTTCCGCGAGGGCCGTATTGATATTCTGATTGCGACAGATGTAGCGGCACGCGGCATTGATATTGACGATATCACGCATGTCATCAACTACGATATTCCGCAGGACCATGAATCCTATGTGCATCGCATTGGCCGTACGGGCCGTGCCGGGCGTAAAGGCGTGGCCATGACCTTTATCGAGCCGAAGGAATACCGTCAGCTGCGTTTGATTATGAAACTGGCGCATACGAAGATTCAACGCAAGGAACTGCCGACGGCCTCGGACCTCTTGGAACGGCAGAAGGATTTGGTGCAGGAACGCCTGATCAAGACCCTGCAGCAGAATCATTATGACGATTACCATGAGATTATCTCGGATGTGGCGGCTGAAGGCTTTGACTTGGTGGATATTGCAGCTGCTGCTCTGAAGCTTTCCCTGGAAGGCTTTAAGGACGAAAAGAACGATAACAACGGTTTCGGCGATACAGGCGGGGCACCGGGTATGGTGCGTCTGTTCCTGAACATCGGCCGCAGCCAGAAAATCCGTCCGGCAGATATCGTCCGCGCCATTGCCGACGAGGCCGACATTCCAGGCGCAACCATCGGTGTAATCAATATCTATGACAAGTTCACCTTCGTGGAAGTGCCGGAAGATGTAGCCGAACGCGTTATGAGCATTATGCACCGCAATACGGTGAAGGGCTGGAAGGTAAATGTGGAACCTGCCCGCAAGCGTTGACAGATATGATATAATCTTATCGTTAGAGAATAAATTCAGGAATCTCATTACTACTATAGAAAGAGGTAATGCACGATGAATAAGAAAGCAAAGATTATCGCAGCTTTGGGGCTTATGGGCGTTCTGTTTATGGGAACGGGCATGAATCAGGCTGATGCCAAAAAGAAAGCTCCGGCACAGACGGAACAGCAGGTGAAAGATGCACAGGCAGCGCTCAGTTATGTATATACCAGCAAGAAATATGGTTATACGATTAACTGTCCGAAGAAACCCAATGTCATTCCTGCTAGTGAGTTGTATAAAGACAAGGAAGGGGAAGTCCTGATTTTTGATAATGAGGGCTATGACATTAAAAATGCCTGGGTAGTAATCAAAGATGCTTTTGATACCCATAGAATGCCGGACTTGAATACGCTTAATGAGGAAGATGGCAGAAAGTATTTGTCTATCCTGATGCGTGCCAATGGTTATGAGGCTATGGAACTGATCAACCGTACGGAAAAGGATCGGGCAATCTATGCCATCACGGCCAAAGAAGTCGAGATTGATACAGATAATGATGGTGAGCCAGATATGACGGCAAAGGCTGATACGCAGATGGCGGTGACATTCTTCCGCGGTAATAAGGGCGGCTGCTACTCGATACAGCTTATCGACAATCCGGAATTGCGCGATGAAGCGGTAGATCTTTTCCAAAAGGGCGTTGTCAGCTTCAAGGAAAAATAAGCACAGTTAAAAAAGCGGCAGGACTTTTATACGGTCCTGCCGAATTTTATTTATGTTTAGAGAAAATTTTAAGCGCAGACTATTGGGGGATATGGTGCATGGAGTATGGCAGTAAAGCGGCCGGTATGGCCGTATTTATAGGTATGGTAATGGCAGGGAGTTTTGCTCAGGCTGCGGCAGGGACGGTTTCTACGGTGGATTCGCAGGAGCTTTTTCGTTCGCGGATGGTAGTGGATAACAAGGCGCCAAAAGGGCCTGATACAGCTCAGGCTGTGGATAATGCCGTGGCCAATTTACCTGAGTTGAATTCCCGCCTGCGTTGGGCGGCTGTAAAAACTTCGGTAGAACTGGCTGAGGAGAAAAAAGCTGCCCAGCGGCAGAATAAGGCGATTCCCATAATCATTACGGCAGCGGATATCGATAAAGAGCGGAAAGCGCAAAAACGTGGGGAAAAACCATCACTTATTACACCGCGGCCTGTTCAGCCGCCAAAAATAACATCAACTCCGGCTCCGGCAACTGTTGCCAAGCCTGCAGCGGTACAGCCTGTCCAACCGTTGCCCCGCCCGGTTGTATCGGCTGACGTAGTAGAATTGCCGCCGATTCAGCCGATAAGCAGTGTAGTACGAACGATTAAGCCTGAGGAAACGGTAGAATTGCCGCCGATAATGCCAGCAGTGCAGCCGCAGAAGACTGTACCGGTAGAAACGATTATGGAGGCTGTTGTGGAATCGACCAGTATTGAACTGGTGATTCATGATGTGGCAGACGAGAATCATGTGGAGTTGCCTGCGGTGCAGCCGGTAAGGTAACATGACCAGCCACCACGGGCTTACTGCGATATAATTGCTCTGCTTAGATAGGGCTTGTTATTGGTGGGGGAGTTCAGTGGTTTCTACGAGTTCGCCGGCTATGGTATAGCAGGTGATGGTCAGTTTTTCTGCACTGGCAGAAAGCAGCAGGTAATTTTCTGGCGTGGGCTGGTAGATGGCGGATTGGTCGAAGGTTTTGTCGGCAGGGACGTTGTACTGCTGGTTGCCGCAGGGACCGCTCATGATGTAGACAGGGCCTTTATCGGCTGGTTTCAGGTGGTAGATATGTCCCCGGTTGCGGTAGGTGTGCATATGGCCGGTCAACACTAAATCGATGTTTAATTCATCAAAGAGGGGCATAAAGGCATAGCCTGCATCGCTGATGCCCATCATGGTTTTTGTTCCTTCCTGATATTCGTCATAGGCCAGCACATCTTTGTGCATCAGGACCACCCGCCATTTGGCTGGGTGGTTTTTTACGTCCTGTTGCAGCCAGGTTTTTTGTTTCTCCAGCAGGTCGGGGTGAATATCTTTCAGCTCCAGCATTTGCGTGTTGAGGACGATGAAATGTACGGGGCCGTAGTCGTAGGAATAGTAGTAATTCTGCAGTTCCGGGTCGCCGTTGGCGGGCAGGTTGTAGCTTAGTTCATAGCGGCGCGGGCGGCAGAATTTCCATAGCAGGCTGTAACATTCGTGATTGCCCATTACCGGAGTGAATAATTTTTGTGGCAGGATATCGGCAATCGCGGCGAAGAAATGCTGCCACTGCCATTCCTGCTGTCCGTTATCCACGATATCACCGACAATGGCAAAGAATTGCGCATCGGGGTGACGCCGCCAGGCAGTGCGGAAATTCTGGCCCCAGCCAGCATAGGTCTGGCCGCATTGGGAGTCGCAGAAGATAAGCGCAGAAAAATCCGTGATTTCAGCGGGGGCGGTGGTAAACTCCTGCCACTCGGTGGCGCTATTGCCCTGCCAAATGCGGTATTGGTAAGTTGTGGCGGGCGTAAGATCTTTTAGATACGCAGTATAATAGTAGTTCGTAATCCGGTCTTCGTTTAAACTTTCCATTTTGACCGGCAGGCTTTGCGGAGGATTGTCTGCTGTTTGATATTGCAGACGGCAGCCATCCAATGGTGTTTTGCTCTGCCACATAATGGTACGGGAATTGCGTGGGTCAGCGGTGATGAGCTGACGCAGAGCCTCAATGGGTTGTGTCCCGCTGGCAGCAGCCGCCAGTTTGGGGAAGGTGTTTTCCAAGCCCAAAAACAGAGCGATTTTTCCGGTTAAAGCAATGAATTCACGGCGTGAAATTCGCAAGGCAACTCACTTCTTTCTTTGCTCATGGCGTTCATACAGCCATGCGCCAACAATAAGCACGATGGCGAAAATAATGACCACAATCATGCGGGTCGGGTCTTCCTGCTGGGTGATGGCATCGTGGCCGATAATGGCTTCAATGCCGGTAGAGGGAAACTTGCCGACAAAAGAGGCGATAACGTAATCGCGGAAACGCATGGCTGAGAGGGCGCCGATGGCGTTCAGCATCACGGACGGCAGATAGGGCACCATGCGGGCAATCAGCATGACCACAAAGCCACGGCTGCCGCTGTACTTGTCCAGATTCGCCAAGGTCTTGTTGCGGCTGATGATTTTTTCCGCAGCCTCCCGGAAGAAAAAGCGCAGCAGGATAAAGCTGATGGCAACGCCGACGGTTTCGGCAACTACGGAGAGGAAAATGCCCCAGCCAATGCCGAAGATCAGCGTATTGGCGGTAGAAAAGATGATGGCGGGCGGAAAGCCCAGCGCGTTGACAAAGAGGGTCAGCAGGAAACTGAATACTACCGCTCCGGAACCAAAGGAGGCAATGTAATCCGCTGTTTCCTGAATATCTCCGCGGGCCAGCAGACCGCACATATGGGGCAGGAAGGCTGGATTGAGCAGATGGATGACGACAAACAGCAAAACAATGGCGGCCAGTGCCCCCAGTTTTACGACTTTTAACGATTTCGTGAATTGCAAAGCGATTCCTCCTAAATGGTGTTGCATTTATGTTTTTAGTATAACACGAATGCGCGAAAGATTACCATTAAATTAGAAAAAAGCCCTGCCGGCATGAAGGTTGCCGGCAGGGCTTTGGGTTATTTTTTTGTCAAAGATTAATCTCTGCCCAGACGGTCGCGCAGGATTACGTCATGGGAACCGCCTTCCACGATACTGGTTGCCGATACCAACGTGAGTTTTGCCTTATCACGGAATTCCGGCAGGGACAGCGAGCCGCAGTTGCACATGGTGCTGCGAATCTTGGCCAGTGTCGTGCCAACATTGTCTTTCAGGGGGCCGGCGTAAGGAACATAGGAGTCAACGCCTTCTTCGAAGGAGAGTTTCTTGGAACCGCCCAAATCGTAGCGCTGCCAGTTGCGGGCACGATTGGAACCTTCGCCCCAGTATTCCTTGTAGTAAGTGCCGTTGACTTTGACCTTGTCCGTCGGGCTTTCGTCAAAGCGGGAGAAGTAGCGGCCGAGCATCAGGAAATCTGCGCCCATAGCCAGAGCTAAAGTCATGTGGTAGTCGTGAACGATACCGCCATCGGAGCATACGGGAATGTAGATGCCCGTTTCTGCATAGTACTTGTCACGTTCGCGGCAGACATCGATAAGGGCTGTTGCCTGACCGCGGCCAATACCCTTGGTTTCGCGGGTGATGCAGATGGAGCCGCCGCCGATACCGACTTTGATGAAGTCAGCGCCAGCTTCAGCCAGGAAGCGGAAGCCTTCACCATCAACAACGTTGCCGGCACCGACTTTGACATCTTCGCCGAAGTTCTCATGGATGTATTTGAGGGTGATGCGCTGCCATTCGGAGAATCCTTCCGAAGAGTCAATGCAGAGGACGTCTGCACCAGCTTTTAAGAGGGCAGGAACGCGTTCTGCGTAGTCGCGGGTGTTGATACCAGCACCTACGATATAGCGCTTGTTATCATCAATGAGTTCGAGCTCATTGTCTTTGTTGGCATTGTAATCTTTACGGAAGACCATGTAGCGCAGGCGCTGGTTCTGGTCGATAATCGGGAGCATGTTGAGTTTGTTTTCCCAGATGATATCGTTGGCCTGAGCGATGGTGGTTACTTCTTCGGCTTTGGCATAAACGAGATTTTCAAACGCCGTCATGAATTCGCTGGCCGGCGTGTCCATGGACATACGGGAAACACGGTAATCACGGCTGGTCACGATACCCAGGAGTTTGCCGTTAGCTGTGCCGTCTTCCGTAACAGCCATCGTGGAGTGCCCAGTATCCTGCAGCAGGTCGAGAATTTCGCCCAGAGTAGTGGAGGGCTTGATGTTGGAGTCACTGCTGACAAAACCGGATTTATAATGTTTTACCCGGGAAACCATAGCGGCTTCATCTTCGATACTCTGCGAGCCATAAATGAAGGACACACCGCCTTCTTTGGCCAGTGCGATAGCCATGTTGTCATCGGAAACCGCCTGCATGATGGCAGAGGTCATGGGGATGTTCATGGTAATCTTCGGTTCCTCTCCCTTGCGGAACTTGACCAGCGGTGTCTTCAAGGAGACGTTTGCCGGAATGCATTTGTCCGAGGAATAGCCGGGAACGAGGAGATACTCGCCAAAAGTGTGTGATGGTTCTTCAAAATAGAATGCCAACTTAACCCCTTCTTTCTGTAGATGTTCATATTGTGGAAAGCTTTACAGGCGGTCATTGCCGTCATGTATATTGTTTTATATCTTAATATATAGGGCAGGGCGCTGTCAATCGGAAAATAAAATTTATGTTACAACTTTACACTCAAACAGAAAACTAGCAGCTTACCGTTCATGGTTATGCTGCTAGTTGTTTGTCATATATTCTGTTTTCATCTTGTTTATGGGTACCAATCTTACGGGCCCATTGGACTCCCCTCCTTCACGAGCCAAAGATGCTGCCAAGCTTGAACATTCCTACGGCTAGCTATTACCTTTTTCGGTCAGTTCAACCTTTAGCTTGGATTCATAATATCACAGAATAAACATAAAGTCAATAATTTTCTGACACAGGCTATGCAAATAAAACGGTCACAAATCGTGACCGTTAAAAATCAAATGGTGGAGACAAGGAGGATCGAACTCCTGACCTCTTGCATGCCATGCAAGCGCTCTCCCAGCTGAGCTATGCCCCCGTGATGTTCGCTTGTTTCGCGTCATCAACGAGTATTAGTATACGGGATAATATCTATCTTGTCAATAACTTTTTTATTTTTTTACAGAATTTTTTTCAAGGGCGAAATATGGTACAATGATAAGCACAGATGATAATGTAAGAGGAGAATAATTAATGGAAAAACAGGATATTCCCAATCTGCAGTGGTTCCCCGGGCATATGAAAAAAGCCCAGCGGCTGATTGAGGAAAATTTGAAACTGGTGGATGTGGTCATTGAACTATTGGATGCGCGTATTCCCTTGAGCAGTGCCAACCCCATGCTCGCAGAAATCATCAAAGGCAAGCCGCGTATGATTGCCCTGAATAAAGCTGACCTCGCTGACAGTGCCAGCACGAAAAAATGGCTGGATTACTTCAAGAGTCAGAATGTGCCGGCGGTTGCCATTGACTCCATGAAGGGCAAGGGCATGAAACAGCTCGTAAAGGTGGCAGAAGATTTAGCTCGTCCCAAGACGGAAAAATTTGTCAGCAAGGGGGCAAAGCCGCGGGTGGCCCGTTGCATGATTCTGGGCATTCCTAATGTGGGAAAATCCTCTCTGATCAACCGGCTGGCTGGTGCGGTAAAGGCTAAGGCTGCCGATAAGCCGGGTGTCACCCGTGCCAAGCAGTGGATCAAGATTGGTACGAATTTGGATTTATTGGATACGCCGGGTATCCTCTGGCCGAAGTTCGAAGACCAGACTGTAGGGTTGAAACTGGCCTTTACCGGCGCAATCAACGATGATATTTATGATCGGGAAAAGGTAACAGCCCTGCTGCTGGGCATTATGCGCCGCGATTATCCGGAACGGCTGGCCGAGAGGTTCAAGCTCACGGGCGATGTGCCGGAAGACGGGCTGGAAATATTGGAACTTATCGGCCGCAAACGGGGCTGTCTCGTCAAGGGCGGTATCGTGGATTTGGAAAAAGCACAGAATATCGTCTTAAATGAATTCCGTGCCGGAAAACTCGGATTGGTAACATTAGATGAAGTTCCTGCAGAAAATGGTGAAAAAAGTAGTGAATGATTTAAGCAAATATACGATAAAACAAGTAGAGGAGTTTTTTGCGCAGGGGCAGGTAACAGAAGAATTTTTGGAGGCCTGCGCGCAGGACAGCCGTAAGGCGGTAGGGACGATCCTGCGCCGCTATCAGCGGGAGCAGCAGGACAGGGAGCGCGTCAGCGCTTTATACAGCTATGAACGGGAGTTTTGGGCCAAGGGCTGTGAATGGGTTGCTGGTGTCGATGAAGCCGGACGAGGCCCCTTGGCGGGGCCAGTGTCTGTGGCGGCGGTTATCCTGCCGCATGAGCTGTATTTGCCCAAGATCAACGACTCCAAGAAAATTTCGGCTAAAGTGCGGGAAGAACTCTACGATGAGATTATGGACAAAGCCGTTGCGGTCAAAGCGGCTTTTGTCGATGCCAGGACTATTGACCGGGTAAATATCTATCAGGCGACCATTAATGGAATGTATGAATCGATTTTTGGGTTGAAACAGGAGCCGCAGGCAGTGTTGATTGATGCGGTGAAGCTGGAAAATTTGAATGTACCTTCTCTTTCCATTATCAAAGGTGATGCAAAATCGGTCTCTATTGCAGCGGCTTCCATCATTGCTAAGGTTAATCGTGACCGGCTGATGGATAAGTACGACAAAGAATATCCGGAGTACGGTTTTGCACATCATAAGGGATATGGTACGGCAGAACATATAGCTGCTTTGCGGCAGTATGGTCCATGCCCTATACACCGCCATTCCTTTGAGCCGATTCGGTCTATGGTCGATGTCACAATGCAGGTTCCGTTTTAACCTAATCCGCCAGAAGTCCTCAACCTCTTAGGTGGGGGATGAAGGCGGGTATGGCGAATTTACGTAAGTAATTGAGCCATACGATACTTTGTGACTTTTTTGTGATAAAATATTGGTAGGAAGGCGGTGATTATAGTGAATAAGGCATACCGATATAGGTTATATCCAACACCTGAACAAAAGCATATGTTTGCTAAGACTTTCGGCTGTGTTCGATTCATCTATAACAAGATGCTTGGCGACCGCCTTGACTACTACAAAGAGACAGGTAAGAAACTGAACAATACCCCGGCACAATATAAGGAAGAATTTCCTTGGCTGAAGGAAATTGACAGTCTTGCTCTTGCAAATGCACAGATGAACCTGAACAAGGCATACAACAATTTTTTTAGCAACCGAAAACATTTCGGCAAACCGCACTTCAAGTCTAAGAAGACAGGACACTGCTCATACTCTAC
>NZ_AUJE01000027.1 GCF_000424065.1 Selenomonas ruminantium subsp. ruminantium ATCC 12561
ACCGAACTGCGGGTGAACCTCCAGTAGAAGATGCACATGGTCTGGCATGATTTCCATTTCGATTACATCGACTTGGATTTCTTCACAGATTGACTTGACCAGCTCCTTTAGTCTGGTGTCAACGCCATTGACCAACACTTTTCTGCGGTACTTGGGACAGAACACGATATGATACTTACATGAATATACGATATTGTGGATTGAATGATATTTTATTTCTCCCATATTTGTATTATACAACTTTAAGAAAGATAATACAACACAAGTTAAAAAGTAATTCTCCACCTTCAATTACTTACGTAAATTCGGTGGACACGCCTTATATCCCCATAACTAAAGTTATGGGGTTACGGCGTTTTGGATAAGCTGGCCGTTCACGCTTTGCAATATGCAGCTAGTCATGCGGAACCAGCTTGGAAGTATATCTTTTACTTAGTCGGTCAGCGACGTGGGCATAACGGGCTGTAACCTTAGGATCACGGTGGCGGAGTGTATCCTGCACCAGTCGCAAGTCCTTGGTTTCCTTATACAAATTTGTGCCGCAGCTGTGCCGGAAAACATGGCAGGAGTAACCGGGGTGCTTCAAATCGCAGGCAGTCAGCGCTTTGTTCATAATGGAGCGAATTCCATTCCGGGAAATACGGCCCATGAGGTTTCTATTAGATGAAGAAAGAATCAGCGGCGTGAGAACGCCATCTTTTTTTATTTCCCGGTCACTCGGAATAGACTGCAGGTATTCTTCCAGAATAGTAAAGGTTTCATCGCATGGATATATGGGTTCCATACGCCCTTTTGCACCTTTCCCACGAACCATTATAGCTCGGGCATCCCAGTTTATATCTTCCACGCAGGCCCGATGAACCTCAATGTTGCGCAGCCCCTCAACGCCCATCAGGTACAGGATGAGCGTGTTCCGATACCGTGTAAAGGGATTCGTGTCCTCATCAAAAACATGTACGATTTCATTCATCTGCTGGGGAGTATAGTAATGTAACAGCGCCTCGCTGTTGCTGCCAGTAGATGGTGCTTCTAACTCCGCAGCAGGGTTTATCCTTATAAGACCGACTTTCCTTGCGGCTGTATAAAAGGCTTTTACCGCGACGAGCATAACCTGAATGCTGTCCGGTTTGTACTGCCTGTTCAAGAGAAATTCCCGATACAGGATAAGCTGGTACTCGTTCATCGATAACGGATTGCGTTCATGGGACAAGCACCAACGGATGAAGAAGTCAATCTGGTTGCAGTAATGCCGCATCGTATCATCGGAGGGATTTCCCTTGGCAACAACCCGGCGAATGAATTCAGCATAGTGCAGGATGAAATATTCCGGGGTAATTTGATGAACATCAAGCGTTTGTGATAATGAATTTGTTGATATAGTCAAATTAGTGTCTGACATGGAATCCTCCTTTCTAAGTTATCAGATAATTATGATAATACCAGTTGCTACGAAAAAGATGGTGGAAATGTTTCTTTTTTCATTTTACAGTGGCTTTCGCTTTTTAGCAATACTAAAATAAGAGATGCTTCAACAATTTGGAACCGTCTCTTATTTTAGTGTTGTTATATCATAAATTTAGAATAAAATCCAAGTTTATGATATAATGAACTTGAGTATGAATTAATTCTATTTGGAGTAAATGTCATGAAAACTATAGAACGAAATCAATATTTAGGATTTTTGCAGCGTCATCGGGACAAGCATATCATAAAAGTGGTGTCCGGCTTCCGTCGCTGCGGCAAATCTGTTCTCTTCCAATTGTTCCGAAAGTATTTACTGGAACAGGGCGTGCGAGAGGAAAACATCATTGCCATCAATTTCGAAGACCTGGCTTTTGAGGATTTACAGGAGTATCACGCACTGTACAACTATGTTACCGCCCATATGCGGCCAGATGGGATGAATTACATCTTTCTTGACGAGATTCAGCATGTGCCAGAATTCGAAAAGGCGGTTGACAGTTTGTTCATCAAGGAAAACGCCGATGTCTATATCACCGGCTCCAATGCCTACTTCATGTCCGGAGAACTAGCCACTTTACTGTCTGGCCGCTATGTGGAGTTGAAGATGCTGCCCTTGTCCTTCAAAGAATATTACGGGGCCTGCGGACTGGCGGCTAATCACAGCTTACAGGAAATCTATGAGCGGTATATCTCCGATAGTTCCTTTCCTTATACAATGCAACTGAATGGCAGGCAACAGGATATATCGGAATACTTGTCGGGCATTTATAGCACGGTTATTCTGAAGGACGTAGTGGGGCGGCTCCACATCGCCGATGTAAAGATGCTGGAAAGCATTGTCAAATACCTGTTTGCCAATGTCGGAAGCCTGCTCTCTGTCAAGAAGATTGCTGACGCTATGACCAGTGCCGGACGGAAAATCGATGGCAAGACCGTGGAACGCTATCTGAAGGGCTTGCAGGACAGCTGCCTTATCTATCCGACAGAACGCTTTGACATCCGTGGGAAGGAACTTCTGAAGATAAATCCTAAGTATTACGTGGTCGATGCAGCCATCCGTTACCTTAAAGTAGGCAGACACGGTCAGGATACAGGTCATATCTTGGAAAATACCGTATATCTAGAACTCCTACGCCGGGGCTACAAAGTGTATGTGGGTTCCATGACCGGCGGCGAGGTGGACTTCGTGACCAAGGATGCCCAGGGCCGTCTGGCCTATTATCAGGTTTCCGAGTCCACGCTTCAGCCGGAAGTCATGGAACGGGAGCTGAAGCCGCTGCAAAGGATTAAGGATAACTACCCCAAGTATCTCCTGACCCTCGATGAGGTCAACGCCACAGCTGACTACGATGGGATACAAAAGAAAAATGTCCTGAAATGGCTGCTTGAAGGATAACAACTCTTTTTTATTTCCTAAGGCTTATTATGCGGTAGTTTTTATATTTTTTTATCTCTATACAATAATCAATTTTTCGTTATCTACTAACCAACGTTCCTGAAATTGTCGTCTTGCAGCGTAACCTATATCTCTTATAACCTAAAATCCCGCTCAAAATTTAACCTACAATTCTTAAACCTAGTATTTATAAGGGGTTACAGTATTTCAAGTACGATTTTAGGGCTTTGTAGGTTAAGTTTTATTACCCTACAGAAAAACGCCGTGAAGCCTTGGTATTATTGAGTTCTTGGCGTAGGGTAAAAAATCTCCGGGATTTTAGGTTATAAAGCTACCATTCATAGCAGCACCTACTCCAGCACCAACGATAGGTATAACTTGCATAGCTTTTCTTTTTGAGAAATTTATTCCCAACTGCTTACAAACATCTCTAATCATTTTTATTATTAATTCATTACCCACTGTCTTATCTGCCATCTGCTTTGCAGCTTTTCGTTCAATAACCCACAATGCGTTTTTCCGTAATGTTGCTTCAAGCATCTTTAATTGAAGTAAAACTTGATTTTTCTCTTTCATACTATTTGAACCAGCTAACGACATTACAGATAGAACAAATTCTTTATCTTCTACGGTGTCGGCTTTATATCCATAACATAAGCCTATTTTATGAATAGTCCTTAATGCCAAAGTCAATATAGCGGGTATGTCTGCTGCCATTCCTGCCGCTCCCCACATTCCAGTGGCTCCCCCTTCTGCAATAGCTAAAGCTATTGCCCAGTTATGCACTTCATTTGCCATTTCATCAGATATTTCTAAACTTTTATATCGTAATTCTTCTATATTTTTTACCTTGCCATCTCTGATAATATCTTTTTCATCGGCTAAAAATTCTGCTGTTGCATTAGCTCCGTTAAGTACAGCTTGTATTACTTGCTCTGGAATTAGCAAGCCCGTTAGAATTTCCAATGGTTTCCCCAGTAAACTCAGACCTTCTGTCACCACACTCGGTTTTTGGTTCTGATAAGCTCGTATTTCTGATAACTGTCTTTTTTCGTAAGTTGACATATTGGTCGTTTCCATACTTTTCATCCCCTTACATCTATCCTTGTTTTTATGTGACTAAAGCAGCAGGTTTTGACATGAGGCTTTTCAAACGAAAATTACCTTTTTTTATCCTGAGCGAATAAATATGCTCCTACTGTAACTAGGACTCCTCCAAGTGCTGCACCAGCATATTTCATTCCTTGAGAAAGCATAGATGGATTCTTAGGAACTTTATCCACTGAAAATTTTCTTGGTTCATAATTTTTCCCATATCTTTTGTCTAACCATTGAACGAAATAAAATAGATATTCTAAGCATTTTATGGCATCCTCTTCGGAGGCTGTATATCCATCATGTAGAACTGAATTTGCCATAGTTCTAATTTTATGAATTTTACTTAACAACTGTCCTGGGACAATATTTTTAAAAGAACTACTTGTCATTCTATAGTATAAATCAGAACCGTTATTTTCTTGTTTATCGTATGATAACCTTTTGTCTTTTCTATACATCCATTTAACAGCACATTCTAACGCAGTTCGTGTACTGCTAATACATGATTGCGGTGACTCCTTAAATACACTTTCCGCATTAATACATGGTTCCCCAAAGGCACGGTATTCCTCTATATCTTTTAGAAATATAAAATTAGCCATTATTGCCTCCAATAATTATCATTTTAGAAAAACCACTATATTACTTTTGCTATAGCCCTTATAAAACGATCTATAGTATCTATATTAAAGTACGGATCTAACCAAAAGTAAACATGATTTACTAATGCATATTCATTAAGCGCATCTTCTTCAAAAAAAATATATATATCATTTTGATTAGTTTTAAAGGAAATTTTCATAACAGGAGTTTTTAATATTACTTCATAAGAACTGTAGCCACTATGACCATGATATGTTTTTTCAGTATATGTAATAGTCTTTATGTCATCATACTTTATTCTAGCTATTTTATTGAAAAACATGATATAGAAACTATCATAGGTAATCGCCCAACCAAAGTTAAATTCATCATCAATACTCAAATGCAATATATCTTTTGGACAAGCTTGACCTTTTGTAACTAATTGTATATAAATATTTCTCGATTCTTCATCTATAGTAATATCATCATAATCATTAACAATATATTTACCAGTATAAACCGAATAGCGTCTACTCGATTCAAATACACTTTTATCAGCAATTACTTTAATCATCTCTCTCGTAGTACAGCTAAACGAATTGTTTGGTTGCTCAACACGATTCAACTGCATTGGTACAGTCTTATTAACTTCTGATATAGATGGTGAATTGCTATAATTAATGAATTCTCTCCAATTATCTGCAGAATTATTATCAGAAATATTTAATTTGGGAAGTTCTTTTTTGAAAATAACCGAGAGCCATGTTACAATTATCCATTCAGCATTTTGGGGAGTAACACCATGTTCCATTTCTAATTTATTTTTTAATTTAAATAACATTTCATTAGTTAATGATTTGTCTACTAAAAAAAGAATGTCAGCATCAAAACCTACCATCAATAAATTACATTTCAATTTCTCATGTGGCATTAAGTCTTTTAGAAGACTATGAATTTTATTGCGTTCATTCATTATTTTTTTATTTGATATTAAATAAGTACCAAGAGAATCTATATTAAGTTCTTTATTAAATGCATCTTCACCCTTAGGTGATTTTGTTATCCTATCGACAAATTCCTTGAACCCCATCAACAATTCACCTCGGTTCTTTTGAAATTAGTTATATATTAAAGAGCATATATATTGGTTAATTTACGGTGTTTTAATTTCATAATATTAAACTATAGCAACTCAATTACCAATTTTAAAAAATTATGTAACATATTTACTGTATCATCATTAGCTGTATTTAATAACATATCCTCATTTATTTTATATACTTTTCCATTTTTACATTGAATATTCAATGTGTCATCACAACTATAGTTCCCATACCCCCTTAATACTAACGTACTTGATCTTCTATTTGCAGAACTATCAGATGTAAATACTTTTTCAATACTTTCATAAGGAATTACTTCGCCAATACAAAAACTATCTTTTGTAAGTGCCCATCCGCAATTAATATCATATGTAGTGCGCACATACAACAAATCACTTTCGTTATAACTACCTCGACAAAGTTTTTTTAATATAAGTCGTTTTTTTGTATCATTAGGCACCTCGATATAATGTCCAGATGTGTAAAAAAAATCTTCACAATTTCTTCTATCCATGATATCCCAAACACCTATTTTATTATTTTTCCAGCAATTATTTTGGATAAAATCTGCCCACGTACTTTGTAAAACTTCATTCAATTCAGCCATTGACAACGTTTTATAATTATTATTGTTAGAGTTACTGCTATTAGGCACATTATTAGTAATGACACTGTTTTTATTAGTTGATAGATTTGTATTTACATTATTGTTGGACATAGGACTTGACCCCATGTATTGGGGCGTTACTTTTTTTTTAAATATTACCGTCAACCATGTTATAATTATCCACTTTGCATTCTGTTCATCTATTCCGTAATTATTCTTCAGCTGATTTTCAAACATATTAAGCTTTTCACATTCATTGCCTTTGTCCAATAGGGAAAGTATATTATCGTTATATCCCATCATTAATAAATTTCTTTTCAATGTTTCATGGGGCATAATATCTTTTAAAATACTCTGTAATTTGTTACGATCACCCAATACATTTTTATTCAATAATAAATAATCGCCCAAATTGTCTAATGTTAGATCGCCCTCAAATTTTTCTTCATCAGCAAAGGTAATTATTTTTGTCATAAATTCTTTAAGCCCCATATTTATCTCACCTCATATTAATTTATGATATTAATTATCATCATTCTCTTCATCACCGCTTTGAGGCAACTTGATTTTTTTTAATGTATGTTTAAGCAATACCAACTTATTCATAATCAAATAACCTAATGAAATATCATCTCTACTACCATTAGAGGACATTTTAGGTAAAACATCCTCTATAATTTCTTGGTTAACAGAAATGAATCCATCATTAGCTATGGCATCGATAATCACCTTATAGAACTTAAATAAATGTTCTTCATTTTTCCAGTTTGCAAAGCAATCATCTAAACCATCTGAACTTAAAAAAACAGCAACGGGGCAATTTGGGTGTTGCAAACTACAATCTAAAACTGCATGTCTAATTTTTGTATCAGCATCTTGCTCACACAGCGAAGTCGTTACATTAAGAAAATTATCATCGTCTTTCGGTACTGGAGTTGTAAATAATCCATTCTTTTGAAGAACAATACAAGTTCCATCTCCTATTTGTAACAATAATATCTGATTTTCAATAGCAATTGCACACAACATTGTGGTTCCATATGCATTGTACAAATATCTTTCCTGAATCGTTGAATCTGAAGTAAAATACCTTTCTTTATATTTCTCGCTGATATATTTGAACCTCACCTCTTGATCATTTGGCGCTCTTGTTTCCCAATCCTGCTTTACGGCATTTCTCCATGACATCCAAAATGAATACTTAAAGTTTTTTATTCCTGTTTCGCTAAATGTTCCATCTTTATATTTTAATAATGGCAATGCACTATTTATTAAACACTCCACAGCCAGGCGTGACCCCACTTCACTACGAAAGCAATCATTGCTCCCATGCCCATCTGCAACAACTACAATTTTTATTCCATTTTTTTCAATACATCCAGAACTATCCTGGCAAGGAAATCCTTTTTTGCTATATTTTTCGCCAGGCAATGAGACTGAAAAAATTCTATAATTCATAATTCTCACCATTCTTTCATATGCATCAGGGCATAGGAGCTAGTTATTTTTTACCAAGCTTCATCAGCTTTGGCTGCTGAAATTTCACCTTTAGCTGCAGCTTCTTCGCCACCACGAGCCTCTATCTCATCAGCAAGCACAGCAGTATTATCATCAGGATTATTATTGCTATTTCCTGGATCAACTTTTCGGCTAGCAACCATTGATGATGTAATTGAAACAAACCTTATCATATTTTTTAAATCCTCTGGATTATTGGTATGAAGTACAGTTTCGGTATTACCTGTAAACTCTGCTAAAATATTATCATCTGCATCACCATACCCAATAGCTACCCTTATCGCAACTTTATACCAATTATTATTTTTTAACTTTTGCAAACCAGATTCATAATCGTCAGTAGGCGCACCATCAGATAAAAGGAATAACACTGGAGCTACAGAACCACTAGCTCTTTTCATAAATCCTTTATCCACCGAAAGTTTATTGTTCAATTCTCTAAAAGCTGCCCCCATAGCTGTAGGTCCAGCTGCATCCAAACTATTCCAAGCCAAGTTATCAGGGGAAACGAGTTGATCGCCAGTTACCCAGTTAGGCCCACTAGAAAAAGCCATAATTGCTATCTTAATTTCTGCATCGCCATTCACATCGTTCATCGATTGTAATTCTGGCAAAACACCTTCAATAGCAGCATTAACTCGTCCTATAACATCACCAGCCATACTCCCTGAAGTATCCAGCAGAAAAATAACAGGACACATTCTTCTAGTCATTTCAACTTTATCTAAAATTCCACCCATGATATATACCTCCTCAATTAGACATAACTTCTCCTACGATGCCTTTACCAAAATCAATTGTAAAGCCTTTTCCTAGAACCGCTACTTCATTGGTATCTCTTGTTGCACTACTTCCATCAGGAGCTTTTATTGTCCACTTTAATTTAGAGAGATTTTTTAATCCAACTTTTCCCGGTTTTTCTAAAACAATTCCAGCACATGACGAACTATTCTTTTCTGCAGGAACTATATGATAATCATATAGTTTCGCTCCGCCATAAATTGGTATGCACACGTTTATATTAGCACGTTTAGGAAATTTAATATACCCAATTATATGAATATTATTCTTACAATCAGGACAAGACATATCTCTATCTGATTCTATAAATACATCAGAATTACAATGTGGGCACTTTACCAAAGAAGACTTCAATCTCATAAGTACATGTATCCACATTGCTTCTAACAGTCTTGAATTACTATCGCCTTTTAGTAGGCTTTCCTTGCTAAATGACTGCTGAAAAGCTTCCTTTACATAGCTTGGAAAATACTTCCATCTCGCAATTGCATTTCTATGAAGACCTGGTATTGGTCTATTTGAATCATTATTCTTATCATATATAAAAACAGGTTCTTCACCAAAGAATTTTTTTTCATATTTACTTGTTAGTGCAGGTACATTGGTTTTTTTGCCTTCTAATGGGTGATCACCCATAAACAATATAAATAACACAACTGCTAATGAAAATCTATCGGTTAACTTATCTGGTTTTTTTTCACCTCTAACAATTTCTGGAGCCATATAACGTGATTTCCCTAAAATCCCAGAATATCCTCCATGTCCCATAACATTATCATTATCACAAATTAAAACGCTACCATCATTAGGATTAATGGAAAAATTACCATCATTTAAGTCTTGATAATTATATCCTTTGTTATGCAAGGCCTCAAACGCTTTTACAATATTTATTGCCGCATCAACCATGGCAGTAGCACTAGCAAAGTTTGCTCTTGCTGTAATAAACTTTGAAAAACCTACATAGCCGCTTGGATATAAATCCATTATGTACCCAAAGGTATTATTGGTCCATTCAGTTAATTGCTCAGGCCAAATAAAAGCACTCGATGGTGGACCAGACTCTATATTATCTTGAAGATGTTTATAAAATCCTTTTGGATCATTCAACTTAGAAACATAATACCATTTAAGAGCTTTTTCCTTTCCAGTATTATCTAACCTCACTTTATAAACAATTCCCTGACCCCCTTCACCTAATTTGTCAATTACTGTCACTGTCCTCCCATCAATTAGCCTAACTTTCTGATTTCTTTCCAATCTTGTTTGTACACTCATTACTTTCCCTCCCTATAGTCTTAACCACCAATAGGTATATTAGTGATCATTTCAATCACCTCATTAACTTGATGCGACTCATGTAATCCAGTTTTACACCACAAAGCAAAATGTTCACAATTATTGGTTACCAGATTATATTCTTCTTCTCCCAACTTTTGCCGTGCACGTTTAACAGTTTCCGCAGGTGAATATAAATGATATTTACTGCTCTTGTGGCTTCTTATCCATGCTGCTAGTAAGGAATACTGTGGCATTGCTGCAAAAGCTGCTATTTTTACAGGAGTAGGTGAACCATACTCCTGTGGAAAATCACAAGAGTAAAATTTTGTTTCCCCATCCAGGAATTCTTCGATAGGCGCTTCATGTATACAAAGCCTACCATTTCTATCATGAGCATAATGTATAACTCTTCTATTTCCTACATAAATACCGAAGTGCTTGTATCCAATGCGCTGTACATATATTACATCACCGTAATCCGGACTGTTTTTTCTTTTTTTCGCCTCACCACCTCCAACAAATTTCGCAATATCCAACACAGTCGATAAGGGGTCTCTAGACAATGGACCAAACATTATATCACCAGCTCTTCTAAAAAAATTATACTATATTTTGAACTGTCATGAGAAAGTTGGCAAGGCAATTAAATTCATCACCATTTACATAATTCCAAGAATTAGGTTTTCCATTCCATTTAGGGTCTAATGCATCAAGTCTATCAATATATGAAATCGGATAACCATTCTTGTTATTTATGCGCCATATATTATTCTTATACTTTCTATTATATGTATAAAATGATTCCGTAAATACAGATTCTATATCTTCATATTTCACACTTTCATTATTATTCGGCCTTTTAATATAAAATGCTTCATCTGTAATAGCCCAACCTCTTTGATTATCGCTATCTATGCTTAGATGAATTATACTGTCTACTTTTGCTTTACCGTTGCAAATTAATTGTGTATATAAAAATTTACTACCATCATCTAATCCATTATCATTATAATAACTTGTTCCGACTCTCCATTTATAAGGAGCATGGGGAAACGACGCTTCAAACAACTTCTTTATTGCAGATAGTTTAACTGCATTTGCTGATGCTTGACCATAGCTTTGTGCGCTAGTTGAGCGTGACACTGGATGATTATTTCCTTGTATGGTATTTGAGTTTATCAAATTGGGATTAATATTCTGTACACTGGTTGCATTTATAAGTGAATCATTAATGCTTTGTATTCTGTTTGACGAATTACTATTTCCATTTATTTTGTTTTTATTCGTCAATGATTTATCAGCATCTAACGCATTGTTCTGACTAATTGAAATATTTTTTCCAAAAATTTCAAACCAAGTTATAACCGACCACTTTGCATGTTCTTCACTAATGCCACGATTATTTTCTAACTTTTTTCGTAACAAAATAAACATCTCATCATTCAGAGAATTTTCTTTCTTGGCAATTTTAGCTATTCCTTCTTCATATGCTGCTAGTAGCAGATTACTTTGACATTTATCATGACTATAATAATCTTTTAATAACGATGACATTTTATTTCTATCTGTCATTATCATCGAATTATTATTTAAAATATCTCCAATACTATTAGCATCAACACAAGCGTTAGAATTCGAACTACCAAGTATACTTCTTATTTTGTCGATTATAAACACTATTATTCACCATCTTTTTTAATATCCAAAATATGCTGCATAATAAAATCAGCCGTTTGAGCAGAGACAGCCACCAAAGTTCCTTCAATTGCCTCACGCCTTAGCTAAAGCCAAGGCGTTTGGTATAGTATTTTTCTCCCTATGTGGGAAATCAAGAAAGTGGCGAATCGTAGATGCGAAGCGTTCATGCGGAGCTTATTAGCCTTGCCGCAAATTGCGTCATATCGAACTACAGGCTTATCGGAGGATGAATGGCGATAGCACGGTTTCATGATACGTACTGGCGTAGAAAATGAGACTTTTGTCTCTATGCCTTATTTATCATTCTATTTTTTTGTGTGGGCTCATAGTTCATCCACACCTGAACCGAATTCCCTTCAATGCCTGTCCCTGCTCAAGCGGCCAATGCCGCTTGAGCTTATTTTTCCATCAATTCCTCGATGATAAAGCTTTCTTCCCCTGCTAAAACGAACTTTGGCTCGTAGTCTACCTGGGTGTGCAAAAGGGCTTCGTCTATCTTGATGGACACCTCATCCGACACACGAGTCAGTTCCTTTACCATAGCTCGCACCTTGTTCCTGTCGTAGTCGATGGTCTTGATGCGGTCAATGTCATAAAAATAGGTGGTCTGGTTGCCGTCATTGTTGAAGACATACCCCCTGCCCTCGCCCTTCTGCAGCTCATGGGAACTCTTGCGGTTGGCAAGCCGCTGCATGGTCATGAGGAATGCCCGGCGGCTTTTGTTGGCATCTACGGCAGCATCAAGGTTGAACGACATCCCTGCTTTGGCCTTCCCAATAGCCAGCCCAAGCTGTTCCTTCTCATTCATCAGTTGCTGCCAGATATCTATCAGCTTTCCTACCTCGAACATTTCTTCCGATTTGCAGCTGACATCCACGCTATCATCCTGCTGCCCAGCTAATGCCTTGCTGCGAAGATGCTTTTCCGTGACCGTCATTACATTGTCCTCGACAGACAGATAGCCACTTATGTAATCCAAAAGCTCAATTATTTTGTTTTGTGCCTGAAAGGCTTCCTTTAAGTTCATATTGATATACCTCCTATTCCGTATTATTTCGATATTTTTATTCTTATTCCTTCATTTATCGTGAAAGAAATACACGTTACCGCTGCGCCCATGTCACTTAGTAGACTATGACCTTATCCCAGAAATCCTGCATAGTCTCCAGCTCCTGAGATTCATCGATTCCGGTCTTGCACCACACCGCAAAATGCTCGCTGCTGGCATAGCCGCTCTTCCCTAGTGCCTGTTCAGCTCTGTCTGCTGTCTCTTCGTGGGTATATCTGTTGTATCGTTTTGCCTTTGCCGCCTGTTCCAACAGCTTCCCAATCTTCTGCTGCGGCATCACAATGCTGCTTACAGGTGAGGGCAGTTGGTATTTCTTCATACGACCATAATTCTTCGGAAACACACAGACGGAACAGCTTTCTGCGTTCTGCAGAAAATCCTTGAGAGAACGTCTATGAACATCTCTGGTACCTTTGGGACTTTTCCCGTATAGAATGATGTCCTTACCTGTCCAGATGCCATAGCGATTGGAGAATCCATATTCGACGCATAGGACGTCACCACGTATCAGTTCCCGCCGTCGATGGCGGGGAGAACCGGAATGGAACGCCTGTCCTAACAGGCCTTTTAACAGGATATTTAACAATTGGTCAGCCATTTGGCTCTCCCCCCTCCATTTGGTCAAACTCCTGCCGGGGCAGGCTTCAGTGATGCCAGGGTATCATCCAGCGATTTGGTTAAATCCTCCATGGAGCTCTTGAACTGGGTAATCGCCCCCGTACTGTCCTCCAACTCCTCGGTATCTCCCTCAGACATTGCCTGTTCCCGCAAGTCCGCGATGATTTCTTCTCCACGCTTTTGCAGGGTTGCCTGCAATTCCCGAATGGATGCGGTTACTTCTTCGTAAACCTTTTCCCGCTCAGCGTCTGTAGTGCATTCCTCCATGGCCCACTCCGCATCACGGCGTACCTTCTCCACCAAAAGCTCCATACCATCTGCTTTCGGAACATTCCTGCGGGGGCGTTCCTCGTAATCATCGTCGTAGTCATCCGACTTGCCTTCGGACTCCAACCATGCCGCCAGTGCCAGACCAGCCACGCCGCCTGCTGCAAGCAAAAGCCCGTTCTTCCACCATGTCATAATAATCACTCCTATCCTTGTACTCAACCTATATATGCTTGGTGATGATTTCAGTATATCGGACAGGGAAAACGAAAAGGTTGCCTGCTTGGCAACCTTTGAAAAAATTTTATTCTTTTTTGACGTTCTTTTCGCTTATCATTCTTGTGGCATGTCCTTTTGTCTCCTGGCTGCCATCCGTTTCAGTGCTTCTTCGCGTGTAATTGTTTCAATATCTTCCGATTCCGTTTTTGGATGGGTTATAACAGCATTGTAGAAATTTACAGCTTCTTCCGTACCGCTGAACGCATACTTATTATCCCAATGTTTTATATGCTTTTGGAGGAATTTGATAATATGTTCCTGAAACAAATCCCTAGCGAAAGTAAATCTATATGTTTTCTTTTTTGTTTCTATCGTCATCGTACAAGGTCCCATTCCATCATACTCAAATTCGATTACGATATCTCCATATGCTTTTGTGGGCAGCCATGCTTTAAGTTTATAGTTCATCCAATCATAATCATCGAGCTCAACGGTTGTCGCAAACAAGTCTAATTCATTTCTCAGATTAAAGGATGATTTATCATATACTATTGGCTCAAATACGGTATTATCTTTAAGAGCGTACTTTCTGTATTTTCGTCTTTTCATAGCATTTCATCTCCGCATATTTTTTTGTTATCTACTCTCTGAATAATCAACCCGGTTTATTATATAGATCTGATATCCAGTTAATGTTTTCTTCGCCTTATTACCTGCCTGCTTTTCTCTACCGTATACGGAGAAGTCAGAACATCGTTATAAAAATCGATTACTTCTTCTGCACCATTGAATGTATATGTTTCTCCCCAGCTTTTCATGTGTTTTTGAATATAACGGACAATATGCTCCTGAAATATTTGGTCAGCAAATTCGAAAGAATATATTACATTTTCATTTTCGACCTTCATCTCACAAAAATATGCTCCGAAATAGGCAAATTCTATTTTGAGTTCTCCGTACTCTTTGGTCGAAACATTTGCAAAAAGCTTGTAATTCATCCAGTCATAATCATTAAGCTCAAGTTTTGTTGCCAGTACCTCAATATAGTTACGCCACTCAGGAGCAGATAAATCTTCGCCATATAGGAGAGGTTCCAGTTTTTGAATTTGTGGATTTCTTAAACTCTTTCTTTTCGTCATAAATTTCAACTCCGTTGTTATCATTGGCCTGAACCAAAAAATTGTCTATATCGTCAGTATACAGACGTGGCAGAGGGAGAAGGTTGCCTGCCTGGCAACCTTTAGCAATTTTTTTGATGTACAAAATCTGTACGGTTACCGTCTAACAGCAGGAAACATATTGTCCCTGTAGAATATATGCAGAAAATAGATTTGTAGATAGGAGATGATGTGATATGAGACGTGCCAGCGTAAAAAACTGCAAGCTTTGTGCTTTTTGTACCCACTGGTATGACCCCGGAAACAGTGCTATTGAACCACTTAATCCCGGCCTGAATTTGTGGAACTATGACGAGAAGGCCAAAAGCTTCTGCACGCTTCGTCCGGGAAAAATACAGCGGTTAGCCAGCCAGACCTGTTCGCAATGGGTATGTAAAATCACCTGAGCCAAAAGTCTGGAGACTTCTGCTGTCTATTAACAAACGCTGCTGCATCCGTAATTGAGACGCAGCAGCGTTTGTTTTTTATAGCTTGGACAAGCTGCCAGCCTGCGAGACAGCCATGACATGGATGATGCCAAAAAATCCTGTTGCAGGGGTTCACTGGGGTTACGAATCCTTGGTTTTGCGCCAGTTCGTCAGGGTCTTATGTCCACGCAAATCAAGCTGGTTGTTGATTCGATCAATATTGTAGATACCTTTTTTGATATAGAATTCTACAATCAGGTCACTCTCACTGCTATGAGATATGGAATAGCCCGCCCTTCGCAACAGGTCGCTGGTCTCCTCTATATCTAAATGCAGGGCAATAGCAAAAGCTAAGGCCGTTTCCTTGGTGGGATGGTAATCTTTGTCGGCTTTGATTTTCGAAAAATGTGTTTTGGTGATTCCCGCCTTTACATATATCTCAGATGCCTTACGCCCCTTTTCGCCAATAAGCTCAATCAGCTTCTCCGAAAAGGTAAGTTCCAAATTCTTCAGCAGAAATTCTAGTGCCCATTTTGCCCCACCAAGACCAGGGGCGGCCCCATGTCGTATATTGATATCCAAGATATCCTGAAGCTTTAACCCTTCCGGACGTAGATTTTTTCTGATATATGCAGCCAGTTCCCGCGTCAACACATCATTTTCCATAGCCATCCTACCCATTCCTTACTTTTTTATCACGCCGCTTGGCATCGTATAGTTCTATGGATTTTATTCGCTTTCAAAAAAAATTTTCCTCTTTATTTGATTAGCAATATTGACATTTCGTACTAAACTCATCACAGAGATTTTCTATAAAGTCACGCCTCAACAGGGTTAATTGCCATTCTGCAGGAATGCTGTCCAGCCCATAGGCCAGTCCTGCCAGCCCGCCTGCGATAGCACCTACAGTATCCGTGTCTTCACCAAGATTTACGGCAGTCAGCACACATGACTGGTAATCCTTGGTGTTGAGCAAGCACCAAAGCACGGCTTCCAAGGTATCTACGACATAACCGCTGCTCTGGATGGTATCCTTCGGAAGCTGCCCAAATGCCTGCACATCCCACAGCCGCTCGTACATGTCCATTTCCTCAGCAAATTCATCATGCTGCTCGTAGAGCCTATGTGCCATGCCAACTCCTATTTTGATGGCATCTGACACATTCGAGCCGTCAAGCAGCTGCATGGCGATAAGCACATATATACCGCAAGCCATCAGACTACGGGCATGAGCATGCGTCAGTTTTGATATGTCATGGACTACCGACAAATCCTCCCACGACAAATTGGTACCCTTCTGTTTGTACAGATATAGAGCCATAGGGGCAATCCGCATGAGGGAGCCGTTCCCGTTGTCATATGGGCTGCCGCCACCACAGAGTAATGGCTCCGTTCCGTGAGTAAATTTCATAAGGGCTTGCATGGTTCCACGGCCAATATCAAACATCACGCCATTGGGGGTGAATTTGGCTTCATTCATCCAACTGACAAAATTAGACATGATGTCCGTATAATCTATGTGGCCGATCCTTGCCAGACTCTCCAACAGACAAAGGGTCATACTGGTATCATCCGACCAAGAGCCGGCTGGCACATCATAAGTACCATAACCACGCATATCAACGACTGGGTCCGCCTCAAGTTGTGCACGAGTCTGAAATTCTACCGGAACACCCAAAGCGTCTGCTATCGCATGGCCGAAAATCAAGGATTTTACCATATAAATATTCATGTACCTCACCTTACTTATCAAACAGAATTTCTGTCCTCGTCAAAATTCTACCCCAAAGTATTATTGCCCTGCTTCTTCGCAAACCGCAACAAGAATCATTCAGGCAATGAATTTCTGCCGCCTCAGAAAGATATATGATTAAGGCTTAGCATAGGCCGGATTGGCCTTGCGTACCCCATAGAACTTTTGAAGATAACGGAATGCCTCCTTCACCTCAAACGGCATATTCACGTGGGCGATAAAATTCTTTCCTTTGGGGCCATAGCCGTCAGGAGTATCCTGTAGCCGCTGTGCATCGCCCATAAGCAATTCCACATATCGGTCCATATCCCACATGCCTGCTGGAACGCCTTCATAGGCCAGTCCCTTTTCGTTGCCTGTTACCTTCACCTTGTAGGCAGCGTAGTTTACCACCAGCCCCGCACCTGCATGATGCCGCCAGCCAGCTTCCATGCGTCTTTGCATAGTGGCATCCTGTACCATCAAAACGCTGTCATGGGGCAGTTTTTCCTTTTCAAGCAAGGAAAGCAAGAAGGTGATGTTATTGCCGCAGTTGGTGGATTCCTTCTCCAAGTAATCTGCCGCCAGACCATGCTTCTCTTGGAGGTACTCATTGAAAAGCTCCGCCTCACAAGCGTCAGAAGGAACTTTCCTGCCCAAACAGGCCGCCATTTTCCTCTGCAATGTCTCCGTTGTATGCCCTGCCCCACCTACTATTATGTATTTTTCGGCCAGCTGTTTTTTCATAATCTCCGCAAAGACTTCACCGCCAGCCAGTATACTGCCGCCAAAAAGCACGGCCACATCTACCCGTGGAATATGGTACTTATCCTCTAAGGCTGCTGTAGTCAATTTATCGATATCCCTCGGCCCGCAGAAATTGCCCAAAATATTGACAGCCTCTGCAATTTTTGCCATTTCTTTTTGACCCATAACGCTCCGTCCTTTACACTACTTCAGCAGCCTGGCAAAGGCCCTGGCAGTCCTAAGCTCCGGTTCCTTAAAATGGCCGCCCTTATTCCACTCCAGCGTGCAGTAGATGCCATGTTCCTTTAGCCATGCATATCCGTCCCTAATGCAGTCCCCAACTTGGGACATAACAGCATTCCTGGTTTTCTCTTCCTTATCCCCAAGGCTCAGATATATGTTGGAACATCGGCTGGCATGACTCTTCATATAATCAACAAATCCCGGAAACCATATGGAGGGGGAGGCTGCAGCAATGCCCGCAAATCTATCGGTCTGGTATGCCGCCCATAGAGAAAACAGGGCCGCCAGGGAGTAGCCGCCAAGACAATAAACCTTGTCCTCATCCTTACACAACTCCAGTATCTCAGTCAGCGTTTCCCTCGCACCGTTGCCGAAATCATCTTTTCCAAAAACCGCAAGTGCCGGCCACGGAGATAAATCCTGGTTCCAGCTATCCACCTTGACCGCCAACAAGCGGAAGTCTTTGCCGGACAACCTCTGAATTTCTGCCACTTCAGCATCCATTCCTGCTATATCATGGTCATCCACAGGCTGAATGAGCGTAATGACCGCATGGGGATTACCGTATTCGTAAGTAACCATCAGCCATCCTCCTAAAATTTCGTGGCAAAAACACCGAACATTGGTGTTTCACCGTAAAGCAACCGTTCCTTTTCGTCCCAAAGCTTGTCCGTTACATCAAATTCTGTATGCACATCGCCAAAGCCCATGTTACGCAACAGCTCCACATCCCAATAAGGGCGTTTTGTTCCACTGAGGGGCAGCTGCAACGGGTCGAACGGCTCGGTTATATCTGCGGCAGAGTCCAGAGCATCTCCATACTGCCGCAAGCATTCTTCCCGCCGTTCTTCTGCCCGTTTGGCCATAGCTTCATCGAAAAGCGGCATATTCCAGTTAGCGTCAAAGAGCAGCAAACGTCCACATGTCCGCAGCATCCGTTGGCATTCCGCATATACCTGCCACGGATTGGATAAAGTCCAGGTAACATTGCGGCTCACAATGGCATCGAAGGAATCATCCGGAAACTCCGGATGATTGATGTCCTTTTGCTGTAACGTGATTTCGAGGCCTGCTCGCTTGACCAGCTGCCTTGCCTGAGCCAGCATCCCCTCTGAACAATCCACGGCCGTTACTTCATAGCCCATTTTTGCCAAGATAATGGAAAAAAATCCGGGACCACAGCCCAAGTCGAGCACCTTGCGAGTACCCGCAGGCAATTTTTCCCGCAAGTAGTTCTGCCACGCCTCCACACGAAAACTGGCCAGTTCTTTTCGTATTATGTCGCCATAATTCTCAGCATCCTGCGACCAATATCGGGCCATGCTTTCTATATCCATCTACTTTGTCCCCCGAATCCAATCATCCAAGAATTGCATTTGCTTTTCCGTATGAAACCAATGTTCCCCATTTTCCATGACCGTCAGCCCTGCATGATGCTTTTCAGCAAAATCCTTCATCGTTGCCAGCGACGTCAGCTGGTCTTTTTCGCCGTACAGAATCTGCGTCGGCGCATTCCATTTGATAGGATGGCTCCTGACGTAGTTCAGATATTCCCAGGACAAATCCTCGCCAAATTCGGTATGTATTATTCTCTGGGCTTCCAGTTCCGCCTCCGTCACATTGGCCCATTTCATCATGTCCAAAATCAGCTTTTCCATATCCACGATGGGCGAAATGAAATATGCCTTCTGAATAAGTCCGTCTATTCCAGCATTTATGCTGAAAAAAGCCCCAATGCTGTTGGCAATCAGTCCAATATCCTCATGTTTTTCCACCAGCTCATCCACTGCTGCCCGAATTTCCTTTCCCGTCTCCCAGGGTGAAAAGGTCTGGTAATCCAGTCCGATTACTTCATCCCCAGGGAACAGCGTTTTGTAATACTCACTTTCCTCAGCACTTCCACCTTTGCCGTGTACATATAATATCTGCATTTATCTACTCCAAAAAATTTCTGTCTCAAATAAGCTTCCCTTCCAAATGGTCCAGTTCGTGCTGCACGATTTCTGCCTCGAAGCCTGTGAACTTCCTCTTTTCCTTGTGCCAGTCCATATCGCGGTATTTGACTTCAATCCATTCATAACGCTCAACTTCACGTTCACCGGGAATGGAAAGACAGCCCTCCACAGCCTTGTAAGTTCTTGGCGATTTCTTCATTACCTCTGGGTTCAGCATAGCCGTGAACCTGTTACCCTCTGCTATGGCAATAATGGACTTCCTCTCCCCAATCATGTTGGCTGCCATGCCCACGCAGTGCTCTCGGTGAGCACGAAGGGTGTCCAACAAATCTTCCGCTATAGCGATATCCTCTTTGACCGCCGCCTCAGCCTTCTGACCCAGAAACAGCAAATCCTTCATAATTTCCTTTACCATCTTCTCCTCCTGTTTTTCAGCTGCCAGACCGTTTCTTGGTCTGGGACAATGCGAAGCTCTCGTCAATTCTTCGCTGGAGTTCATCCATCGGCACACTTCCGTCCAGACATATCGTATACCAATATTTCCGGTTCATATGCCAGCCTGGAAAATACCTTTCCCCATCTACTAAGGCGGCCACCTGTTCTGCCGTACCATGCAAATCCATTATCCGTATAGGCTGGCTGCCACCGAGGCCAATCTTGCCGGGATGTACCTTCATGAAAACTGCATACCACTTCTTTGTGATGTGGGAGCGAATAACTGCCGCATTCATATCCTTCCACGGATATTCGAGTTCATCACCATAGGTATTCTGCACATACTGCAAAAGTTCCTCTACATACTGCCCATGAAAGCTGCCATGTTCACCGCAAGCCTCGCCTATACGGTCAAGGACTGCCTGATAGGCAGCCCGGACTTCTTTCTATCTTAGAGATTTGCTCCAATCTTGTAGGCAAAATCGGCAAAGAAAAAATATTTCGACAACATACAACTTGCCATCTTCCTTAATCCGACTGCCAAACTTCCTTTGTCAGCAGATTCGCACAAGATATATGACCATTTTCCAAAAAGCTGCCCGTATCCATGAGCACGACTTTCCCCTGATTCAGCCATTGCGGTTTGGAACCAGGATACAACGCCTGTACAGGAGTATGCCCCAAAACAATAATCTGCGTCTCCTGATGAAGCCCCGGATATTTAGCCAAAGCCCTTCCCCACAAGAGTGTTTTCGAACCCTGTTTCGCTAAAGGATGCTCCGGATTGCAATCTGCATGCACAAACCAATATTTTTGCCCGTTGACCTCTATTTCCGCATATAAGGACATTTTTTCTATCAGTTGAAGCCACGCTGCAATAAGTTCTTTACCTCTGCCGGACTTTCCAATGGCTTTGTATGTCTCAAAACCGCCACTCCCCTCAGCAAACCACAAGGCCTTCGGGGAACTTATCCGGTAATCGACCATACCTGCGTCCTGTCCTTCGGTACGCAGCGACTCATAAAACATCTGCTCATGATTTCCACGAAGAAAAATCATGTTTTTTGTTTCAAAATGTTCCAGCACCCAGTCCATCACGGGTACAGGATTTTTCCCCCGGTCCAAGTAGTCTCCCAGAAATACCACCAAATCATTTTCGGGGTTCACATTCACCTTTTGGTATACATCCATGAACCGCTCCCAGTTTCCATGGATATCGCCAAACACAAGCAGCCTGTTTACCTTATCCATAATTTTTCCCCCTCGCATATGAACAGCCAGTCGTTTCCTTGACTCTTCCATTCTGTTATTTTCCCTATCCCCGCACCTCATATAATTTGCGTAGGCCGTAGCACTTTATATCTATCATTGTACCATATTTATCTTCGAAAATATCGAAAGCCATGCAAAAATAGGGCTGTTGCACTAAGCCATTTCGCTGCAATATCTAGTATATAATAATCATCTTAGATACTAGTATTGTGGCAAAAGGATTACGTACAACAGCCCCAGCGTTTTACCTGGATGGTCAATCACCTTTTATCCCCCAATAGTTAATGGACCGATCTCCTGGGATGGGCCAGGCATTAAAGGACCTGTCTTTAGTTCGTACGGATAGTTAAGGGGGCCGGTTTCATACCCCAGCGGACCGGTTTTTTTCACCCTCAATGAGCTTACGACGTTTGACGCTGCCGGAAAACCACATTATACTTGAGACAGGATAATAATCAAAACTTGGAGGCTATGCTATGTTTATAACCAAACTTAACAAATAATGTTAATTTTTTTAATAAACTTTATTGCTCATTAACTACTCTCGACAAACCGAGTAAGGGCAAGTCCTCACCAAGCAAGCGGTCTACGTAGCAACTACTACAACTGGACGTAGCACTACGCCCTCTATCCCATAGGCTAAAAGCTATTTAGGAATACTTTAAGTCGTTTTGCTGATTTCAAGTAGGCGGCTTTTGCCGCTGAGCGAGATTCCCTGCGCCAACTTTGTACATTTTTACGAGCCCAAAGGCGATGTCTCCATCATTTGCGTAGAAATGAGGCTCTTTTCTTGGCTCAACCTTTCTAAAGTACAGTCCTCGTAGGTTCGCTAAGTTTATTATAGCATTGTTTTTAATATTTTTGAATAGTTTGATTATATTTGTTTACTATACTTGTGAAAATACGAATGGTGGCAGAATAAGTGTGCGACCGGTATTGGCATGAGCCCCAATATGCAGGACTTTGTGGAAACGATACTCAGTCAGCTGGCAAAAACAGAAGATTTATCTTTGCTGCGGCCAGAATCGACACAGGTTATTTATAATAAAACGGTAAAAGAGGGAAAACATGAACATTCAAATTTTCGGCACCAAGAAGTGTAATGACACCAAAAAAGCACAGCGTTTCTTCAAAGAACGCGGCATAAAGTTCCAGTTCATTGATATCCTGGACAAGGGAATGAGCAAGGGCGAGTTCCAGTCCGTGGCCAAAGTTCATGGCGGCATCGACGGTATGATAAATCCGGAGTGCAAGGACAAGGATGCTCTGGCTCGTGTCAATTATATGGCAGACAAACTGGAAACAATCCTTGAGAACCAACAGGTTATAAAAACCCCCGTAGTACGAAATGGCAAAGAGTCAACATTAGGCTATGAGCCGGATATTTGGAAAGGCTGGCAGTAAAGCTAAGAAGCGCTTCCCCAATATTCTCTTCGCGTTAGTTCACCAGGCAATATTTTTTCAGAAAGCGAGTGTTTGTTTTGGAAATCGTCATTGCAATGGATTCATTCAAAGGCAGCCTGAGTTCTATAGAAGCGGGAAATGCCGTTTGTTCCGGCATTCTTCGCGTCTATCCGGATGCTAAAATCAACGTACTGCCCTTGGCCGATGGCGGTGAAGGAACCGTCGAAGCCCTGACGCTCGACATGGGTGGCGAGTTGCAATCCATCATTGTTACAGGTCCTATCAACGAGCAAAAGGTAACCGCCAAGTATGGTATTTTACGGGACAAAAAAACAGCCATCATCGAGATGGCTGCTGCTGCAGGTCTTACCTTGCTTCCCCCTGAAAAGCGTAATCCTCTTTATACTACAACTTATGGCGTAGGGGAAATCCTGCATGATGCCATCCACAAAGGCTGCCGCCATTTCATCGTCGGTATTGGCGGCAGTGCCACCAACGACGGTGGACTGGGTATGCTGCAAGCTTTAGGCTGGCAGATGCTGGATAACGTAGGTAATGCTGTTCCCCATAATGCCATTGGGCTGGAAAAGTTAGCCGTCATCGACGATTCGACTGTACTGCCGGAACTAAAGGAATGCACGTTCCGTATTGCCTGCGATGTGACCAATCCCCTTTTGGGACAGGAAGGATGCAGCGCTGTATTCGGTCCACAAAAAGGAGCATCGCCCAACATGATTCCCATCATGGATGAATGGCTGCAACACTATGCAGAACTGGCAAAAGCAAAGTACCCGCAGGCTAATCCTCAAGCACCTGGAGCCGGGGCTGCTGGCGGACTGGGATTTGCCTTCCTGACCTTTACCAACTCTGCCTTGGAATCCGGTATCGACATCGTCATGGAGGAAACCAGACTCGAAGAGCAGATTGCTGCTGCCGACATGGTTATCACCGGCGAAGGCCGGCTTGACGGACAGAGCATAATGGGCAAAGCCCCTATAGGTGTCGCCCAGCTCGCCAAAAAACATGCAAAACCGGTCATTGCTTTTTCCGGCTGTGTCACCCCTGAGGCAAGACTGTGCAATGAACATGGCATAGATGCCTACTTCCCCATTCTGCGACAGGTTACCACACTGTCACAGACTCTTGAGCCCCAAAACGCCCAGCAAAACATGACGGATACCGTAGAGCAGGTTTTCCGGCTTATCAAAATTACCCAACATATCTAGAGAAAATATTTTAGGTACCTTCTTCATGTATACTGTGAGCGTACAAAAGTTATCCACAAAGCAGTCTCTGTTTGTTGTTTATTTGTTATATATTTGTTATATTTGTTAGGACCTTGCTAGCCCTTGTGTATCAAGGGCTAGCAGGATTGAACGGCAACTAAATAAATATGAAAAGCAACTTTTTAAATATGAGTGGCAACCAAATAAATACGAAAGGCAACTTTTTAAATATGAACGGCAACTAAATAAATAAAGGCAACTAAATAAATATTGAAATATGGCTAAAAATGGTATACAATAGGCGAAAAGCAACTTATTAAATATGAAAAGCAACTAAATAAATATGATTTTGCAGATATATATTAGTTTAGTTGTCATAAAAGGATTTTCATATTTTTCTAGTTGCCTTTTAGAAAATCAGGAAGGGTGAGGGCTATTCTATGGGAATTCCAAAAACTTTACCACGCGAGAAAAGTGGTTTGTGGCTTACGAAAGATAACAAACTCGTTTCGATGCATGCTAACATGACGGCAACTACATATAAGCTAACAAACTATTTCCTTTGGAGAGCACAGCAGGAAAACAAATTAGACGGTCTGTCGGTTGATTGTAGGACTATCATAAAAGATTGTAACATAAAAGCAACAAATTTTTCAGAAGTTTTGCTCAGTGAATGCAAAAAGGTAGCGTTAACACAAATCAGTGTCATGGATGATAACGGCAATTGGAAAGTAAGACAGATCATTCCGAATATGACGTATGAAGACGGAATTTTAACGGCGGATATAAATCCCAAGGTAGCTCCGTATATCTATGGACTCAAGCGGAACTTTACAAGAGGCAATATGTTACAAACAAATAAATGTGACACATATGCTGCAATTCGATTATACGAAACATGTAATAGCTGGGCGAGAACAGGTTACGCATATTACAGTATAGAGGAATGGAGAAGCCTTTTAGGTGGAGATAAAGAAATATATGCGCGTTTCTCAAACTTTAATCAAAAAATCATAAAGCCAGCTGTCAAAATTGTAAATGAAAATACAGACCTTGATATTACCCCAGAGTATATCAAGACGGGCAGAAAAACAACACATATGAAAATTCATGTAACCAAAAAGTCTTATCTGCCCGAAGGAAAAGCATCAGAAGCAGAGCTAAACGATATTGTTGTGGAAAGCAATATCACTTCATCCCCTACTGTTGAGCAAGAGGTAACATTCACATTGGAAGAACGTGATGTTATCAGGAAAATGACTAAGGAATATCGGCAGACTAAAAAGAACGCAGAATCCTACATAAGGAATTATGGTGTTGAATATTGCAAGGCGCAGATGGAATATGTTCGTCAGGAAAATCTCAAACAAGAAATAAAAAGAATTGGTGGTTACTTCCGAAAAGCCATTGAAGGAGATTATGCCGGGAGTAAGCAGGTTCAGATAGAGGCTGCAAAAGCAGAAAAAGCTGAACACGAGGAAATAGCAGCATGGAATAAAGATGCTGTTAAAATGGATTCTTTATTTGAGACAGCAAGTCAATCTTCTGAGAAAGCTTTGGAGCAGAGTATTTTGGCAGAGCACCCAGAGGTGACTGCTCTTTATCAAGGGATGGGAATTTCTGATGATAGAATAGCACGCTGGTTGGAGAAGTATTCTGAGGTGTTGCTATTCAAGATTGCCTTCAAACTTCAGGGCCAGTCAGGTATAACAGCTGATTACATAGAGGCAAATTTGAACGTCAGTGAAAAATAATACTGGAATTTAGGATAACTAAGGGCAAGCTGTAGTATATGGCTTGCCCTTAGTTTATAAGAAATTGAATTCGGGATGAATTTCATCCCGAATTGTTTTCTCGTTTAAGATTGACATGTATTATGAAATAATATACACTAAACCTATAAAACATGCTCATGTTTTAGGAGGAGAATAAAATGCCAAAAAATGCTCCTGTTAAGAGGACAGCATTTAACGTGAGTATATCCATTGCGTTAAGGGACAGGCTTCGAGCACTTAGTAAGTCTCTCGGCGTTAAAACTTCTGTATTGATTGATGAAGCTGTAATGGGACTGCTCGCAAAGTATGCAGAGAAAGGTGGAATTCAGCTGATGAGTGACGGAGAAACAAGACAGACACAGCATGTAATTTGCGTAGCAAGTGGTAAGGGGGGCGTTGGCAAGACTACAACAACTGCTGCTCTCGCCTATCTGTTTTCAGCAATCGGTAAAAAGAAAGTATTGCTTATTGACGCAGATGCACAAACGAATCTTACCCAGTTAATGAAGGCAAATATTGATGGTAAAAGAGATATTCAGGGGGCAATCATCACTAGATTGGTTAATCCAGACATTCCCATCAACACCTTCATACTTCCCACGCAGTACAAAAATATAGATATAATTCCTGGCAATCCCTTTATCGAGGAAGATGGTTTTCTTTCGCAGATTCGTAAAGCAAAGCTGGATAATGATGTAAATCTCTGGATAGAAATGATGAATGCAATCAAGGATATTCAGGAATACGATGTAATCATGATGGATACGCATCCTTCCTCTGGTCTGCCGACTTCTTATCCTCTGCAGGCCTGTGACCATGTGATTATTCCACTTGAGCCGGACCCCAGTTCTGTTTCCGGTTTCAAGGAGGTTTATAAGAAAATTATTCAAGCTCGTAAGGTTATGAATCCCAACATCAAGCTTTTGGGATATTTTTTCAACCGAGTCAAGGCCAATACTGGTTCGGCAAAACAATTTATTCCCACAGCCAGAGAGACTATCCCTGAAGTTATTTCTGAAGTGAACGGCGGTGCCGAGGAAGGCAAATTCTTTGATACGGTGATTCGTGATAGTGAGGATGTAAGAAAAGCGGTTATCCTGCATAGCGCAGTTACCGAGAGATTCCGCTCGAACAAGGTTGGTAAAGACTTTGAGAAACTTTACTTAGAGGTAACGGAGGCACTGGCAAATGGGTAAAAAGATGGACTTATCCTCTACTAAAGACAATTTCATTTCGGACAATTATGGCGATGGAACCTCCAGCTTGGATTACTGGACGAATCTCACCAAAGAAGATGTGAAGGAGCTTAATGGAGAACAGACAAAAGCATCTAAGGAAAGACAGGAGAAGATTGAAAGCCTCTACCCTGTCTTTACCAGGGAGCAGGTTCTTCTGAAAGACTTGGTTCCTGCTGATGAAGGCTGGAACTTTTTCCCCACTCAGAATAATGGTGTGCTTGAAGAGTTGATGAAAAATATTGTTGTCTATGGTCAGCTCAACCCTGCCATCGTTTGGAAGCAGCCTAATGGCACCTACACTATTTTAGGTGGGCACACGAGATTCCAGGCTATCCAGAAGCTCCATGAGATATTTACGGAAGCAGGTGACGAGGAACAGGCCAAACGCTTTGAGTCCATGGACTGTAATGTCTATGCCTTCGATGAACTTGACGAGGTTGAGGCTCGTAAGATTATCATCTTCGACAATGTAATCCGCCGTGAAAACTCCACGGCAGTAAAAGCTCGCTCCGTTATAACCATGGCTCAGCTGGAGAAAGATACCCGTTCTTCCAGAAGACCTGATACACGCCGCACCCGTGCTCTTGATAACGTTGCAGCGGCCTTGGGAGAACCTATCGGCACAATAAAAGACCTCTATCGGTTAAGAAATCTCATTTCAGAGTTTTGGCCGCTCGTTGATGCGAGTGACCGTGATAATAGAATCACCAATCAGCTGGCAAGAGCCATAGCTGTACTGGAACCAGAACTTCAAAAATACATCTATAAGAATGCGTTATATAAAAACAAGCTCACGTCACAACAGTTGGCAAAACTCAAGAAAGCTGAATCCACTGCTGACCTTGATGAACTTTTCACTGCCCCGGAAGTTTTCACCGTGACTGCAAAAGCTGAACTAACTGAGCAGCTGCCTTCCCATTACAAGCCGGTTCTTATGTTCTGTTCAGAGGATGAACTTGAGAAAGTTCGTGGCATCATTGAATGGCATGTATGTGAAGATAGTGGTATTTCCGAACAGACGAAGGATATTTTGAGAAAAATGTTTGCCGGAGAAAAGAAAAAAGAAAATGCCTAAAAACAATTCGGGATGAATTTCATCCCGAATTGTGAGCCCATTTCTACTTTGTGAATCTCTTTTTTCTGTCCTGCCATGATAAAAGGCCTCCTATGATTTGATTATAGTTTATCAAATCATAGGAGGCCTTCTGTTATTGAGGAAAATTAATTTACAGAGATTTTTTCAACCGCTTGTTTCTCTATTCATCCACCTGCTGTCTCGTGAATCACGGCTGTCTTTGCTTCAGCAGGCCTCTTTCAGGACTCACACGACCCATTCTTTGTTTTTGCGGTAACCCAGGGCATCGCCAATCGCCTCCAAAACGCCGCCAACAACACCGAAGAAGGTGTGCGCCATTTTGAACATACTTCCAGCGCTGGCTCCACCTGCTGCCTGTTCAGCTATCTCATCGGGAATTTCCCCCGTCTGGTGCGCCATGTTGTCTATGGTCTTCATCATCTGCTTGAGGTCTTCAGCGTTAAGGTCAAAGCCCTTCCCTTTGAATGCCTCTACCAGCGCTGCCTCATCCTTTACAGCCTTCAGCTGGTCTACAAAAGCCTCGTCCTCAACTGCCTTCAAGAGCTTGCCCATAAATTCCTCGTTCCATACGATTGCCATTTTGATGAACCCCTTTCTTTATAACGCTTTTGATTTTTTCTGTTCTTTCTATGCACCAGAAGTGGAAACCTTACAGACAATTTGAAACTTTATTGCCAAATACTGCGAGAAAGTTTTCCTTCCAAGGAAGGCTCTGTATCGGAAGATGATTTCCTGCTTCTGTCCGTGCCCATGCAGGAGGACTCCCTGGCCGCAGCAACAAAATCCAAGTCTTCCTCCATCAGCAGCCCCCTCAATGACTGCTTCCTTCCAGCATTTTGGCGTTGCATGGCCAAAAGTTGAAAGAGAAGGCTGTCTCTGACTTTGCTGAATACGGAGAAATCAAACGCACCCAGTTTTTCCTCCAGATTACCGTCTTCCATGCTCCTCACTCCTGTCACATTTTTCGTTCTGTTTTTTCTATGCCGCAATAACGTAAATCTTACACAAGTTATGAAAAAAATTTCTGTGGTAACACGGTCATGGAGAAATTTTATGCATATCCTGCAGGTATTGCTTAAGGGATTTCTTAGCACGATTCAGCAGGACGCCCACATGATTCTCTGTCAAACCTAGGGCCTCCGCTATCTTCCGATGGGAAAGCCCTAGCCAATAGCGCATTCCAAGAATGCGCCGCTCCCGTTCGGGCAATGCGGCAAGAGCATTTTGCAGTTCCTGATGCTGCTCCTTCGTCAGTAAACGCTGTTCTGGCGTATGCTCCTCTGGCTCCTGAAAACCAAATGTTTCGTCCAATTCCTCCCAGGGATGGTTTTTCTCACTTCGCCACTGCATGCGAAGCTCATTCTCTGCTATGGCGAACAGCCAAGTGGAGAATGCTCCCTTGGCCGGATTGAACTGCTCCAGTTTTTGATACATCTGCAGGAAAGTGCGGCTCACCACCTCGTCTGTCTTGTCCGCATTCTGCGTCCTGCATAGAAGATGCTGATAGATGCGGGGAAAGAAATGCTCATAAAGTTCCACCAGCGCATCCTTGTCCCGAATAGCCTGCCCTGCCAAATCGTTCCAGTATTCCATTCCGTTCAACAAAATCACCTTCCTAGTCGTGATACGCCTCTTTGCTGTATATCATTGGCTCATCCGCAGCCTTCCCAATTTCGGCATATTGGATTGCTTTGGCCGGTGTTTTCCCTGCTTGCTCCGCTTCTGCGTAACGCACTGCGTCAATGGCGACTGGAGTCCCGACAGCCCTTTCCAGAGCAGCCTTTGCCAGATTGCAGGAATAGAGTGAGTTATAATAATCCGTACGCGCCTCTGTGAGCTTTTCTTGCGCATCCATGACCGAAAGGTTCGTATCGACGCCCTCCACATAGCGCACCTGGGCGATGCGGTACTCCTGCTCAGCCTTCTTCATGGCGGTCTCTGTAGTCTTGGTGGTACGCTCTGCGCATACCAGATCAGTATAGGCTTGATGCACTTCCAGCTCGATTGCGTCTCTGGTCGTGTTCCTCTGTGCCTCGGCCATCTGTACTTGGGCCTGGGCTGCATGAACATTGGCGGCGGTGACACCGTTGTCAAAGACATTCCATTCCATCGAGACGCCCAGGTATTCTCGTTCACCATGTCGTTTTTCAAAGAGCTGCTCACCACTGACATCCTTGCTCCAGGAGGCGGTGACCGTGGGGCGGTAACCCGCCTTGGCCGTGCTCTTTGCGGCCTCTGCTTGTTTCACGGCATAATCCGAGGCCATGCCGTCTGCTCGATGCTGCAAAGCGTATGCGGCATAATCGGACAGGTCCTTTTCATGACGCTGATAGGAAAGCTCACCATGAAGCTCCAGCTTTGTAGTAAGCGGCAGCCCGATGAGCTGGTTAAGAGCAGACATGGCCTTCAGGCAGTCTCTTTGCGCTTCATTTAGCCGCATTTCTTCCTTGGCCAGCTGCACCTCGGAAGCCAGCACATCGGACATGGCTGCAACCCCTTCCTTATACTGGATATTCGCCTGATTCAAATGTTCCTGAAGCAGTTCCACGGCCTCCTCATGTATGCCTCGAAAGGCCTGACGTTCCAGAAGTCGATAGTATGCGGCCTGCACATTGTACCGCACCGTCTGGCGCACGTTCTCCAATGCCAGATCGGCGGCGTTGAGTTGGTAGCGTCTCTGTTTCCTTTGTCCTTCCAATTGCCCGCCGGTATAGAGCGGATAGGACAGGCGGGCTGTCCAGTTATATTCCTGATTGTAAGAATCTGTCTCGCCATTTGGCAGTCCAAATAGTTCACGCAGTAAGCGCGTTATTTCAGACATAGCCGGCTTGTTCTGCATAGCCTCGTATGTGCGTCCGGAAAGCTTCATGCCGCTGGCTGTAATGCGGAGGCGCGGCCCTGCGGCCCTGCGAGCAGAAGAATACTGCCATTGCGCAGACTTCTTGTTCTCTTCGGCATGTGCGATGGAAGGATGCGATTGGAGCGCCAGCTGGATTGCCTCGTCAATATCCAGCCGCCTCCCTTCCTGTTTGGAAGGGAGTTCCGCCTCATATTGCACTCCGACATCCTTTGCCAAAACAGGAACAGGAACGGCCAGCAAGGCTGTCATTGCCAAGGCAATGCTCCACCCTCCCACGGTCAAAATCCTTCGTGCAAGGAAACATCGCCGCTCCTCTCCACATCTATACGTTCTGTCCAAAATAATTCCTCCTCCGGTGTATAAGCCGCTTGCCAGCAGCCATTTGATTCATGCAATCTGCCGTCTAGCAAGGTCGGCGAACAGGCCCCCCTGGGCCATCAGTTCCTCATAGCTCCCGCTTTCCACGATGCGCCCCTGATCCATGACCAGAATGCGGTCTGCATTCTGTATGGTGGACAAACGATGCGCTACAACGATGCGCGTTACCCGCAGACGTTCCAGGCTCTCAGTAACGATAGCCTGAGAACGATTGTCCAGTGCGCTGGTCGCCTCATCAAAAATAATAATTGCTGGTTTTGCGGCCAGGGCCCGGGCAATCAGGATACGCTGGCGCTGCCCACCCGAGATGTTCGAGCTTTCTTCGCTGATGATGGTCTGCAGACCCATGGGCATATTGCGGATATCCTCCGCTACCCCTGCTGCCTCAGCCGCCTCCCATGCCTGCTCCTGTGTCAGTGCATTGGTGCCTGCAATGTTCGTATAGATGTCGCCTGACATGAGCTGACCATTTTGCAGCACCACGCCCAGCTGGGCGCGGACAGAGGGCAGGGAAAGCTCAGCGAGATCCTGACCATCATAATAGATTCCGCCTCGCTTTGGGCGCTCGAATCCCATCAAGAGTCGGATGAGTGTGGACTTGCCACAACCCGAACGCCCTACGATGGCCACACTTTCCCCTGCCCTAATGCGGAAGCTGATTCCATTCAGGATGTTGCGGCCGCCATCACTGTAGGAAAAGGTAAGTTCCCGAACCTCGATAGCACCTGAGAGCGCACTGGCTTCCATGCGGTCATCCATGCTTTCTGGTTCTTCCTCCAGAAAGGGGCGCAGGTTCTCCAGTTGAGGCTGCACCGCAAGGAACTGCCCTAAACCTGCCAGGAATCGGTTCAATGCGCTGTTGAAGCCGGTACAGGCGGACTGGAATGCCAGAAAGGACGCATAGGAAATGCCCACCTGAAGAATCTGTCCATCATCACTGAACTTGTTCACATGATACATGACCACATAGAACATGAGGAGCGTGAGCAGGATAGGCTGGACAGTGCTTAAGATGGTGCTCCAATTATGCTGCCAGCGCAAAGAGAGATTCTGTTGCCACTCCAGGGCAAAGGCTCTTCCCCACAGGTGGTAGGCCTGTTCTTCCGCGCCATGAACGCGGAATTTTGTCAGGCCTGTAAATATCTGTTGCAGGATGCCCGCCGTACTATTCCGTGCCGCCACCAGACCACGCTGAAAGCGGAGCATGCGCCATACCAGCCAGAGGTTGCAGCCACCGGTAATCATCCACAGGACGATGGCCACAGCTGTGAGGGGCAGGCTGTACCAACACATTAGCAACAAACTCCAGAACGAAAACAGAAATTCAAAGGCTTGGGATGAAAAATTACCAAACAGAATCTGCTTGGCCGTTTCCATCCCTTTGAAACGACTGGCCAGTTCTCCGGTGGAGAACCGCCGGAAAAAACTGGTGGGCAATGAGAGCATTCGTCCAAAAATTGCCGTCTCCATGGCGATATCGATGTCTGTTCCCAGACGCAGCATGGCGATGGAGCGAACAATGGACAGAGCCGACAAGGTGAAGCCTGACACCATAGCAATCTGAGCAACGGTCGCCAAGCCTTGACGATCCTGGATGGGGATGATGTCCTGAAAGATGGTTTCCGTGATGATCGGTGTCAAAATCGGTATGAGTCCGGCAAAGAAGCTGGTCAGAATAATCGTGCGCCAATCCATCTTCCAGGAATGATGGTAAACAAAACGCAGGAGGTCCCTCTTCTTAAGCCTTCGGGCAGGAAGTCCCGCATGGCAGGCAAAGGCTTTCCTGTCTATGTTCTGTATATCCTCTTCCTTGACTTCCCTCCCCTCCGGCTGCTTCCATGTTACCATCCGATAGCTTTTCTCATCATTGGGCAGGAACGCCGCCATTTTCTTCTCCTGACCGTAGCAGCCGAGCAGAACGCCGCAGTCCTTGCGATGCCAGCCCTGTTCCAGAGTGACGAGGCGCATCTGCATATTGCCTTTCTGCATGAGCCGGCGCAACATGCCCTGCTGATCCAGCCTTTTCACCATGAGTGGCTGGAGCTGCAGGTTCTTCGTGGGCATGGAAAGTGCCCGAGCGATGCTGCGCGCGAGGAAGGTCGCCTCGTCCAGTTGTTCATTCTGATTCTCCCCCGCGTCCAGAATTTCTTCCTGTTCGCCCACCAGCAGGGCGATGGTGTTCTCAATCCGCCGCTGCTGCCTTTTTTTTCTGGCCTGTATACGCCGGGAGTTCTTGATATCCTCGGATTGAAAGCGGGCAGAGCAGAGTGCAGAAAAAATCCGCATGTTCCTTTGGAAGTCCTCCCAAAGCTCAGCCGCGGACGCCGCATCCTGCAAGAATGTTTCCTTCTGCCATGCCGTGAGCAAATCATCACCACGGTCGGCCAGCAGACGCAGCCAGGGAATGGTCAGCAGTCCCATGAGCCAGCGATGTATGAGCGGGAGGTGCTCATGTCCGGAGACAGGCCCGGACAGTTCCTCCAGTTCCGCGTCCGTCAGAGCATACAGGACAATCTCCACCGCCCCGAATTCATCCATTGACGGAAAGGCTGCTTCCCCCGCCTTAAGCTCCATGAGATATTCCTGGCGAAAGGATTCTTTTCCGCAAGCCACAGCATAGACATCAACTCTGCCGCTTGTCAAAAGAACGAAGCAATCTTCAATTTGCATGCGGTAACGTTCTCCCGGGGCAAGTTTCCAGGACATCGTCATCTCCTCCTTGGGAACTGTTCATCCCGTAAAATAAAAAAACATCAATTTTCCTGTCGGCCACTGCGATTTTCGATGAGCTGCCGATAAGGTCCGTTATGCTGCATCATTTCCCGATGAGTGCCACGCTCCACGATTTTACCTTGAGAGAGGACGATGATCTCATCGCAGTCTCGAATGGTGGACAGGCGATGAGCCACGAGGACACAGGAACATCCGCGCCGGCGGATGTTCTCCAGCACTTTATGCTCTGTCAGCGGATCCAAAGCGCTGGTAGCCTCGTCCAGCACCAGCAGGGCAGGATTCTTGGCCAGGGCGCGGGCGATTTCCAGACGTTGCCGCTGCCCGCCGCTGAAGTTCCGTCCTCCCTCGGAAACCATGCTCTCATATCCGTTCTCCATTGCGAGGATGTCCTCATGGATGCAGGCGTCCCGAGCTGCCCGCAGGATATCGGAACGCCGCAGGGTTTCATCAAACAAAGCGATATTCTCTGCCACTGTTCCCGTGAGCTGAAATACATCCTGATCCACAGAGGAAACAGAATTTACAAGGACGGCCCGTGGAAGCTCGCGGCGCCTCACACCGTCAAAGCGGATTTGCCCGGACCATTCCTCATAAAGGCCCATGATGAGCTTTGCCAGTGTGGATTTGCCGCTTCCTGAGGCCCCCACCACAGCGGCCCACTGCCCTGGCCGCAGATGGAGATTGAAATGTTCCAGCAAAGGCGGGCTCAGCGGACTGTAACCGAAGCTGACATCCTCCAGTTCCAGCTCGCCGGACAACCTGTCTTTTGGGAAATCCCCTTCCTCTGCCGGATAGTTCAGTCCATCAATCTCATAACGACGTACATCCTCTAGCCGCTGCATCTGCATCTCCGTCGTCTGCAGCGTGTTCCCTAGGTCGATAATCTTCTGGAATGGTGCCTGGAAAGCTCCCATGAGGTTCTGGAAGGCAATGAAAATACCGGCCGTCATGATGCCTTCCATGATGGAAAAGCCCCCCACCGCCATGATGAGTGCCCCATTGATGCCGGCGAACAGACTGGGCAACAGGGAGACATTGGTGGACCAGAGCAAGGCTTCCTGCGTTGCCGCGACAGCTTTGGCCCGGTATCCTGCCCATTTTGTGAAGAAATCCCCCTCGCCACCATTGGACTTGATTGTCTCAATCATCATGAGGCCATTCATCAGCGTACCGTACTCCTTGCCGGAATCCTGCTGTATTCGCATGGTGAGATCCGTCAGCTTGCGACGCATATAGGCAAACAGGAAAAGGTTGACCAGGCTGAAAAACAGGCCGATAAGGGTGAGCGGCACGCTGTATTGGAAGAGCAACAGCAAATAGAAAGCTGCCACCAAAAAATCCAGCACAGCCGTCGCTGCCGAGTTGGACAATACATCCGCCACAGATTCATTGAAGCTGACACGAGATGCCACTTCTGCTGCATGCCGCTGCTGAAAAAACTGAACGGGCAGCCGAAGCACATGCCAGAAAAAACTGGATGCATCGGCAAGTGTGAGCTTTTTCTGCCATACCGTCAGCACAACGGCGCGCATCCAGGACATGATGCCGGACAAAAGTATGGCAGCCGCCATGGCTGCACAGAGACGGGACATCCAATCTACATGCGCTCCTGTCAGAATCTCGTCGAGAAATATCTGGTTGAACACAGGAGCAGCCAGCCCTGGGATAATCATACAGAGCCCCAGAATCAGGACAAACAGGGTTGCCCATTTGTCCTGCCAGAGTTTTTTTGCCACAGCCCGATAGACATTGTACCGGCTGCCCATCGGCTGGAAGCCCTCGCCGGGGAGGATGGACAGGTAGATTCCTGTATAGGAGCCTGTGAAATCCTCCCAGGGAACTGTACGACGGCCCATAGCGGGATCGTTCAGATAGGCCGTATCCCCCTGAATTCCTTCAAGCACCACGAAATGATTGAATTCCCAATGAAGGATGAGCGGATATTCCTTGATGCGCAGCACATCCGCCGGCCAGGCATAAGCCTTTGCCGTGCATCCGAGCCGCCGTGCGGCCTGCAGAATATTCTTGGCATTGCTGCCATCCCGGGTAACGCCGCATTCCTGCCGCAACCGTTCCAAAGGGAGCCAGAGACCGTAATGAGCCAGCACCATGGCCAAAGAGGCCGCACCGCATTCCGTTGCCTCCATCTGGAGGATTGTGGGAACCTTGACGCGCTTTTTTTTCCCGGAGAACAGGCCCCTCAGCCTGTCACGGATAGATTCGCTCATGAAAATCACCTGCTCCTCAGCATTTGGCTGAACTTATAAAAAATCCTCTCGATGGGAGGCTCCCGTTCGATGACGATGGAACCTGTGCAGTAGCTGCCTGGAGTGATGGGCTTGTGATCCCCTACAGAGGATGTCCATAGATATCCTGAAGGGGAATCCTCGTCCCGCACAAGGTCAAACCGCACCTCCACCGCTGCGCCAACTTTCTGGTTCATGATCCACTGCGCCAGTTGCGGATTGCCCAGCCCTTTCTGCATGGCTGCCCCTGTCACGGGATATTGGGAAACAGAACGTACAACGCCGATGAGGCTGCCGGACTTTGAGACATCCACCCCATTGGGCGCCAGCTGCACGAGCATGCCCGGCTCTATGCGTTTGCCCTTGTCCACCGGGACATAGAGCACACCGCTCAGTTCCTCCACATCCTGGGTCAAGCGTATCGTGCAGATGGGGCTTCCCGCACTGATGATGCTGCCCTCTTCCACCAGCACCTCGTCCACAATGCCGTCATAGGCACTGTAGATGGCCTCTCTTGCCTCCTGCTGATGCAGTCTTGCATCGTATTGATAGACCCGTCCGATGACTTCTCTGTCGTTGGCAGCCAAATCTGCCCCATACTGTGCCATGCGCGTATCTGCATTCTGATCCGGCTGCTCCATGCGAGCAATAATCTCTCCCTTGCGTATCTGGCTCCCCGTCTTCACATAGACTGCCCGGATCTTGCCCGATGCCGCATGAGATATGCTGACAATGCCGGCAGAATCCATAATGAGTCCCATGCCATCTGCTTTCACGGTGAAAGCGCCGAAGAAAGACCATAGCAGAACGGCAAGGAGCAGAATGCAGATAGCGGCCAGCCCCATCCAGCCGATGGGATTTGTCACTGCTATCAATGTATCAAGCCGATCCGGAGAGCGCAGCTTTTCCAGCGCTTGACGGCTAAAAACCTGATTTCGGTTCATTCCTTACCCCTCTTTCAGAACAACAGATACCCGCATACCATCATGCAGGCCTTCCGGTGTTGAAACGACCACCTCTCCAGCTGACACTCCGCTCAGGATCTCCACGTATTCGCCGTCATTCTGGCCTGTCTTCACCTCGCGCCGTTCCACCGTTCCGTCCTTCACCACAAACAAAGCCCCATCCCAAACGGTGCCCAGTGCCGCCACCGGAACGACCAGCGCTTCCCTGCCATCAGACAGCTGCAAGTCCACACCGCCATAGGTCTGGGGCTCCAAAATCCCCTGGCTGTTGTCCACCCTGCAGAGCACCGTCCGAATCTTTGCCGATTCGGACAAGTCCGGCGAGATGCTGGCGATAGTGACCGGAATGGAATGCCGGGAATCCATAGCCCCCACATGCATCTCGCTGGCAAAGACTTTTCTGAGTTCCTTGCCCTGGAACACAAGCTCCGCATTTTGCCCGACCTGGAAGAACTCCGCCGCATCGTCGCTGGCAGACATGGTGAAATAGAGCTGCCGGAAATCTCCCACCAGAGCCAGTGAAGTTCCAGCCTGAACAAAAGCGCCTGGCTGCCGGTACATCAGGATTACTTTGCCGTCTACAGGAGCCGTCACTTGCTGTTGGGCATCCTGAATGAGTATTTGTTTCTTACGTGCCTCCATCTCCTCCACGGATGCCAACGCAGATTCATACTCTGCCGCTGCTGCATCATACTTTTCCTCAGAAGTCGCGTTCTGATTCCGCAAACGCTGATAGCGCTCATAGGTAATCTTCGCATGACGGAGTGCTGCCTGCGCTTTCAGAAGATTGCTTTCTGCTTCCTTGAGACGTATGGGGATGCTCTCGTTGACGATGGTGAAAAGCGGATCGCCTGCATGCACATAGCTGTTCTTCTCCACGAAGCTTTCTGTGATGCGCCCATCGATAAGGGTCACCGCATCCACCATTTCGTTGCTGTACAGATTCAGCGTTTCTAATCGTATCTTAGGATGCAGGACGCGCACAGCGGCCCGCTCCCCTGCCACATGCACGCTTCGTTCCTCCAGGCGCCGGGCAATTTGCAGTTCCCCCCGCTCGTTCAAATAGGCGCCATAGGAAATGACTGCGATGGAGAACAGCATCAGCATGGCAAGCCCAATGATGAAATATGTTTTTTTCATGAAAAGAATTCTCCTCCGGCAAACAAACTTGACTTGTTCATACTTCCACGCTAATCAATAATATTCCTGCCGTATTCCCCTATAAACTAATGGATAAAATTTTTTAAAACCTGTAAAGTTTCTAATTCCACTGCATAAAAAGAAGAAAAGCATAAAGGACAGGTGTATGGATATGATAAAGGCATTGAATGATACATCCATAAAAAAGCTGGAGGCACTCTGCAATGACGATGCTTTCCGGTCAAGACTGAAAGCATCTCAGACCATGACGGATGTTCAGGCCGCCTTCCACGCATATGGGCTGGAGCTGGACGGCAAGGAACTAAAAGAGATGCTGGAATGCCTCACAGACGTGCAGCGGCAGGGAGGAGAACTGCCCGATGAGCTGGCAGCCTGTGCGTCCGGCGGAGGTCCCGCCATGTATTTCAAGATGGCCTACAATATCATGGGGGTTTTGAGCGATATACTTTCCACGGTGGAGAGTGCCACCACTACTACCAGCAGCCAGGCTGTTCGCCGCAGCCGAAAACCGGCAGGATAAATATTACTGGGAAATTTTCCGCAAGCATAGAACAGGAGCGTGACACATCATGTTCAACTTACCACATAGCGTCCGCCGCAGCATCGGCAAGCGACGTCTTACTTATCATATTCTCTCCGTTATTGCCGTAGCGGGGATGTTTTCCCTGCCTGCTCTGACAACACATGCTCAGAATGATATTGCCAAGGCGGACAATGCCAACGCCGGCACCATCTCAAAAAACGGACAAGTTACGGACATCCTGGCTGACCAAGTGGTGAATAACATCGCCATCAACAGGTTCAAAAGCTTCCAGCTGGATCAGGGCAATATCGCCAACCTCTACTTCGGCACGACAAAATCTGGCGCCTCAGCCAGTACTCTGATGAATTTTGTAGACAGCAAGGTGGACGTGAACGGCACGCTCAACGCCATCCGGAACGGCCGCGTGGATGGCAACCTCTATTTCCTGAGCCCAAGTGGCATTGCCATCGGCGCCAACGGCGTCATCAATGCAGGCAAAGTAGGTCTCATCGTACCTCAGGAATCCACTTACGATACCCTGTTGTCGAATGCTTTTAAGGGGAAAGTATCGCTAAGCCCCCAGCAACTTCGCTCGGGAGAAATCCCGCTTAACGAAGACGGCAGTCTCACTGTACAGGGAAAAATCAACACCGTGGACGGCGTCCTCCTGGCAGCTTCCAACATCCATATTGAATCCGGTGCAAAAATCCTCAGCCGGAACACGCTCGACTACTCCTCTTTGGTAAACATAAAAGAAAATGGAACTATCACGGCTGATGCCGGACTGGGCAGCAACCTGGCCCTGTCGCGGAACGAAGCAGGAGATATCGTACTGCTTGCAACCGTGCAGCCCAGGGAAACATTGACCTGGAACAAGGAACGGCGGCTTAAATCCAGTCTGGGATTTGACTATGATCAGTTCCGCTATCCCTCTACGGCTGGCATCAATGTGGCAAATGGTGCCAGCATCACTTCCGGTGGAAATGTTGAACTGACTTCCCAGGCCACGCTGCAGTTCAACTTTGACCAGGCTGCGAATCTGGATGATGCTGCCTGGAGAAATTTGGATCTTACCCACTACTTCCTTCCTGTCTCCGGCATGCAGGCCAATGTTTCTCTTGATGGTAAGGTCAGCGGAAAGCAAGTCAGCGTAAACGCCCTCACGAACTATACCTACAAAGACTGGTGGAGCCTTAAGGGAGGCTCTGACGATGACTGGTTATCCCGCCGCGTCACGGCGGTGGACGGCGCACTGCATCGGGCCGGCCTGGCCGCCACCTACATCATGGAGAACACCTCAGCAAATATCGACGTCGGCCAGAATGCCATCATCGAGGCGCAAGGCACGGGGGACGCGCTCGCTCTTTCCTCAGGCAGTCATGTGACCGCAGAGCTTTTGACCCAGAGCGCCATAAGCCACACGGCCTCTATTGCCTATGAGAAAAACAAGGCCAGCCTGACCGTAGATGGCAGTCTCACGGCTGCGAAGGGCAACATCCTGTTGGGCGCGGATGCCACCTCTAATGTCAAGCTGGTCAGCCGGGTCAAGGATGCCAACACGAACGGCAAGTCCTGGCTGGCTGCCAACGTCCTCATCGGAAACAACGACAGTTTCATGGAGTTCGGGGACACAGCTCGTTTGCTTGCCAACAATGGCAACATCTCCATCAAATCCAATAGCACAAATCAGGTGGACGCCAAGGCCGAACTGGACCTAAAAGGCGGTCTCGGCGGCTTCACGGCAAACTTTGCCTGGGCGGGCAGTTCTGCCCGGGTGAAGGGAGCTGTGGAGGCTGGAGCAAAGGACATCCGTATTCAGGCTGGAAATACCACAACGGGCTACCGCCTTTTGGCAACGAACACCACCAAAGCCGCGGGCAAACAGAAGGACGAAGGCGGCGTGGACGAAACCCTCAAGGATGTCAACAACCTGAAGAACACCTTCCTGGCAAGCAAGGGCGGTATGGTCGAAAAGCTAAAGTTTGGCAGCTTTTCCAGCGAAACGCTGGATTCCCTGGCAAAGTACATCACCACGGATGTCAGCGTGGGTGTGGGCAAATCCATCGCCCAGATTGACCTGTCACGGGAAACAAAGCTCACTGCCGCAGATACCCTCGCCCTGTCGGCCAAAACGGCCAGCATCGGAACGGAAGTGGGCGCCATCAGCACAAAAAGCGGTCTGGGTGGCGGAGGGGTGAAGTCTGCCCTGTTCCGTCCCACCATCGCCGTGGTGAACCGTGACAGTGATGCGGGCATCGTTATCGAAGGATCCGACGAATCGGACTTTCATGCAGCCCTCACGGGCAGCAAGGTCAGCCTCTCCTCATCCATCGACACGTCCAACGGCCGCTTCGATATAGCACGGGCAGAACTGCTGAAGGAGAAATCTGCCCTTTTATCCCTGCTGGATGGCAAAGGCCTGGCCAAATCCCGCGCTGAGTCTTTCCTCAAGGGACTGGAAGCACTGGACGGCAGTAATGCCGTAGGAAGTCCCACAGAACTATTGCCTGTCTTCCAGGGCAGCGCAGAGGTGGCCGCACTCCTTCAGTCTGCCTATGGGAAAAATAACAAGCAGGCCAACAGCCTCATCGAAAAGCTCAACGCCCTTTCTTCTGCCTCGAAAATCGCCAACTACTATGCGGACAGCTCCAGCTATGTGGACCTCTCAGGAGCGGCATCTTCTGCGGCCAAAGGGGAAAGCACTACCTCCATTGCAGCCGCGGTGAATGTAGGGCTGCGTTCTGACCGCTCCCGCATCCTCATCGGCCAGGATACGGCCATAAAGGCCACTGGCGGCAATATTGACATTGGCTCTAACCTCAACCAGTCAGACATCACCCTGAGCGGGCATATGAGCCATGTGGACCCGAAACGTTCTGCCGTAGACGCAGTGGTCAACATCTCCAAGGTAGATGCAGACAATGTGGTGGCTGTGGCAGAGGGCGCCAGCCTCACCGGCCGTAACATCGCCATAAAGGGCACGAACGATGTAAGTCATATTTATCTGAACGACAGCTCAGGTCTGCAGGTGAACGCAGGCCTGAATGTCATGGGCAACGCCAGCTATGTGGGAGGTGGCAGCAAGGCCCTCGTCTCAGTGGATGACGAGGCGAAACTCTCGGCCACGGATATTGCTGCCGACAGGGGGAATATCTCCATCTTCGCCAAGAACGAGGCAGATCTGTTAAACATTGCCGGCGGCCTCTCCTTCGGCTCAGGCACAACCGCCATGGGAGCCTCTGTTGCCGTTTCCAACTATGACGTAAAGACCTTGGCCGCCATCAGTGACAACGACAGCGGGAGCGATTCCCTCCAGACACCACTGCTGCGGGAGCGGGCAGGCTATGCCGACAAACCGGAGGACATAACCTTCGACGAAAGCGACGGCGCCTCCATCAAGATCATGCAACAGCTGGCCGGATCCGGCAATCAGGAGGAAGCCCCCGTTATTTTCGGTACTGCCGACAGACAGGATTCCGGCAGCATACAGGGACATTCCCTGAATATCCAGGCGGACACAGATGGCCTTATAAATACCTTGGCCGTAGCCGGAGTTGTTGGCCGGCAATCCGGCCAGTCGAAGGATAAGGATAAAGATAATCCCCAACAGCCCCAGGACAAAAGCTCCGACAACGCCCCTGAAAAGGAAAAGGACGGCGCCAGCAATGCCTTGCTGCAGGTTCTCAAGAAGAACGCCGGCAGCAAAGTAGGCAACCTGATCGACCAATATCAGGACAGCTTTACCCTGGACAAAAACAGCGTATTAGGACAGACTGTGGACAAGCTGTCCGAGGCCCAGAAGAAAGCCATGGAGGCCAAGCAGAAGCTGGACGCAGTGAAAGAGTCCAGCATCGGCAAACTCATGGAAGGTGGTGCCCCCCAGTCCACCTTTACCGGTGCAGGCAGTGCGGCTCTGAACATCACCAACAATGAGACCACCGCCGTGCTGGAAAAAGCAAATATCATCCTGCGCAAGAACAGCGGAGAACTTCCCTCCCTCTCCCTAAAGTCTCTGGACAATGCCTTCACCGGAGCCTGGAGTGGCGCTGCCGCCATCAGCTTCCGCGGCTTTGACATGAAGGGCAGCAGTTCCTCCAGCTCATCCAACTCATCCAACTCCTCCGGCAGCGGCAAGGGGATGGCCGGAGCCATTGCCATGAACTGGCTTGACGGGGCGGTACTGTCCCGCATTGAAGACAGCAATATTTCCCTCAGCGGCGGCACCCTTACCAACCTGGCCCAGAAGAAGGGCGCCCTTGTGGCGGCCGGACTCTCCCTCACGGCCCAGGCTTCCGGGAATTCCGGCGGAAAGAATTATGCCGGGGCAGACTCTGTCTCCGTGAACCTTGGTGCCAATGTGGTAGGCGCAGAACTTATAAATAGCTCCGCTATTGGACTGGACAGCATCAGGAACCAGGCCTATGATGAGGATACTCAGGTCACTGGCGGCGTGAACGTCTCCGTGGCAGCTGGTGGCAATGGCAGCACCGCAGCCGGGGGGACAGCAGCTTTTGCCAACCTCGCCAATGATGTCCATGCTGCCATCGAAGGCGGGAACTATGCAGCCGGCAGCATGCTGTCCAATACAGCCCGCACATCCGTCACCCAAATTGGAGGCGCAGTGGGCGTATCCGTAGCGGCCTCCCAGGGAAACAGCTACGGCTTTCAGGGCGTAATGGCCTACAACCGCCTGCGCAACAAAGACACTGCTTCCCTCCTCAATGCCAACGTCAAGACAAAAACGCTGGAGAATATTGCCTCGGATCAGGCCGCTGGCCAGAAAACCTATGATCGTGCCATCGGCAGCACGGGGCTGGATGTGACAGGGGAAAGCTATCTTGCGGAAGTCAGGAAGAATCCCAACGGTGAAGTAAACAACAGCCTCTCCGGCAGCTATGGCAACAAAATCATCACGGCTGCCTTCGGCCTTGCCGCCTCGAACAAGGGCAGTGGCAGCTCTGCTGCGGCCATCAGCGACATCGCCAATGATTTTCAGGCCACCATCAAGGGCGGCAACTTGAACAGCCCGGCTGAGTCTGCCCTTACGCTTTCCAGCAAGGCAGACTCCAACACGCTGGACGTGAACGCCGCAGCCGGAATCGCCGCCACAGCTGCCGCCAAGGGCTTCGGCACTGCCGGCTCCCTGGCTCTGCAACTTACGAACAATAAGGTCTTTACCTCTTTGGAAGGCATGGACAAGGACCATCTGCTGCAGGCGAAAAATCTGCGCGGAGCAGACCTGCAGGCAAACTCTGCCGCCAAGGAAATCAACGTGGCCGGTCAGGTCAGTGTCGGCGGCAACGCAGCAGCAGGCCTGGCCATGGCCTACAACCAGTTGGACAATACGACGAATGCCAATATCAAAAATGCCAGACTTGAAATGAAGCAAGGAAACGCCCTGCCGGACAGCATTTCCCTCACCGCCGCAAACACGGGCAAAGTCTATGCCGTGGGCGCCGGCGTGAGCGTTGCCTTAGGCAAGGCCGCACTGAACGGCACAGCCGCTATGAACCGTGGCGCCAGCTCCGTTAACGCTTCCCTGGAAAACATCAAGGCCACGAATCTCAAGACCGTTAACATCAGCACCAAGGACAAGACGGATAAACTGTCCGTAGCAGGCAGTCTGCAAGGTTCCACCCAGGTCGCCATCGGAGGCGCCTTAGCCTACAACGACATCGGCACCTCTGCGCGCCGTCAGCAGAACGCCGCCTCCATCTTGAATGCCAAACTGGCTTTCCAGCCATCTAACCCCGCCAATTCTTTGAACGTAACGGCAGAGGATACCTCCAAGCTCACCACCATCGGCGCAGGTGTAGGACTCACCACGGGCGCTGCAGCAGTGGAAGGAGCAGCGGCCATGACCACCCTGAACAAGGATATAGCCACTTCCATAAAGGGTTCTGAGGTCACGAATGCCCCCCAGGCCGGCATCAAAGCCAAATCCACTGAGGACATCACCACTACAGCAGCTGTGCTGGCCGTGAGCCGGCATGCCGCCATAGGCGCCGGACTGGCCGTCAACAACAGCGGCACCCATACCACGGCGCTGCTATCCGACGCCAAAATTGCAGCCAGCAGTCTGGAGGTGGAAGCAGCCAGCAACTCTACAATCCATAACGTTGCAGCCGGTGGCGGTGTGGCCCTCCAGGGGGCAGCGGTAACCGGTTCGGTATCACTGAACAACATCAACAATAAAACCACCGCCGCTATCGACAACAGCAGCATAGCAGCACAGAGAGGAAGTGTTGCTCTTTCTGCCCTGAGCGACGAAAACATCACCAACACCGTGGGCGTAGTTTCCGGCGCTGCCCAGGGAGCCGCTGTGGGCGCCGCTGTGGCCAAAAATGTTATCAACAGCGATACCTCAGCTGCCATCAGCGGCGATAAGACTACTGTCGAGATGGCGAACGGCAGTGAAGTAAAAATCAAAGACGGCTTAGCCGGCACCGACGGAGCCATTGCCGGAACTCTGGCCTCGGCCTCCAAGAATAGCAGCAACAAGAGCTCGGCTGCCGATGGCGAAAAAATTTTGGGTTCTTATGCCAATCTGGCAGACAAGCGAAGCGAAAATACGTATATGGGTATCGTGGCCTCTGCCTCCGGCACCCATACCATCAAGTCCCTGCTGGCCAATGCCGGCATAGCCGGTCAGGGTGCAGCGATAAACGGCACCTTTAACGTGAATGAAATCGGCGGCAGCACTCAGGCCAAAGTGGATAAGGCCCGCCTGTCCACCTCCGGGAACGGCAGCAATGTCAGCATCATTGCCCATGACTATACCAATGCCTATGGCATGGTAGGCACGGTAAGTGCCGCCGGTCAGGGCGCAGGGGCAGGCATTGGCAGCGATACGGCCACAGTCAATCGCAAGACCAGGGCACAGGCCAGCGGCCAGAACCGCCAGAACAACGATATCACGGCGGATATGCTGAACATCGAAGCCTCCTCCTGGCAGGGATTGGCCTCCCATGTGGCAGGGATTGGCTTTGCCGGCATGGGCGCCGGTATCATGTTTGGTACAGGCGTCTATACCCTCGCTTCGCAAACAGAAACCGCTATGGATAATGTCCGGGCAAATCTCCGCGGCAGCCTTTACCAACAGGCTGACCATCATGGCAAATTGTACAGCGATGCCTATTCCCTGGGCGTTGCCGGCGTCGGCGCAGGTGTAGGCGCAGGCGTGGCTGTGGTCAAGGAACAGAGCAAAGTGGATACGCTGGTCAACAACGCCAAAGTATCCTTTACGAACAAGGGGAACAGCACTATCCGGGCACTGAACGATACGCGCCTGAGCTATGAACTCTACAATATAGGTGTGGGTGGCATTGGCGGTTTGGCCGGTTCCATCGGTGTAGCCAATGTAACCGATGATGTGACGGCCAGAGTCCTGAACAGCGAAATTGGCTGGAATGGTGTGGCAGTTGACGGACTGTCCATTGCTGCAGAGAACAATATCCATTTCAACAACACCGCGTTCACCGGTGCCGCCGGTCTGGCAGCCGGTATGGGGGTAGGCGTTGTGCTCAACACCATTGACAGCCGGGTACAGACAGATATTGCCAACAGCAAACTGTCTGCCAAGGACATTTCCCTGACGGCAAAGGAAAATCGGGATATTGCACAGAGTGCCTATAATGCCTCGTTGGGTGCCGTTGGCGCTTCTGCCAATGTGATGCTTACCAACGTGGGACAGAAACTGGCAGACAGCTATGAATCGGCTACCAACAAGGGCAAGGCAGCTGATGGCTCCAAGGTGGATGTCAAGGGCTTGCTGAACAGCGCCAATAACAACACGAAGAAAACCCAGCTGAAGGCTGAAGCTTCCCAGGGGCTGGCCGGTACGACCACGGCCGCTGTAGCTGATAACGGAGGCCGGGAACGTGCAGGCGTGAGCCTCAATATGTCCAATTCGGCTATGCAGGCCACCACAGGCAATATCAAACTGACCAGTCAGGCCACGAACAATGTGACGCAGGGCAACAAGGCCGTAAGCTTTGGCGGGGCGGTTATCAATGGTGCCGTGGGCATATTGAACAACGCCGGCCGTACGACGCTGAACCTTACCAATACTTATGGGAAAGCCGCCAAAAATATCGAAATCAATACGCTTTTGGAGGGGCAGAACAAGCTGAATATCCTTCAGGGCAGTGCTGCCCTGACCGGGGCAGGCAGTGTTGCCTATGCGGGACTGGCGAATAATTCGGCCAGCAGTGTCAATATCTCCGGCGAAAGACTGACCGCAGATAGCGGGAACATTATCATCGACAGCAAAGATGCGGTCAAATCCACCGTAAACGCCATTGGCGTGACGGTAGCGGGTAAAGCCATAGGTGCGCTTGTGGCAGAGACCTCCGGCACGGGCAACAATTCCGTGGTTGTCGGCAGCGGTCTGGAGATCAATGCGAAAAATGCGGAAATCAGCATTCAGGCCCAAAGTGCGCCTGAAACCAAGCTGACGGCCATAGCGGCTGTGGGCAGCGCCTCCTTTGCAGGTGTGGGCCTCAGTGCGCAGTCCGAATACACGGGCAAGACTATGGTAGACATCGCGCCCAATACCAGCCTTAAGGGATCCAGGCTGAACATCAAAGCGCAAAACGCACCGCAAATCACCACCCAGGTGGGAACGGGTTCTTTGAGTATGCTGGCGGCACTATCAGCTACGGGCGTGAAAAACGCTATGGGCAATCAGAACAATCCTCATGTAACCCGGGTAAGCATAGGAGAAAACAGTTCCCTATTAGCACAACAGATGAACATTGAGAGCAACTGGAAGCCCTATCAGAATCTGGACCTTATTTCCTTAAGTGCCGGTTCGGCATCTGTCGGCGTGACCCATGGAATATTGACGGCTTATGGAACAAATGATGTGCAGGTGGGCAAATCTGCTTATGCAAAGGATGCGGAACTTACGGTGAGCGCCAATTCTGCGCTGAATCAGGATGGCGTTGTAAGAGGGCTGGCAGCAGGCGGTCTGGCGTCCGGCAGCAATTTCTTGAGCGCTGTGCGCAATGTACGGAATGCTGTGGATTTGGGCGGTATGAGCAATCCGCAGGAAAAAATTCGGGGAGTTGTCACCGGCTCGTACAATGGTCTGTCGCAGAATTTCCGGGCTGTGGGCTATGGTGCCGGCTTTGCCACCATTTCTCCCTTTACGGCAGTCATCAATGACACAGAAAAACGGGAAACCAATCTGTTATTGGGTGGTGACTGGAATTTGTCCGGCTATATGCTAGCTAATGTCCAGAATGCGAATAACGCTAACGTGCTGTCTGTTGACGGCAAGAGCGCCGCCATGGTCGGTCTTAGCGGCGTGTCCATGACCCGTAAGGCAGACAATACGGCCATGGTGCAGCTGAAGTCCGGCACCCGTGTCACCAGCGACCAGGAACAGTCCTATAACGCCAACAATGACCTTTCGGTCAATGAAACTGTAGACGCTGCAGGTTATGGCGGCATCAATGGTTCGGGCAGTGAACTGAAGAATACAGGCATCTATCGGGCCAATGTGGAAATCGGGGAGGCGAACGGCAAAGGCGCTGTTTCCCTGACGACCAATGGAGAAGAAGCCGGCATCAGCATGGGCGCTGCGACCAGCGGCAATGTGAATGCCAAAAACCAGTTGCAAGCAGGCGGTGCGGCCTCTTTGATACGGGCCAGCAGCCAGCATGATGTCCATTATGACAACAACATCATCCTGCGCAATGCCAATCTGCTCAATAAAGGCAGTTCTTCCGACATTAACCTGGGGGCAGCCGATAATACGGCCCTGAACCTGGTTACGGTGGGCAATATTCAGGGCGGCTTGGGCGGTAAGGCGACGGCCCTCACGGACAATAAACTGCAGCGCAGTGCTAAGGTCACCCTCGCGGACAACAGCAGTCTCTTCAGTCAGGGTGAAATCAACATGGCTGCAGGCGCCGATACCATTGGCCGGACGGGGAATCTTGATCTGTATGTTATGGCCGATGTATATAATCGTACCGCCATTCCCGTAAGTACCAAGCCGAGAATCACCAATACCATGAAACAGGCCAATCAGGTGGATATTGGCAAGGGCAGCAAGGTTACTGCAGCCCGGGATATAAGTCTTACGGCCAATACCGGCAAGGAAGCCCTGCTTGAATCCGCTTATGTCTATACGACATATTCCAGTAAGGCGAACAACCAACTCGTGGCTGTACTACCCAATGAGAAAAACAATGCGGAACAGCAGGATAATTTCGTGAATATCGCGGGAGAGGTCAAGGCAGGTATCTATAATTCACTGGCTTTGGAAATCAACAGTAACCAAACGGTCAATGTCAAGGAAGGCGGCGACTGGTTTAAGGCTGATGGTATTAAATTCGGCCAGCAGCAAACAGTCAACAATCCTTATCTCAAGGAATACAATGAACTCGTAAATGCTCGCAAGACAGTTACAGACAGTACATTAGCCAAAACCTATGATACGGCGATAAATAATCTCTTGCAGACTATGGCAGCCAAGGGCTATGCCCAGAAAAACGGCAGCAGCTATAAAGTGTTGGAGACGGTTACGGTCACGGCTACGGTGTTACCCAATATTACTGTAGCTGGAGCCAATGTCGATGTCTATTCCCCCAGATTGACGGTGGGTGGCTCCCTTAAGGCCTTTGGGGCAACAAGTATTTCCATTACGGATAAAGGTAACAGCCGTCTAGTGGTAAATGATTTGGAACTGGCCAGCATGGGTGGTCAAGTAAGACTAAATGGCAAAAACTATAAGGCTGCCAATATCCAATCATCTACCGATACTACTGCTCCTGTCCTTACGATTAAAAAGATGGGTGGGAATGGCAAAGAAGGCGCTCTCCTGCTGCAGGGGAACCTGATCAACAATGCTGGCAAAGTCAGCATTCGTAATGATGTTGGGGACATTCTGAACACAGGAACCATCTCTTCGGCCTATGCTACAGAAATCCACGCACCTAATGGCAACTATAGCCAAAAGGTCAGTGGGGAGTCTCAGGTAGTAGGGCTTCATCCGTTGACACCCTATACTTTTGGTAGCGAAATGTTCACGCGGGAACTCTATCTCTACCTGATAGAGCCTATAGCAAATAAAAGCGCGTACCGAGTCCTGAATGAGAATGCTTTATTTGAGCAACGCGATATTAGCAATTATGGCCAATATCTTGTCGGTGTTGTGCATAACGTGTTCCAGCGCATGAAGCAGACGGAGGCTGGCCGGACAGAGATTGCCAAAATTTTGGGCATCCCCTATGCTCAGTTTGAGAAGAATTCCAAGGAACAGAATGCAAACATCCTTAAAGAAAAATATGCGTCCCTAACGAAGGAAGGCGCCATTGTGGCTGGAGGGGATGTGTCCATTGCAGCTGGTCATATCTTTGTGAACGGCCTTATCCAAAGCGGCTACAGTACCTATAGCACCGCCGTTGATGCAGCAAAGGTAGCAGCTTTGGACAAACAGGTCCGGAGGGGCGTGACCCTTACCGACAGTGATGTGTTGGGCAATGCCAACTATTCGGTAGACAGCGCCAGCGTCAAAGGCGGCAATATCTGGAATGCTAACCAAAAAGCGTTCGAAGGGTTAATCAGTACCTATTACAATCCTTACACCGGTCACCTGTTGACGGCAGATACCGTGGTTAGGGGCGGCAATGTCTACCTTACGGGGAAAGTCTACTCTACCGTTCAGGGGGCAGGCCGGATTCTTTCCGCCAAGGGAGCGGCAGACCTGATAATCGATGCGGAAAATCTGAACAAGGATCTCTATCTTGGTTCTATTGCCAATAATTACCGCAATGGCAATATCTTTATCAATGGCAAGCTGCAGACCGGCAAATTCTATCAGCCTACGAATGATTTGCTCCTGTGGAATATGAATGCGGACGCCAACATCAAACAAAGTTATAACTATAAGGTAGAGGCGAACTTCCATGATAAGCAAGTAAAACAAGGCAAGGAAAGCGCCTTGAGTTATTTTGAGCTTCTAGGTAAAGGGAGCCATAAAAAAGTACCGGAATATTCCATGAAGGCATCCATAGATTTGAACCAAATTAAGAAGATTGGTTCCGCTACTTTTCTAGCAGATGATAGGCAGCAATATATGATCGGTAAAATGAACATCAGTGCGGGACCTAGAGATAATTTGACCATTTCGCCATCGGATCCTCAGCCAACCAAGGAAATACATCGTGGTTTTTGGAATGATGATTTTCAGGTTTATAGCTACAACCGTACAAATAAGACAACTTTTGAAAGCCAGACTGGCATCAAGGCAGATTATTTAATTGATACGCAACAATTGGAGTCTAAAAACGGTGGTTCTATCACCATCAAGGCTGGCGGCAATGTGATTTTTGCCAACGATATTGCTGGAGCGGTAAAAGATGGCAAAGGAATAGGCGAGATTCGTATCCGTTCGCTGAATGGTGCTATCACGGCCGAGGCAGGCAAGATTATTACCACTAATAAGCTGACATTTAATAGCGACAAGGATGTTGATGTGACCGTGAATAGTGCCAACGGCAGCCCGATAGTCACCGGTGCTTCTAAAAATGGCAATGTCAGCATCACGGCTCGGGGCAGTCTGTTGGTGGATAATGTCTCCTCAGTCAAACCCGATGGCAGGGTAAACCTGACGGCAGAAGATGACATCAAAGGGACAAATAATGGTTATCAGGGGGTACTGATGGCAATGGAGATCAACCTCACCAGCCATCAGGGCACCATTGGCAGCAACAAGAAATATCTCGATTTAGAGTGGAAAGGTAATCAGCCTCGCGTCAATGCTGATGCCAGAGGCAATATCTATTTGGCAGCTCTGAATGGCGATCTCAAAGTGGGCCATATCGTCAGCTCCGGCGGTGATGTGGCACTAAAAGCGGAAAAAGGCAGTATCGTAGATGGCATTGGCACCAGCGGTGCTCTATCCGACAGCCGGGATAAGGTGAATACCTGGCAGGCACTAGGACTTATCAGCGCCCAAGACCAGGATAGCAGCAGTGCTGTGGCTGGCGCCGCCGAAAAAGCTGAACGTCTGGCGGGGGTTACTGGCCGCTTGGAAACCCTGGGCTATACCCATGGTAAGGATAAGGCATACTATATCAATATCGCCCGTATCTTTGCCAAGGATAATGAAGTATTGAAACGCAAGGCTGCCTTTGAGGCCAAGGCGCAGAACATTACTGATGAGGCTGCCTATGAACAGCTGTTCCAAGGGTACAGGCAGGAGCAGCAGGCTTGGTTTGCTTCCGCTTATGCTGGTTTAAGCGAAGCAGAACGCGCGGCGGTCATGGAATATGGCCTTTTAGAAGCCAGCAACGATTATGGTTTCTCCAAGAATCAGCTTCTCTATGCGATTCAGGACAGCATCGTAAACAGCACGCCGGGACAGATAGCAATCATTTCCAAGCCGAACATCAGTGCCCGGAATATCAGCCTTGATGCCGGCCAATCCGTGGGGTTCAAGGATAAGGCAGTTACTATTCAGGCCAAGGATATTGGCAACAAGGAAAACCTCCAAATCTTGTCGTTGGCCAAGGCTGGTGACCTTACCTGGGATGCAAATGGCAATGTAACGGTAGCACGTCACGTACCGCTGACGTTGGATATAAAGAAAGGCGGCAAACTCACCGTTAAAGATAGTCTTTCTACGTCGCTGGCAGGTACGGAGAACACCACCTTTGATTTTACTACAGGTTTTGGTCATAAAGATTACGATGCGAGCTTGATGACCGGCAATGGCATTTATCTGCCCAATGATGGTAATTCTGTCATCAGCGGCGACAAAGTTACCCTATATGCAGGCCGGGGCAATATCGGGAGTCTGGACAATTATCTGCGGACGAATATACGCGGTTATTTGGATGCCAATACCAGCGGCTCAATCTTTATCGGTAATGGTAATGAAGGTGATCTGACTATCGTTTCCGCTGTGGCAGGTGCCGACCGTCGTCCGGTACTGGTGGGAACCAACCAGGTTCAGCCCATTGCCGAAGGCGAAACCACCGGCCTGTTCCTCAAGACTATGGGCAATATGAAGATGAGTCAGGACAGAGGCAGGGATATGGGCTACCTGATGGGCAGCTCCGTAAACCTCAGTGCCGCTAACCTGGGAACCAGGAATGATCCTCTTCGTATCTATGCCAATGGTGCGGCACTGAAATTGGACTGTGATGATGCCTGGCTGAGAGCAGTAGGAACAGGAGTACCGCTTCAGATTAATCGTTACAATGTCAATACCCTTTCGCTTGCCAATCCGGAGCGTTTTATGTGGATGCTTGACCGGAGCGATGCACTTTACAAGGATCTTTATGGATTCTATGGGGATGATTATGATTGGCTGGAAAGCCCGTTTGCGCTTAAGGAGCCCCATCGCTTGACGGCAAGTGATGAAAATGAAGCTATGGAGATTAAAGATGTAATGCTGGAGAATGAAGGCGTAACGAGGAAGACGAACCAAACGAATGTGGGCGCAGAACGTCCTCGGGAACTGGCCATTGTCAAAGATGTTGAGGGAGGAATAAAAATCAGCGAAAATCAGCAGCAATGATATTAGCTTCCCCCTAGGAAGCCCTCTCACACCACCATGCGTACCATTCGGTACACAGCGGTTCTCTAGTTTTTGCATACTTGCTCGTAATAGCTCGTCAGGCTTACATAGCCTTGGCGGGCTATTTCTTTACTGGTTAGGATATGGAGAGCATCAAAGCTGCTCTCCATATCCCTTTTCTCTATCATCCCGGTTGAACCATTCAAAAACAAGGATTAACCCTCAAAAGGACCGGCTTTTGTACAAAAGTCATCCTTTTTTGACAAAAAAACGTTTATAGTGGGGGGTTTTGTCGTTAATTCCCTATTTTACATCCAGGACAACCTGTTTTATCATCATTATCAACAGGCTGTGGATAAATTCCCCCTTTATCTTAGCGGCCTCCCATAGTTATCTACAGGAAAATGTGGATAAAATCGACAAATTCCCCCACCATAAACAATCAACCGACAAAACATACCACCACAAATAAAAATCACTGTTTTTGCTTCAAAAATTTACCGACAAATTATACCACTACAAAGCATTTACCGACAAAACATACCACCACAAAATTTCTCAGGAAGCCTTGTCCAGACTGGCACCACATCATTTTCTCCTTCGCATGAAAAATAATTTACCGACAAATTATACCACCACAACCGACAAAACATACCACCACAAAGTCAAAAACACCGACAAATTCCCCCACCACAAGACGAAAAAATCCCTTTCAGCCCAGCTGTATCAAGGGATAACGCCTTGTTCCGACAAAATCCCCCACTACAACGGATTTACCGACAAAACATACCACCATAAACCTTTTCACCAAGCCCATGAAATTCTCTGCAACCCGCATCACTACTGGGCTCACGCCCCTTCCGACAAATTCCCCCACCACAACGTTCCCTATATATATTATTATATGTTTATTATATAAACATATAATATATAAGAGTAATATTTGTTGTGGGAAAACCAATTGCATATTTCTACCGCAAAGAGTATAATGTAAACTATAGTTGACACTTCTCGAAAGGATACAGACTATGCCAGCAAAAAAGGGAATAACCACTACAAATGAAACGGAATATGTTTATCAGAATCTCGATTTCGAAACATCAACAAAATTTGCCAACGAACTCATGTTCGCTAAACATTCGATGAAAGAAAACGAGATGAAAATCTGGCTTCTTACTATGGCCTCCCTAGCCAAAGAACAGACCATCGACAATAACGTATTCTATGAATACAACATTTCTGTCCTAGCGGATAAACTTTGTATCAATAAGGACAAAGGATGGAGGAACATCATCCGCGAGGCCATTGACCATGTTTCCGATAAAAGTCTTAAAATCGTCAAACGTTACTCCAGTGAAGAAGATAAACACAACTGGCTAAAAGTACCATTGTATAATTCAGTTGAGTACAATGATTTTAATGATACGGTTTCTGTTACGATAAATCAAAAGATGCTGCCCTATCTACAGGATTTTACCGAGAAATTTACGGAAGTAGATATTGATGAAATGCTGGCTATTCGTGGAATCACGCAGCTAAAGGTCTTTATGGTCGTGAAGGAACTTCTCGCTGAAGGGACATATACCATAAGCATCGAACGCTTCAAAGAACGTTTGAACATGCCGGTTACGGCTTATGGCAATTTCCGTGACTTTCAGCGTGATGTACTCAAGAAAGCAGAACAACAAATCCGCAAGAATACGTCGCTGAAACAATTTCATTTTTCCCACGATGGCAAAGGACGTCGTGCTGCCACGACGATTACCATTCATTTGAGCGATGTTGCTGGTAACGTTTTACCAGCCCCGAAAAAAGTAGTGACTACCGAAGACAAGATAGAGATGCTTGATTCTGAGCACCTTAGATTGTTTGATGAATTCTCTTCTTTTGGCGTTAAACCTGAGTCTGCTTGTTTAGATATCATTAACCATTACAGTATTGACGTTTTAAAGAGCAACCTTGCTTACTATAAGGAACAACTGAAAAAACGCAAACCGGAACAGGAACCGCTTAGTGCCGGTTACCTGATTAACTGTGTGAAAAAAGACTATGCCAAATCCCGCCGTAAATCTTGGCTACGTAAAGCCAATACCAACGGTACTGTGGAAGCAGAATTACAGAAGACCGATATGCAATTGGAGGATGTTTATAAGACCTGCAAAAATAATGCAGGTGTCTTGATCAAAAAGGGCAACATGAAGAAACTTCTTGAGATTTTCGATATTGCAGCTATATCGATGAAAAACATGGCTGCTAATATGGGAATGTCCTATGATGAAGGAGAAGCACGAGTTAAAATTCAGAAACGTGACCTTCGGAATAAAGAAACGATGCTTTTCCGGGAACATCTTGCACAACGTTTGATGTCTGGCTATATAACCATGGATAGCATGGTATAGTTTTGTTGACACTCCCCCTGCCTTTAGGCATGGGGAGTGTCAATTTATGCCTAAAGTTTGCATCAGTTCTGCGTCCTTTATTTCTTCCGTATCCTTGCAGAGAGCCACCTGTAAATAGGCATTGGCTCTTGAGCAGCCAACGTAAAAAACACGGCGGGCAAGTTCGCTGTCTGCCTCACTGTACCTGAAGTCTACGATAAGAACAGCCTGGGCTTCCAAACCCTTGAACTTCCGAATGGAGGTAAACCAGACCTTGTTTGGTTCTTTCTTGCCGGAAAGGGGAATACCAGCAACGGCCGTTATTTCGTGGAGTGGATTGGTTTCTGTTCGGTGGATGCTGAGAATAGCGATATCATTTGGCGTCAAGCCGTTTTTCAGCATATCTTTGACGAAGTTGGCGGCAATGGCTTGAAGTTCCTTGCCATTCCGATAAATAAAGCATTTCGGCTGATTGCCGTGGATGTTGTTGATATAGCGTTCCTTTCTGACGGGGACCAGTCCGCTGATCAGCTTTGCAATTTCGGAGGTATTGCGGCAGTTACGGTAAAGTACCAGACGGCAGTCGGCGTGTTCGTCAATCCATTTGGACGGCTCTTTCTTCATAATAGCCTGATTGCGGTCATAGAATGTGTAGAAGACACCATTATTGACCTCCATGAGATAGGAAAGGTGCTCCAGCAGGGTATCGCTCAGGTCTTGAGCCTCATCTACAATGATGTTGGGGTAAGGCCATAGGCTGTCATCGTATTCTTCATCGAGGTACTGCTCAAAGGCAGCAACTATCTTATCAATGGGAATATCCTCCCGGCCAAGGATTTCCTGCCCTAAGGTGCGTACATTGTGAAAGGTGATATTTTCTTCGTTAGGGTAGGCTTTGCGTAGGGATTCCAGCAGGAATTCATTAAAACACAGATACAAGGTCTTCTGGCCGGAGGCAGAGAGCATCCGGGCTTTTTCCACGGCCAGCAGGGTTTTGCCTGTACCCGCAGGGCCATGGATGGCAGCCATAGGCTGTTCGCCTAAAAATTCCAGGATAGCAGACTGCTGACCGGTCATACGCACATACTGCTCCTTGTTCTCCCGGATAATGCTGCTAATGGCGGGCGCTATGCGGAAACTGGGCATGAGAGTATTGACCACTTGTGCAAACTGCGCAGGAGAGAGGTCTGTCTTACCTGCATTCAGATTCTCTTTCCAAAAGGCAAAGGCTTTTTTTAGCCCGGCTTCCGGGGCATCTAAATCACTCTCGTCAAGCAGTATGTCAAGAGAGGCTGATGGAGGCAAGGGAAGTTTCCTGTCCAAAACCACCGAGGTAAACCAGGCAGCCCGCCCCACAATAGGACGGGGAGAAAGGTTGGGCAGTTTCTGCCGCAGCAGGTTGATAATGTGATGCTGGCTTTCCGCTGCCTGTCCCAAGGGGTCTATGACCTTGTCTTCTCCAGTGTAACGGTTTGTCTGGAGCCAATTCCCATTCTGGTAGGCAATCCCTCCCGCCTTGACTTCTATGGCGAGAATGCCCAGAGCCGGATGCAGGATGACAAAATCAGCTTCCCCCTCGCTGCGTCGTTGTCTTTCGCTGCCAAGCCACACAAAGGAATGAAATACGGTATAGTTATCCGAAAGCCCTCGTCGCAGGGCATCGTAGACCAGTTGCTCACCGTCACTGCCATGGAAATTCTTGTCAATGGTAGGATAAAATCTAGCCATGCTTAACGCTGCTACTAAAAACATAGACACCATCCCAAAGGACAAGTTACTAGCGTTTGTATAGCACTCCAAAGGCGTTGACATCACACTCCTTGCTTCGCAAGGAGGCAAGTCTGTCCCCGACTAGCCATCGGTACAGCCAATACGATGATGAAGTTTCTGTACCTTCAGCTTTTGCTTCTCTATGTTTGCAGAGGCAGTAGCAGTTTTACCACCTTTCTTTTTCTTAAACTCATATTTACGGCTAAGGCACCTCTGCTCTCTCCGAAGCCGTTTCTCCAGTCTTTTGACCTTTGAACTCTTATTGACATTTTTGAATGTTTTGCCATTGCTTACAATCGCTAAATCCCTATTGTACTTGGATTTTTCGTCTATATCCACTACTACAGATACATAGAACCTGCCAGCCACATAAGCGTGAAAAGGATTGAAAAATATGAAAAAATACAAACTGTAGCCGTTGTCCGTGGATAGACCACAGGCAACGGCTTTTATATTGGAGGAAATCACAAAAGGCGATTCACTGTCTCTTCTGAG
>NZ_AUJE01000028.1 GCF_000424065.1 Selenomonas ruminantium subsp. ruminantium ATCC 12561
GTTGCAATACCGCAAGCGGTAGTAAAGGCCTGTCAACAGTGAGGCTCAGAAGCCGCGTGGTTCCTGGCCTCTAAACCCTGTTTTTGAAAAGGTTCGCCATTTTTTGCCAAAATCCTGCTGGCTGGAAAATTTTTTGTTTCGAAAATGCATGATTTTTACCCTCTAACCCTTAAAAAACAAGGCTTCAGCGTGTCCACGAAAAAAACGGAAAACCTCAACGGTAGAATGCGGCCTGCGAGAGGGGCGCGGAGGTTTTCCACTTTTGCTTGTAATTAGGTATATTGAGGTAAATCTAATAGTATAGCTGATTGCCATTTAGGAATTTCTTTTTATGCGAACCTGTCCTAATCCGTGTGCAGTCCAACGACCTACGCCGGAAAACTCTGCATAAGCAGCCAACAAGGCGATAAGTTGTTGGTCTGTTGAGGAGAGATGGGCAAGACTGTAAGTGAACTGACCAACAAAACCTGTAGCACTGCGATTGGAGGAAAGCGTTATTCTGCAGCTTTTTCCCTGCCATTGCAGCGGCAGAATGCTTGCTGCTGTGTCGCGGACTTGTTTTGCGGAGATATTTCCGGGCATAGACATAGCCGTCCATTTGTCAGCTAGTGAACCGAATACGAATTCCGGCAGGGGCCAGGGATAATCCTGAGTACCGGAGCGAAAGGTCGTGACGGAATGAAAGTCGATGTTTAAATCTAATGGCAGCGTGCAGGAAAAAAAATCTGCCAGCATATCCGTGGGGTCAACCAGGCCAGTATAGGCGCAGATTTCCGGATTAATGAGGACACGCTCGATTTGTAAATGTAGATTTCCTAAAGCAAAAATATGCCCAGGCTGCAGACTCAGAAAGGCTTGCAATACGTCATCTTGCAGGGCCGTCACGCGCCAGTGCAACACGGTGCCTTTGGTGATATACAAACGATTATTACGGCTAGGAATTTGCTGAGGAGATTCCAATTCAGCAAGGGTAAATGGTTTTATGGACATATGGTTATGGATATGCGTGGACAAGGCAGGAGAGAAGTCCTCCAAAATCTTGAAGCATAAACCATGCAGTTGTTGTCCGTGATTTAGTAGCAGGCTGCTACTGTTTAGCGCTCTCAATTCAAAGACAATAGCACCAATCATATATACGAGTATTCTGCTGCTAGAAACATAGAACGCTCTATCCACAGTATACCTGTTTTATTTCGTAATCCGGATGAATATTCTTAATTCACCGATGGAGTGTTTCTGTATGTTTAGCTTTTCTATGTTTGCAGAGGAAGCAGCAGTCTTACCACCTTTCTTTTTGAACGCTGAACGCATGTTTACGACTAAGGCACCTCTGCTATCTCCAAAGCCGTCTTCTTATGTTTATTCGTTGCTATTTGGAGAAATCCTGCTGTCTGGAAAATATTTTGTTTCGAAAATGCATGATTTTTACCTTTTATTGTCAGGTTGTTGTGTTGTCGCTTGAAGGTACAGATTTGAGCGATTTTTTTAGAAAAGCAGGTTTTTTCAAGTGATTGTCGAAATATTGTTATAGTAGTTAGAAAATTAGATGAGGAGGATGTGTATGCTAGTCAGCGCAATTTTGTTTGATACAAGATCAATACAACGGTATATCTTTTCTGGAACCAAGCTTCGTACGAATATAGGTGCTTCTTATCTGGTGGATACGGTATATGATCAGGTTCTTTTTCCGGTTTTATACGATAAATTTGGCAGTAGCAATGTCGACACAGAAAGTTGGCGTCAGGGAAAAATGCTAGGGGATTTGTCAGAAAACATACAATGTGCTGTTGGTTCTAATGGTGGTGGCAGTATTTTGTTGTTGATTAAAAATCCGATTGAGCAAGATGATTTGAAGGATATAGTGGCTGGATTTAGTCGTAAGCTGCTAGTGGAAAGACCTGGACTTCACATTGGAGCAGCGTTTGACCGTGAAATCAACTTGGATGATGGAACAAAATTTAAGGACGATTTGGATCGTCTGTACAAGAAGTTAAAAGAAAATCAAATGACGGTTTTCCCAGAGGTTAGTATTCCTTATACAGGCCTTACATTAAGATGTCCTGTAAATAATGAAACAGCAAATTATTGGCAGGAAAAGGGAGATGAAAAACGATTTATTTCACAGGAAACCGCGATTAAAGATATTTGCTCAATAAAGTATACGGAAAAACTGAAAAAATTATATACAACGATTAGTCAGAAATACGATTTTCCTATGCAGTTAGAAAAATTAGGCCAGAGAAGAAGTGAGGACTATATTGCGATTGTTCATATTGATGGAAATAATATGGGGGTAAAATTTCGGTCATGTGAAAATCAGCAAAGCCGCAGCAGATTATCGGAAGAAATTCGCCGTAAAACAGAAGGTTGCTTTGGCAGGTTACTAAATTCTATTGATGCGGAATATGATACTTATCGGCAGTATCTTGATGTTGGGGAAGAATATGCCGATGATGGCGGAAAACCATTTTTGCCGATTCGTCCGATTATTTTAGGTGGTGACGATGTTACTTTTGTGTGTCCGGCAAAACTGGCAATACGTTATACGAAGAGATTCATAGAGTATATGATGGCTGAGGATTCAGTAGATGATTTAACATCGTCCTGGGCAAAAAAGGTAGATTGCTGTGCAGGGATTGCTATATTAAAGACAAGTTATCCGTTCTTTAGTGGCTATAAACTGGCTGAAAGCCTTTGCGATGAAGCCAAGAAAAGAATGCGAGGAGCACTTCGCCAGAAAAATGAGGCTGTTTATGATGAATCTGGTTTAATGGATAAACCGGAGGTGGGAACAAGCTGGTTGGATTTTGCTATACTTCACGGCGAACAAGCACCTGCTTTAGCACAGATTCGTGAGCAAGAGTATCGTGGAGCCAGAGGGAATATGCATTTTGGGCCATATCAGGTTGGTCATGATATGGGCGCCATTCTTAAAGAGCGCCGCTATGATATAGAAAATCTCATAGATGCTGTTCATCAGTTACAGAGTGGTAAATATATGGCAAAAAATAAGATTAAGCGGCTGCGCAGTGTGTTGGAGCATGGAAAACACGAAGCACAGGAATTTATGCAGCAGCTTGAACAACAAAAACCTGTACAAAAGCTTCCTGATATTGCGGAATGGGCTGTATTTACCGAGCCAGAGAATGCAATGTGGAGTAAGGAAAATCCTAGCAAAACACCTTATGTTGATGTCATAGAGATGATGGATTTTATTCCAGAGGAGGCAGACAGATGACTGCAATAAATGTGAAAATTAAAACGTTATCACCTATACATATAAACTCGGGGCAAGCTAATGTTAATGTAGATGCGGAAGTTATTCATGACCGATTCGGCATGCCTTATATGCCGGCTAAACGGTTTAAAGGACTTTTGGCAGAATCAGCCATAGAACTGCAGGAGATGGGGGAAAGAGCAGGGCTGGCTGTTCTTCGGGATGTAAATCTCAATCAGCTGTTTCATCAAAGTGCTACAAATAAGCAGGTTTTAGTGGAAGAGAAAATTGGAGATTGCCAAGATATACAGATTGTAATGCATAATCTGTATATTGCCGAACCAAATGAATATCAATCTATGTGTGTAGCTTGGAAATCGATTCAGGCTCTTTACCCAGAGATAATCAATGCGCAGGATGTTTTACAGGAATATACCAGTATTCGTTATCAGACAAGATTAGAGAATGGTGTAGCGGTTAAAGGTTCTCTGCATAATATGCGGGTGGTAAATCCGGGCGTAGTATTTCAGGGACGGTTAGAACTTAAGGGGAAAAATGCAGAGGAGTATTTAGGATTTATCCTGCTGGCAATTAAGAATATACGGAATGTAGGTTTGAAGCGCAACCGTGGTTTTGGCAATGTTGTATGCCATGTAGAGCTGATAGATGAACGCAATGCAGAAGTAATCGTTAAGGACTTTTTGGAAAGGGGGAAAAAGTCAGCATGAAGAAGATAGATGTTAAGATAAAATTGCTTTCTCCCGCAGTCTTGTCTACGCTTGGCAGTGCGCATGTAATGACAGAAACGCATAAGTTTATTTCTGGCTCGATTTTACGAGGACTTTTTGCACAACGATATATTGAGATGCAGGAATTAGGCAGAAATGCTGATGAGCATGCTGGTTTTCGTCATATTTTCTTTTCAGGGGCGCGTTTTGTAGATGCAAATCCAATTTGCAAAGGGGAACGTGCAATAACGCTTCCGATGTCTCTGCAGAAGGAAAAAGAGGGGATTGGTGGGAATCGTGTACCGAAGATACAGGATTTGCTCAATTTGAATGGCAAGGCGGCAGCCAAGGGGTTTAAGTCTTTTAGAGGTATGGCGTCTGTTGTTGGAAATGAAATATATAAAGCAAATGTAAAGACGGTTATCAATTTTCATATGAGTCGGAGTGGAGCCAAAGAACGGCTTAAAGGCAGTAGTCAAGATGGCGGAGTATATAGCTATGAGGCTGTATGTGAAGGGCAGTCCTTTATCGGAACCATTATTGGTGAGCAGGAAGTTTTGCAGAAGCTGGTTGATGGTCTGAATTTAGATGGCAACGGCTTTATGGCATATATTGGTGTTTCCAAATATACGCAGTATGGTAAATGTAGTGTGGAGTTAAGTGAAATAGAAGATCTTAATGAAGCAGTGCCAAAAATCGAAAATAAAGTGTTGCTAAGATTGGATACGCCGTATATTCCGCGAGAGAAATATCGTGGAAATGCAGAAATGGAGCTGGCTGCTGTCATTGACTGTTTAAATCACGACACAGAAGATAAGCCATTTTCTTTGGGGCAGGTCTTTGCTGGGAATGTAGACGTGGATAATTTTGTTGGGGCTTGGAATATGTGGCGCCGTCGTGATTGTGCATTAGCGTCCGGTTCTGTTTTTGAAGTGAAGAGAAAGGGCGTTTGGACAGATAGAGATTTGAAAACATTAAATGCGCTGATGTTCAAAGGAATTGGAAAACGGCGCGAAGAAGGGTTCGGACAGTTAAGAATTTGGTCTGTTGATGCTTTGGCTATGGGGAGCAACATACAGGAAAAAGATACAGAGATTCAGGCGAATATGGTTATACCGGAGGCGGTGAAAAACCAGATAAAAAGTATAATTAACGGACGGATATTTAATCAGCTTCAGATTTATGCTTATGAAGATGCAGCAGAGGCTCGTATAGAGATGGGAACAGGCATGGCTCATTTTTTTGCCCGTCTTGAACAAATGCTCGAAGAAGCAAGAAAAAATAAAACTTCGGTACAAAAAGCTATGTCAGCAGCAATAAAAGAAAATAAGGAACATCAAGATGATAAGATTCATGCCAGGGATAAGGCGCATACTCCGTTCCAAGAACATCTGAGTAAAGTATTTATCCGTAAAAAGGCTTCTTTGGGAGAATATTTGGAGTGCAGGGCTGGGATTATGCCTTATTTAGACAGAGACTTGCATCATCTGATTAAGGATGTAGGTGCAGGTTCCGAAGAGAAGGTAAAATCATTACTTAAACTTGCTGATGGCAGCATTGCTGAAGATAAACTGGCAGACAATGATTATTTTTATACGTATTGGCATTGGTTTTTCCGTTATGGTAGAAAACATGCAACTAAGAAACCGAGGAGGCAGTAATTATGGGGGAAGAACATATTGTCGGCAAAATTGTAATAACTGGCAGTCTGAAGCTGGTTTCTCCTTTGCTTATCGGTTCAGGGCAAGATGATTATCTATCCGATAATGATAAGGATATACATGTTATGAAAGTAATGGACGATAGGGGAAGGATGCAGTGTGTTATTCCGGGAACGTCTATTGCTGGTGTTCTGCGTGAATTAGTTGCTGAACAATGTCGATTGAGAAATAGCGGAATAAATAATCGACAGATATATAGGGAATTATATCAGTTATTTGGCGAACTGGATATTATGCAGAGTTCTATTGATGTGAATGATGTTATTCTGGAGAACGCACAGATTGTCTATCGAGATGGTGTACGTATCGATGAGGATATGGGAGCCGCGATAGATGGTGCAAAATATGATTATGAGGCAGTTGATCGCGGCGCAGACGGTAAATTAAGACTGGTCATAACCCTGCGCGGTATTCATACGGAAAATCCGGCGGAATGGCAAACGGCAAATATCAGGCCGGAAATATTGAATGTAGTCTTTTATATCCGTGAATGTTTGGAAAAAGGTATTCGTTTAGGTGCGATGACCGCTAAAGGATTAGGTCAGATAAAAGTAGAGCATGTGCAGGCGGGATTGTATGATTTTGCTAACGCTAAAGATGTTACTAACTGGCTGTTGCAAGAGATTCCGGATAGCCAACGAGCGGGTAAATTTCTGCAGGAAAAGAGTTCATGGACTGATCGTAGCAACTATATGTCTGTAGATGCAGATTTTGCATTGAAGTCATCACTGATTATCCGGGATTATGGAACGGAAGTTAAGACACAAGACGGCAGACGCGTAACGATATCGTTAAAAAACAAGAAGGAGTATATTATTCCTGGAACAAGTATAAAAGGTGTGCTGCGGCATCAAGCGGCATACATTTTGGATTCATTAGGACAAAGAAAAGATTTTCTAAGTGATCTTATGGGATCATCGGAATCAGGAAAGCGTAATGATACAACAGAAGGACGTGTCAAAAGCCGCTTCTTTGTAGATGAGGTTTACATTGCGGAAGGAAAAAAAGCTGCAGTGCAAGCTAAAGAGATAACCCGTAACCGCATTGACCGTTTTACAGGGGGAACGATTGAATCGGCCTTGTTTGCAGAACGCCCCCTATGGCAGCATGATGACCGTGTACCTACTGTACATTTACGTTTTTTTATAAAAGATGCAGATGATAAGGATGCGGGCCTTGCCTTGTTCTTATTAAAAGATTTATGGCAGGGAAAAATTGCTATTGGTGGTGAAGCCGGTGTTGGTCGTGGTACTCTAAAAGGATTGTCGGCTAAAATCACCTATCATGATAAAACATATGAGTTGGATATGAATGGCAGGCTGATCGCGGGTAATCCGGATGCACTGGAACATTTGGCAAAAGCATTTGTAATTTATGCCAAAGAGGAGGTCTGACGCATGGAAAATAATAGACATGGAATGGATTTAGCAAAAGAGCAGCTAAAAGTAATGGAATGTCCGTTGTTATCAGCATTCACCCGTATTGAATCTCAAATGTTTAATGTAGACGAGCTGGGCAATATCATCAAGTCCTGGTTAAAAAAATATATGCATAATAAAGGCAGTATTGTTATTTGGACATACGCCGAGATTACTTGGGGAATATGGAATGGTGAGGAAATTTGTACGTCAGGTGACTGTGTAAATTTTAAAGATATTTTGGAACTGAGAGCTTTTAATGAACAGGAAGAATTACATTTGGTTAGGGAAGATAACGTATTAGAGGGACGTTACGTAGAAGATGGAATAGGCAGTAATACCTATTATGTAGATAGTTTTGCACGTCTTTTTGGAGAACGGGACATGCAAGCAGATATTCCCCAAGGTTTTGTACGACTGTCTGATCCTAAACGTAAATTGGAAATGGATGTAGTATGTGATGAAGATTTAGTGGGTGTGCAGTATTTGGGGCTCGAAACACGTAACTATGTAGGTGCAGATGAAAAGACAGGTCTTTCTGGATATGTTGATTATCGATTTATTGCAGTAAGACCAGCACAGGGAGGACATAGGAATGGCTAAACCAAAAAAACGTGAAGATAAGAGAGAACAAAATATAATTGATGAAAATCCTTTTGCAGCTGCTTTTCGAAAAAGTGGATTGGCTAATGAAGAACAGTTGGAAAGTGCCAGGCATGACAACGCTTCAAGGGAACAAGCACGTGCCCAACAAAACCAGAGAAAAAATATGACTTTGAGTCAACGGGGAAAAGCGGGAAAGTCGGGAAAGTTTATACCAACTCCCAGCGTGGCAGGCAAAATATATGGGCAGATAAAAAATATCTCTGCGGCCACGGTTCCTGCAGATATTGCTACAGCTCCCTATAATTTCATTCCTCTGCCGGAAAAAGCATTGTCGTCTGAACTAGGGGAAAAGATTGGCAATATATTGATAGAGGATAATCATTGGAAAGAGAAATTGTCTAAGGAGGAACAGAGTGCATTGCGCGATTTGTTCCATGACTTTCGTTTTTCAGGAGATCGTTATAGTGGAGAAATTGAACTTAACATAAAAGCACTTACCTCGTTATTTATTGGAGGCAATGAGAGTGGTGAAACGTTTGCTCCTGCTGGCTCACCAATGATTCCTGGAAGCAGTTTGCGTGGAATGGTTAAGAATCTATTCCAGATTATTACATGTGGTGCATGGGAAAAAGGTGAAACTCTTACAGGGAATCATCCTTATTATAGATGTCTTATTGCATCTAATCGTGCACCACAAAATAAAATCCTGAATGAATTATATAAGGATCGTATGACCAGTACGGAAGATGGTAAGGTCAAGAAAGTAGCTAAACCAGGATTTTTAGTCAAGATAGGGACAAAATATCGTATTTACCCAATTATCGAGGACAAAGAGCATTCTATTGTTATTAAAGAGTATAAAGAAAAGTATAGGGCAGATATTTCTAAATCCCTCGTTCGTTGGGATGGTGAAAGAGCGTATGTGCAGGTAGGGCTGATTTCTGCCAAATCAAGAAACAATCTCAAGAGTAAGGATGAGATTGAACAATTCATGCGAGTGACACCTGCCGAAAAACGTAAGGATATTGGCAAACAGTATTATCGTTATATGAATGTTAATGAACTTAACAAGGCCAAATACTTTGAAGTGCCAGATGATGTAATCGAAGAATATAAAAATGATAAAAACCGTGGCGGTGTAAATTTGCTCGATGGCAGCAGTAAAAAATATATTGAAGGTAATATGCCGCAGAGTATTGCTGGTTTTAGCGAATCTTACAAATATATTGTTCCCTGTTATTATCTCTTGGAAAATGGTGTGGTGACTAGTTTTGGGCATGGGCAGTCATTCCGAGTGGCTTATCGGAATTCTATTATGGATGCCATTTCAAGTGAATTGACCAAGCCTGTGGTCGATTTTGCTTCTGCTGTATTTGGACGGAGTCTTAGCGCAGCATCATGGGCTAGTCGAGTGGCCTTTGACGATGCAAAACTGATATCAACTCATCGAAATGACGAAAAAGCAAAAGCTAGGGCCTTAATGAATCCTAATCCCACATCTATCCAGCTTTATTTGAACCAAGACAGCAAGGAGTCTTTATTGCATTGGGAAAGCAGCAATGCAAGAATTCGTGGCTATAAAATGTACTGGCATAATCCAAAGACAACTTGGAAAGCATCGCCGCAGGAGATTGAACAGATAGATGGGAAAAGAGATGAACAAAAAGGTGGTATACTAAAAAATATACAACCTCTTGCCAAGGATAGTGAGTTTAAGGGTGCAATTCGCTTTAAGGAGTTGACAGCCTGTGAGTTGGGAGCGTTATTGAAGGTTTTCCATGTATGCCCTGAAGGGCAACCGGCTTATAAAATTGGTATGGGAAAATCGATTGGCCTTGGTAGTATAGAGATAAAGACTAAGCTGCAATTAGAGAATGGCAGCCGTTATACACAACTGTTGGATAATGATTTTCTGCATAATTCATTGACGGAGGAATCAAATCCAGATAAGTTCATACGTGTTTATGAGGAATATGTATCCCAGCAGAGCATGAATGCTGTGTACAAAAAAACAATTAAGACGTTAGGTTTGATGCTAGACTATCGCAATACGGAACTTCCTTATTGGGCCGATGCCGTTGCTCCTATAGATGGTTCTACCAATAATCAAAATCAAGATAATGTGGATAAACGTTTTGAATTACGTTCGATATTGCCTGATGTTGAGAAAGTTATTGAACGCGCGGAGAAACCGATGTAAAGTCTGCTGGAGGAGAAATTAGCTGCTGGGAGCCATAATGTACAGGTTAAAGGCAAATTTAGACGTGAGAACATGGATTCCCGTTACCTTTGCCGGAACTGGTATTTGGCTCCCTGGCAGGAAAATGGCGTCAGATATTCCTGATACTGGCATACTATGCAGATTTTGCTGGTGCAGGAAAAATTACTGGACGAGGATTTGGAAGGCTTGTTACCAGTTGGCAACAACTTGGAGGAAAAAATGGATAATGCAATATTTATAAATCATACCAATCATCCATCTGCAAGATGGTCGGAACAACAAAAAAAGGCTGCGTTTGTCTATGGAGAGATTAAAGATATTCCTTTTCCGCTTATCCCTCCCGAGGAAAGTTCGGAAAATATCAGAGAATTAGCCATAAAAATGGCAAAGACGATAGCAGACATGAACCCTAAAGCAGTGTTGTGTCAAGGTGAATTTAATTATGTATTTTGTTTGGTCGATGCATTATTGTCGCAAGGAATAAAGGTAATGGCAGCTTGCAGTGAAAGAATTGTACGCGAATGGACAGACGAAAATGGTGAACAGCATCGTGATGCGGTTTTTCAATTTCAGCAGTACAGAGATTATATAAGGGCAAAAAAGTAGAGAAGATAAATTATGGAAAGAAATATAATGATTGCTTTTGTCAGTCTTGTTAATGGATATTCACTACAGAATCCCATTCATTATCCTGACATTATGGGAGAGCCATACACAGCCATTCAAACGAATGAATCTGCTGTGGTTTGGATAAAAAGATGGCTAAAAAATAAACCGTTAGATAAGTTATTTTTGATTGTCAGTAAGACAGTAAAAGAGGATTATATTTCAGATGATACTGAATTTGGTCGTGTAACACATAAAGAATTTTTAGAGAAACGTCTTCTACTAAACTTCCCTGATTTGGAAGGGAAGTTTCAGTATTTTGATTATTCAGAAGGAATGGAGATTGATAATAGCGATGTTGCGCAACAAGAGTTAGGACAAAATCTCTTAGAAGTTGCAAATATTTTCCAAGGAATACAAGCCTATATGGATAGCAATAAGGAAGATATAATAAATGTTCATGCAGATATGACTGGTGGCATGAGACATGCTTCTATGATGATGTTATCTATTATGCAGTTACTTAAATATAATGGAGCAAAAATATGTGAAGTATTGTATTCGGATCAGAAAAAGAAGCAAGTATATCAAGCAAACTCTATTCAGAGAATGTTTACACTGATAAATGGTGCGGATGAATTTTCACGGTTTGGTAGTGTAAATGCAATCATGGAATATTTTGAACCCAATAAGGAAAATTTAAGTGGTCCATTAACGGAACTATTAGAAGCTATGCAGCATTTTTCAGATTCCATTAAGATATGCAGCACAAATGCAATTTTAGATGAAGTTAAAAATTTAGGAAATAAAATAGAAATTTTTCAAAAAACAGGCGGAGAAACATTAGATGAAAAAATCTTTAGTCAAATGATTACGACGATACAAAAAGATTATGATACTTTACTAAAACCGAATGTTAATCAAATCGATATTATAAAATGGTGTATAAAGAAAGAATTCTGGCAGCAGACTCTGACATTATGTACAGAATGGCTACCAGAATTACTAGTTGATAAAAAAATAGCGTTTACTGATAATAAGGTTGTTATCGATGCTTGCGAAAAAGAAGGCGAAGGAATGTCGCGAAGCTGGAAACAAGATTTTATCATGACGTATAAAGGTATCAGCCAAAAAGAGAAAATAGCTCCTATTCGTAACTGGCTGAAACTTACTGCTTATAATATCCCCAATAAAACAGAGATAGAGCGGAATTTAAAAAAATTCCCGCGATTAATGAGCATACTGTTAGAGTATATCAATTGTCAAAAAGAATATTATAAATTACAAAGAAATATAAGCGATTTAAACAATTTTTCTAATACGTATAAATCACTTTATAAAGCATTAAATAAAATATATAAAAAATATGCGCAAAATAATAATTACAAAAAAACATTTGCATCTTTTATCACTGGAATGGATTATCAAAAAATACAAAAGGAAATAAGTGAATTATCACACAGTGATTTTTGGGATCTGCTTGAAATAGAAGAGCCTAAGCCAATTCTTAGAGGTTCAGATAAGTGGAATAATCGATGTATTGATTATATGAAAATGATGGAAGATAATATTTTGTGTTCAAAATGTGCTTCGCCTATGGAAATGATGGAATTCTTGCATGACTATCACGAAATAAAGGAAATTAGAAATACCATCAATCATGCATCTAAAGAGGATAAATATGATATAAAAAAGATATCGAATAAAATTTCCATGTATTTAGATAAGTTAAGTATGTGGTAATTAATAGATAACACGAAAGGATGGTTAAAAGTGAAGCAACACATAGTACTAACATTTTTAAGTATGATAAGAACAACAGCGGTTTCTAAAGAGGAGAAAGATACGCGAGTTGCTGATGAAACGTTATATGAAAATATAAATGGTGAGGGAACACGCACCACAAATGAATCTGCTTTAAGGTATCTGTTACAGGAATATAATGGGGAGAAAATTGCTAGAATATTTGTTTTTGCTTCGAATGCTGTAAGGGATAATAAATTTGCTTTTTTTTCAAAAGAATATAATAAAAAGCTAACACATTTAGACTACTTTCGTGAAAGAATGAGAAAGTTTATTCCCTATATAGATGAGTGCATGCCAGAAAGTGCAATCTTCCCTTATGACGAAAATGGTACAATAAATGATGCATTACGTAGTGTAACAAAGATGTCTCAGTGGATAGAGTCATTTAAGAAAAAGTATGAAAATGATGATGTGATGTTACATGTTGATTTGACGGGAGGAATGCGTTCCGTCAATATGATGATGTTGGATGTAGTTCGCCTTATGGAATACAACGGAGTTAATAAAGGATATTTACTTTATTCTAATTATAATAACTCTTCGAGAAAAGGTAAGGTAGAGAAATTAGATAGTATATATAACCTCTTTGGACTGATATCAGGAGCTGAAGAATTTATTCGTTTTGGCAGCACAAAGGCCTTTAAAGATTATTATGGTGATGGTCACCATAATGTTTCTCCACAACTGAAGCGCTTGCTTGAAGCTATGGATTGTTTTGCTGAGGAGATAAAACTGTGTCATTATGGACAACTCGAAGAAGCGATTATAAACCTGCATGATGCTGTCCATGATTATGATGTGCAAAATAGTGATGATGTGGATGAACTGTTAATGGGTAGTTTAATTGACCGTATTCGCTATGAATATCATAATTTGATAATAGATAGAAAACTTGATGATTTAAAGATTATTAGATGGTGTCTAAAAAATGGATATATGCAGCAAGCAATGACAATATATACGGAGCGTATTCCTGAATACATAGGAGAGAATAATTTAATTTATTTAGATGAAGAAAAAAGAGATAAATTAAATATATTAGTAAAAAAAGACAAGATGAAGCGTAATTTATGGTTCTATTTATTAAATGAATGTGATAAAGTGTGTGAGAGTATAGGTGAAAAAATAATTGTTAATGATAAACCCAAAAATATTGTAATAGACGAATTTGACAAACGTGAAGCAATTGTATCATCTGCTATCAATAAATTTTGTAAATCAGTTAAGCGTGATTTTATTACGCAGATAATAAAAAAGACCAGTGATTTTGATTTTGACGCTTGGTTAGATAAGAATATGATGCAATTGCAAAAAATGAATATGAAGCTAACGGAGGAAGATGTTGATACATTGCGTAGTCAATGTGAAGCGTTGATAAAAATAAAGAACGATCCGAGTATCCTTTTGGATATTGACAATGCGGATATTTATTCATTGCACAAACTTATAAATAAGCAAAGAAAAGCATTGCTCGAACTAAATAAGGGGTATATGCGATTTAAAATGATTAGTACATATATCAATAATGCTTCTGTTGATGAAATAAAAGAAGTATTCCCTATGCCAAAATCGGCGATAGAATTAGAGGAAGAATATCCTTTGGCAATGAAGGAATATTATATGATTCAGAATAATATATTTTCTCCTACTATAGAAATAAATAAATTTTTAAGCATTATGAATCGATATATACGCATAAAAGACGAGCGTAACCATAGCAACCATGCCAAAAAAAATATAAGTGATTTCACTAGTGCGGAAGAGTTAAAAAATTTCATATTTCAAAGTTTAGATGAAATAGAAAATGTAATGACAGAAATTAACGATGTATAGAAATTGAATATTTACGTAATATTTCTTGTAAGTCATTTTTCATACGCTCACGTAGACCGTCTTGGCCAGGAAGTATCTCGGCCCATGGCTGAATACTCCAAAGCCAAGGATAAAGTTTAAGTGGATCTGATACTGAAATAGAACAAATAAACGCAGAATCTTCTTCAAAAACTATTTGAAAATTATAGGGAGCAAGGGCATATTCACGACAAGTGCGCTCTTGCTCATTTTTATATGTTATACGTAATCGTAATTCTTGCGTATGCTCTTTAGATGAAGATTTTTTATGAGGAATATTTTTTTTGACAATAACTTTTACGATTTTGTCGATGCGTAGAGAAACACGTTCAGAAGATTTTTTATAATGTATTTTTTCTGCAATTAGGTACTGCCTATTGTAATCATAATCTGTATGAATAGCTATAGGAGCTACAGTTATATCAGGCCTTTTATCCCTTTTTATGCATAATATTTGTTTTTTGTTAATGGCAGTGATAATTGCTAAAATTATATCATCGTCAAGAATTCGAATATAAGAATTGTTTTTGAACTGGAAAAAGGAATCCTTGTAAGATTCCTGAGGATGGATTTCCAATAGATTTTGAGTAAGTAAATATCCTGGTGCAGATAACAATCCCACATTTTTATAAAAATTGATAGCCGTAATTAGATAGTAAGTATCTTCATGGGAAAGTTCGTTTAATACTTGCGGAATTAAGGTGTAGCATATTTTCTTTCCATTGTAGTTTTTTTTCAATAATCCAATTTCAGTTAATTCATTTACTCGCCGTCTAATCAATTGTTCTATGTCTGTATTTTCTATATCATCAGAAGCCGGTTCGAAATACATGAGTTGGTCATGTAATTGATTCACGATTTCAGTTAGTGATAGAGGCTTAGTTGCTTTGGCAGTTATTTGCAACAACAATATACTGTGTAAACAGGAATCTGGTAATATGGTTTTTAAAAAAAATGAATTAACCAGATAATTTTGCTGACTAATGTATGGATTCACTCGGAAGGTTATATGTGTATGTCTTTTGCGTCTAGATTCCATTATATTTTGCTTTGGAATAAAAAAACGCATTTGACGTAGTTCGTCATCATAAGTGCGTTCTTTTATTCCAAAAAGTTGAAATAATTTTCTGTGATAGCATCCGTATGATATGATACGAAGAAAAAGCCGTAAATTGGAATGGCTTTGATTAAATTTATTAATGGTTTTTGTCAAATTCATCTAAATTCCCCTCTTGTGTTTGAAGATAAATGTTTTGCATTTTTAAGATGTTTGATATTATTTTTTGGCGAATATCTTCGGGAGATTGCACAACTACAGAAACGCCAAGACTTTGTATTTTTGATATAACATCATCTTCATCAAATTTGTAGTATTGTATAATGAATATATATTTTTCGTTACTGTCAATATGCGTTTCCTTATCATAGGTACTAAAAAGAAATAAACATCGTTCTACTGAGTTGCGCGTAGGCGTTAACTCTAATGTAACTTGCTTCTTATTTTGCTCAAGATATGTAAGTATTTGTACTGATGTTTCAGAGGAGATTCTTTCTAAAGTTTTGAATAAATGAATATTCTTATTTAAATGGATTTTTAAAACTTTTTTGTGTTTTTCTTCCCAAGCAATTAGACTGTATAGTCCTGTAGCGAGGTCGTATTCCAATCTATATGGAATAATATATTGGTGTTTATCGATGATTAGAGCTGTTTTAGATGAAAGCGCGTTAATGATTGTTCGAAGAATAGGTTTTATTTCTGAATCGCTGTGTGGCCTTCCATGCCAAACTGATTTGTTATATAAAGGAGTGACATTTTTTAAACGATTAATCAAATTATTACGCAGTTCTTCTGGTAATATAAAATCAAAGTTGTCATCTAGCAGCATACTTTTTAACCAAGCCAGTTCGGTATCAGTAACCAGCGATGGTACGGGAGCAGTTATACAAATAGAAGCAGGTGAATTCGGAGATTCGAATTGAAAAACCTTATCAATTATTGCTAGTTCACGTTCATCTTCAGGAGCTTCATTATATTGAAATTCTGGGATTTCTTTTATACGTTGTTGTATTTCCTGCTTTGTGATTTTTTTTCCAGCATAGATTTCATTTATGATTTGACAAAGCAGATGAAATAAAGGATTGCTAGTTCGGTTGAATAGTTCTTTCATAGATGATATCTCCAAACAATTTTATAAATTTTTTTACGTTTTACCATACAATATATATCATTCATTAATTTCGCTTAGCCTATTGAACTGTTGTAAAACGCAGCTCAAATGGAAGTGAAGGGGATTTTAGGTTAGCAGTTGCCAATACCATCTAAGATATGTAATTTCCATATAAAATCTTGTTTTCCTGCTTTTCTAATCAATTTAAATGGAAAAAAGGCGGCGTTCTCACGCCGCTGATTCTTTCTTCGTCGAATCGGAACCTGATGGGGCGCATTTCCCGCAATGGCATCCGCTCCATTATGAACAAGGCGCTGACTGCTTGCGATTTGAAGCACCCCGGCTACTCCTGTCATGTCTTTCGGCACAGCTGCGGCACAAATTTATACAAAGAAACCAAAGACTTGCGACTGGTGCAGGATACGCTTCGCCATCGAGACCCTAAAGTAACGGCCCGCTATGCTCATGTAGTAGATCGGCTGGACAAAAGATATACAGCCAAACTTGTACCACATGAATAATCGGTGTTTGTTTATGACAAAACCGCTGCCTTTTAAAGACAGCGGTTTTGTCATTTTGTGGTTTGAGCGTGAAACAATTTTAATGCTCCACTACAGCAGTGTGCATTTCTTTCCTCCCATCGTCACTGCGGAAGTCTTTTTCAATCTGCTCCAGGGAGCGACCTTTGGTTTCGGGAACAAATTTGAAGGTGAAAAGCAAACCTAAAACGCCTAAAGCGGCAAAGATGAAGAAGGTGGAGGACAGTCCAAAGGAGGAGAGCAGTACCGGGAATGACAGGCCTACGCCGAAGTTGGTGAGCCAGAGGCAGAGTACCGTAACGCCCATGCCCATGCCACGCAACTTGGCAGGGAAGAGTTCAGAGAGCAAGAGCCAGGTGACAGGTGACAGGAAGCCTTGCTGGAAGAAAAGGAACGTAACGGTAAGGGAAAGCACGATGTAGGGCAGGGCAGCTGTTCCGGCCAGCAGGCTGGAAAGCAGGCCAATGGCACAAAGACAGCACATGGTGCCAATCTGTCCCGTCATCATCAACGGCCTGCGGCCGTGACGCCCCAACATCCAGATGCCAAAGAAGGTGGCCGTGACGGAAATTACGCCGTTGGCTACGTTGCCGATAAGGGCAGCTTGCGTAGAGAAACCTGCCTCTGTGAGGATCTGGGTGCCATAGTACATAATCGAGTTTACGCCGGAGATTTGCTGGCAGATGGCAATCCCCATGGCAATGAAGACAATATGGCGAATCCAGGGCGTGGCCAGGTCAGCGTAAGTGGCTTTTTCCAGATTCTTTTCCGTGGCCAGATTGTCCTGAATCTCATTGAATTCTGCTACGGCTTGCTTTTCGTCACGGATTTTCCGCAAGACTTCCATTGCATCGCCAATACGGCCCTGAAGTACCAGCCAGCGGGGACTTTCGGGCATGACGAGCATACCAAACCAAAGGACGATGGCCGGTAGGGAGGCTATGGCAAGCATATAGCGCCAGATGTGGGCCGTGGAGCCAAAGACCACGCCCATGATAGCATTTAGTACAAAAGCACAGAGCTGGCCGGTGACAATCATCAGTTCATTTTGCGTCACCATACGCCCTCTTCTATCCGAAGGGGACATTTCAGCCAGATAGGCAGGTACGGTGACGGAGGCACCACCTACTGCCAGGCCAAGTATGAAACGGCAGCCCACCAATATCTCTGCCGTGGGAGAAAGGGAGCAGCCGAGTGCTGCGCAGAAGAAGATAAGGGCAAGATACAAAAGCATCCGGCGGCGCCCATGGTTATCTGCGATGCGGCCGCCAACAAAAGAACCGATGGCAGCGCCAAACAGAAGGCCGCTGGCTACCAAACCTTCCATGAAGGGGGTGAGGTTCAGCTGATCCGGGCGGGACATAAAGGCCAGAGCGCCGTTGACTACGCCGGTGTCATAGCCGAAAAGCAGTCCGCCGAAGGTCGAGATGATGGTTACTCTTTTCAAGTAAGTATTATGTGATTGTTCTGACATAGATATTTCCTCCTCGAAAGTATCTCTTAAACATAACAACCACGCCGAAAATATTTCCTATCCCCGTGCCTGCAGGCGCATAGACCAATCTTTCGGCACGGTATGATGGGGCGCCTCCTCTTGGAGGTCTTCCCCTGGCATTTGAGCCACTTTTTTGTAAGATTCTCGGGATAAATTTTGATTACATGATGATAATTTTTTAGAATTGTTCGAACAACTGTTGATTACAATTTAGCATTGATTTTAATTGTTGTCAAGAAGGCTGCAACTAATCAGAGCATAGATTATATTTCGTTTATATTGCTTTTTTGCAGGATAGCGCAAGTGAAACGGTATGGAAGAAATTGGGTGCGGGAACACAGTGCAGGATAGCGCAATTGTCAATCATAAAATTTTTTTTACTTTTATTTTTTCCTGTTTTCCGAAAAAGATTTCAGAAATGAGGACATATGTCGTGTTATAATGACCTTAATCAGATTATTGGGAGGCGAAGATTTTATGTCTGTCATCTTTTACAATAGGAATGATACAACCCGTCCGCTGGAAGGGCTGGAGAAAATACAGCTTCTCTACGCTTGCCGGGCTTCCATGGAGCAAGGGGGCATGCCGTCAGCCTTTCATGTCCATGAGCATCATTTGGAGCTGCAGTATATTGAGGAAGGGGAAGCGGTGATCCGCATTGACGACCGCATTTATCAGGTGCAGGCGGGGGATGTGGTGGTTTATAACGCCGGCAGCCGTCATGATGAAAGTGCTGAAGGGGGCATGTGTTTTTATAACTGTGCCATCAAGGGCGTTGCTTTGCCGGGGAAGGCAGAGGGAGCTTTGTTGATGCCGGAGGAATCGCCTATTCTGCACACAGGGGAACTGCGGCCTTTGATCCAGGAACTGTTCAAGGAAATTCACCGGCATATTGTGGCAGGACGCAGCCGCAGTGGCAGCATCTGTCACTATCTTTTAGGCTCACTTCTGACCGTGCTTATTTATGAAGTCCCCCATGAGGAAGAAGCCTGCCGGGAGCGAATAGATGAGTATTTCCGCCAAAGCAAGCTTTATATGGAAGAACATTTTGCCGAGGAGCTATCCATTGAGGAGCTTAGCTCTTTGGCCCGCATGAGTCCTTCGGGCTTTGCCCATCAGTTTAAGAAAAAGGTAGGCATTTCTCCCTTGCAATATTTGATTCGCTGCCGCATTGGCAGAGCACAGAATCTGCTTATCAGTACCGGCAAATCCATCACAGATATCAGTATTGAGGTTGGCTATGACAACCTGAGCCATTTCAATAATCAGTTCAAACGATTTGTAGGCCTTTCTCCGCAACAGTACAGAAAGGAACGGGTGGGCAGTCCCATCTATTGAATCCATGAAACCTTCCCTGCAAAGGGAAGGTTTTTTTATGCGCATTTCGTGTTGTTTAGCAAAAATGAACAATTTTGCTATTGTTTTGGTTATATTTTTGTATTATTTGAGCAGATTTCCTCAAGAACAGGAGCGTTTTGTGCGCTATACTTTAACCATACCAAGCAAACAACAAACCGCTGCGGCGGAAAAAGAAAGGAAGCATCATTATGAAACTTTCCATCAATCAGGCAACAGCTCTGGAGTGTAAAGGGTTCAGCCTGGAACGGGATTTGGAGCTTTGTGAAAAGTACGGCTACGATTATATCGAGCCACGCACCATGGATGGTATGGTGCAGTATTTGGAGAAGCACACCATTGAAGAATTGGCGGAGTATTTCAAGAGCCACAAGGTAAAGCCGCTGGCTTTTAATACCCTTTGCTTCTTTAATAACCGCAGCAGCGATGAGTTTCAGGGCGTGTTGAAGGAACTCAAGGAAATGTGTGAATGGGGCAAGGCCATTGGCTGCAAAACCGTAATTACTGTACCAACCGTGGACAAAAAGCTCCATAAAGACGAGATTCAGCAATCGGCTGTGGCGTGTCTGAAAGAGATGGGCAAGATTGCCAAGAGTTACGGTATGAGGATTTCCGTGGAATTTTTGGGAGCGCCTACAGCTTCCATCAATACCTTTGCTGATGCCTGGAAGATTATTGAAGAAGTGAATATGGACAATGTGGGCATTACCATAGACTGCTTCCATTTCCATGGTATGGGGTCCCAGCTGTCTGATTTGGCCAAGGCTGACGGCAAGAAGATTTTCGTGGTACACCTCAATGATACGGAGGATTATCCTATTGGTCTGCTGACCGATGCAGACAGGCTTTGGCCCGGAGATGGCTGCATTGATTTGCAGGGAATCTTCAAGACGTTGAAGGAGATTGGCTGGCAGGAAGATGTCGTTTCACTGGAGCTTTTCCGTCCTGAGTATTGGGATATGGACGCTGATGCTGTTTACCGCATGGGCAAGGAAAAATCAGAAGCACTTTTGCAGAAAGTTCTTTAATGGATATAGGGAGGAATAAATCATGTTAAATGTAGGTGTCATTGGTTGTGGCGGCATGGGCCGGGATCATATCAAGAGACTCTCTGAGCGCACACAGGGAGCCAAGGTAGTGGCAGTGGCAGATATGGTGGATGAGCTGGTGCAGAAGGGTGCTGCCCTGGCAGGCGAGGGCTGTAAAATCTATAAAGATGCCAAGACGCTTATCCATGACCCGGATGTGCAGGCTGTATTTATCGTCACGCCGGGTTTTGCCCACAAGGAGGCCCTGCTGGAGGCCATTGCTGCGAAAAAGCGGATTTTCTGCGAGAAGCCCCTTTGCACTACGGCAGCGGATTGCCTGGAGGTCATCGAGGCTGAAGTGAAATCCGGCCTGCATCTCATTCAGCTGGGGTTCATGCGCCGTTATGACAAAGGCTACCGCGAAGTGAAGGCAGCTATCGAGTCGCATAACTACGGTGAACCGCTTATGGTACACTGCACCCATCGCAATCCTGAGGTGGGGACTAACTATGATACGCCCATGGCTGTCCATGATACGGCTATCCATGAGATTGATGTCGTTCACTGGCTGGTCGGCGATGATTTTGTTTCCGCGCAGGTGCTCTTCCCACGCAAAACCAAGTATTCCCATGACAAACTCTATGACCCGCAGATCATGCTGCTGCGCACCAAGAGCGGCATCTGCGTAGATGATGAGGTTTTCGTGAACTGCAAGTTCGGCTACGATATCAACTGTGAAGTGGTCTGCGAGGACGGTTCCATCAAGATGCCCCAGCCCCTTTATCCCACGTATCGCAAGAATGCGCAGGTTTCCACCACCATTGACACAGACTGCTTCGTGCGTTTCCATGATGCTTACGATGAGGAAGTCCAGGCCTGGGTCAACGAAGCCAAAGATGGCGTGATTGGCGGGCCCAACGCTTGGGACGGCTATCTGGCTGCCATCACCGCAGATGCACTGGTGAAAGCACAGGAGACCCGCGGCATTGAAGAAATCAAGCCTGCCATGGAGAAGCCTGCTTTCTACAATGCTTAATATGTTTTCCTATCCCCTTTATCATAGACTATGGGGCTGCTGCGGCAGCCCCTTTTTTATGCCAGAATAGAATATTTGCACCATCAAGACCTGGATTTATGCAGAATACATCTAATTATATCTTATTCTTTCTTGTTTAATCGCTTTTTTGAGCAGAAATCATCAAGGCAGGATCGAGTTATATGTTTATAATGGAAGCAAGTGGAGCAGAGAATAAAGATACCCAGAAAGTATCCAAATAATGCTCAAATAACATTGGGAGGGTTCATTATGAAAATTGCATTTGATGTGGATGTGCTGGCCAAGCAGATGAGCATCACCGATATGGTGCACAAGGTGGCAGACTGGGGCTATAAGTATATTGAGCAGTCTCCCCATCCCAGAATCAACCCCTTCTATAAGCATCCGCTTTTCTCTAAGGAATGCGAGGAGGAGTACAGAAAAGCGCTGAAGGAGACCGGTGTGGAAATCTCTTCCTTCATCTGTGTCTATCGCTGGTCAGGTCCTACCGAGGAACAGCGGAAGATGGCTGTGGAGAATTGGAAGAAACTCATTGAGATTGCGGTGAACATGAATGTCCCGGTCATCAACACGGAACTTTCCGGCGATCCCAATCAACCGGAGATTTGCAACGGTATGTGGTTCCGTTCGATGGAGGAGCTGCTGCCCATCATCGAACGTGAGGGACTGCGGGTAGAGATCCAGTCTCATCCTTATGATTTCTGTGAGCTGAACAATGAAACTTGTGATATGGTGAAATCTTTCCGCTCCAAAAATCTGGGCTATGTATATTCTTCTCCCCATGGTTTCTTCTATGACCAAGGCAAGGGGGATGTTCGCTCCATGCTGCGCTATGCCGGGGATGAGCTTACGCATGTACTCTTTGCCGATACCTTTAACCAGACGCTGGACTGCCGCTATATTGCTAATCCGCCGACTCTCAACCAGCGAGGCAGAGCAGATATCACCATTCATCAGCATCTGGCTATGGGCGAAGGCGATGTGGACTTTGAGGGCATCTTTGAAACCCTGCGCGAGATGGACTTTGCGGGCAAGCAGTCCGGCGCCAATGCGCCCAAGGTGGGTGGCGAAAGCATTGCCTGCGTTTCCATGTTCGGTTTCCCGGAGAAAATGGACAAACAGGCGCCCGAGGCCCGCGAACGCATTGAGCGTGAACTTTTAACCAAGTAAGACAGGAGGAAAAGAAATGAAACTTGAGGACGCAGCATTTAAGATTATTTCTGCCGCAGGTGATGGCAAGGCACAAGTGACAGAGGCTTTGAAGGAAGCCCGCAGCGGCAATTTCGGCAAGGCAGAGGAATGCCTGAAAAAAGCGGATGCCAAAATCATGGAAGCTCACGCTATGCAGACGGAAGAATTCCTGAAGAAAGAAGCTGCAGGCGAAATCAAAGAGCAGCTGAATGTCATTGTTTCCCATGCACAGGACTATGTCATGACGGCTCTTGTCATGAAGGAAATGGCAGAGGAAATGGTGCATATTTACGAACAGCTGCGGGCTAAATAAATCATTGAAAAAAGGCCATTTGTCAAAGCGGGAGCGCTTTTGCAAATGGCCTTTTTTAAGCTGTGGACGTATGGGAAGGAGTTTGGGCGGTGAGCAGAGAGCAGGCAAGATTTACCTATGGGCTTTTGACCGTGACCGTAATCATTTGGGGGATACAGCCGATGTGCATCAAGTGGCTGGTGGAGGCGTGGACGCCTGTGACCATCACGGCTATGCGCTACTATCTTATCGGGACGGCCCTGATATGCATAGCTGGGAGTCAGGGGGAGCGAATACTGCCTCCCAAAAGTTGTTTAGTTCCGCTGTTGTGCATGGCAGTAACGGGGATTGGATTTAACAATGTCATGCAGTTTACGGGATTAAAATACTCCACCGTTACCAATTGTACCCTGATAGCCGCTGCTTCTCCGGCCATTACGGCCTTTATGGCTGCGCTCTTTATCCGGGAACGACTGGGAATATTGGCCTGGCTGGGGATTGCGTTGTCCTTTGCCGGTGCTTTGGCTGTGGTCAGTGGCGGAGATCTGGCCATCGTTTCAGCCCTGGCCTTTAACTACGGGGATATGCTTTTCTTGGGGGCACAAGTGGCCTGGACTACCTATTCACTCATTGCCCTCAGCGTTATGGGCAGGATTTCTGCTGCCCTTGCCACTGGCTGGGCAGGTTTTTTGGGGGCGGTGATTGTTAGTCTTTACGGTGCAATGACTGGCGAACTGGCTCCGGTGAGTCTTTCCCCTGCTCTTTGGATAGCCTTTGCCTATACCGTAGTATGCGGCGGTATTATGGCGATGCTCTTTTGGAATATCGGTGTAAAAAATGCCGGTCCCAGCACTACGGCAATCTTTCAGAATATTACACCTCTGGTGGGCATGCTGGGAGGCAGCCTGCTGTTTGAAGAACAGTTGGGCCTGCCGGAAATCCTGGGGGCAATGGCTATTTTCCTGGGCGTCTATATTACAGCAGGAAGAAAACGATAAGAAACATAAAACGGGGATATCCCGGGCTGCCTGCCCGGAATATCCCCTTGGTCTTTCTACGGCAGAATCAGCCGCACATTATGTTTTTCAAAGTAATCCACATACTCCTTGTCAGGCTCTTTTTCTGTAATCAGCGCATTGAGGTCAGAGAGCTGGCAATAGGTCATAAGGGACGCTTTGTTGAATTTTGTGCTGTCTACCAAGAGATAGCTTTCTGCATTCTTCTGGGCCAGACTGCGCTTGATTTCGCACTCCAGAGGAGAGGCGTTCGTGGCGCCATGAGCAATGGAAATGCCAGTGCTGGCTAAAAATACTTTGGAAAGGTTGTAGTTCTGCAGGGCAGCAAGGACGCTGGGACCTACAAAGGCGTTGGAGGGCATGTAAAGGGTGCCTCCGGTGGAGATGATGTTAAGGCCGGGAAAACTGCCTGCAGCGTTGATGACGTGGACGCTGGCGGTGACGATGGTGAGATATCTCTTCTTAATCAGATAAGGAATCATATGCATGGTGGTGGTCCCGGAGTCGATATAAATGACATCTCCGTCCTGCACCTGCTCCGCAGCCAGCTGAGCCACCAGTTTTTTGGCATCCACATTGCGGCCTTCACGGTAAGCAAAAGGTTCTGGGGCACCGCTTTCGTCCTCATTCAGTACAATGCCGCCATAGACCTTGCGGATGATACCGTTCTTTTCCAGTTCTGCTACATCCCGGCGAATGGTGTTCTTGGATACACCGAAGGTGTCACAGAGATCGTTCAGGGAAATACTGCGGTTTTTCTTCAATAAATCATGAATTTGTTCAATACGGTCGATTTTCATGTTCTTCACCTCATGTGATTCAATTATTTTGGGTAAAGTTGTTTATTAAATTGTGATATTTTGGGTATGTTGTATGGGTATATTATAAGACAAAAATGAGAAAAAGGCAAGATTACAAGCAAAAACTCTTATTTTATGCAGTTTACATTATATTTTAGACCATAAAGTGATAAAAAATAATATTTTTTTGCAGGAATGATATTGACAAGCGGGTAATAAAGATGTAAATTATAACCATAAAGTTACCAACAAATAATCAAACATATACACATGAGTTGATAAAGGAGAGTGCATTGACATGGGTTACACATTTATGGTTCCGGCCAAGATTATCTCAGGCGAGAATGTCATCTCTGATTTGGGCAGCCACATTGAGGGCAAGGGAACCAAAGCGCTTATTGTGACAGATGAATTTATGGTAAAGTTTGGCAATGTGGCCAAGGTGGAAGCCGCTTTGAAGGCTGCAGATATTCCTTATGTAGTTTACGCGGGAGCCAACACGGAACCTACAGACAAAATCGTAGAAGGCGGCCTGGAAGTTTACCGCAGTGAAAAGTGCGATTTTCTCATTGCCCTTGGCGGCGGCAGCCCCATCGATACAGCCAAGGCCATCTCCTTCATGAGCGTGGCTGAAGGCAAAATCAGCGACTACATGCATGTGAACATCGACATGCCGGTTCCTTATCTGGTAGCCATTCCGACCACCGCCGGCACAGGCAGTGAAGTCACCAAAAATACCATCATATCAGATACCACCAATAATGTGAAGATGCTTCTAGGCGGTCCTTCCATCATCCCGGCGCTGGCTGTAGTTGACCCCACCTTCACCATGACCGCACCTCCTTCCGTCACCGCTAACACGGGTCTCGATGCTCTGTGCCATGCTATTGAAGCTTATACCTCCCGCAAAGCACAGCCGCTGACCGATACCTTTGCCTTGTCTGCCATCAAGAAGATTCATAAATACCTGCCCATCTGCTATAAGGATGGCAAGAATGTAGAAGCCCGCCTGGCCATGAGCCTGGCTGCAACGGAGGCTGGCATCGCGTTCAACAACGCTTCCGTTACCATCGTCCATGGCATGAGCCGTCCGATTGGTGCCCTCTTCCACATTCCCCATGGCCTATCCAATGCCATGCTGCTGCCGGCCTGCCTGGAGTTTGCCATTGAGGAAAACACGGCCCGTTTTGCTGAGATTGGCCGCCTGATGGGCGCAGCCGATGAAAAGACGGATGACCATGAAGCGGCTGTGGCCATGGCTAAAGAGGTAGCGCGCTTCTGCAAGGCTTTGGATGTACCCACCTTAGAAGAAAAGGGCGTAAAAAAGGAAGAATTCTTTGCCCAGCTGGATAAGATGGCCAGCGATGCCTTGGAAAGCGGCAGCCCCCAGAACACCATGCGGGTACCCACCAAAGAAGACCTCATTGGCATTTACAAAAAACTTTTCTAAAATAAAGGGAGGCAGTCATTATGTCCCTTGTAAACATGAAGGAACTGCTGGCCAAGTCCGATGCCACGTTTGCTGTGGGCGCGTTCAATGTGTCGGATATGGAAATGGCCATGGGGGCCATCAAGGCCGCCGAAGAAATGGAAGCGCCTTTGATTTTGCAGATTGCAGAAGGACGCCTGCGCTATTCGCCGCTGGAGCTTTTGGGGCCCATTATGATCGCTGCTGCCCGGCAGTGCAAGATGCCCACGGCTGTGCATCTTGACCACGGACGCACCTTGGAAACCGTGCGGCTGGCCCTGACCCTGGGGTTTACCTCGGTCATGTTTGACGGCTCGCATTTCCCGTTGGAGGAAAATATAGCGAAGACGAAAGAAGTCGTAGCTCTGGCCGAAAAGTTCGGTGCCTCCGTGGAAGGAGAAATCGGCAGCATTGGTGGTGCTGAAGGGGATATGGCTTCTGCAGACATCCAGGTGACCTCGGTTTCCGAGGCGAAACGATTTGCCGCGGAAACGAAAGTAGATGCCCTGGCTGTGGCCATTGGCACTGCTCATGGGAATTATAAGGAAACACCGCATTTGCGGATTGATCGATTGCAGGAAATCCATGAGGCGCTGGATACACCTTTGGTGCTGCATGGCGGCACCGGATTGACGGCAACGGATTTCCATAACTGCCTGGTCAACGGCATAACCAAGATAAATATTGCCACTGCGTCCTATGACCGCTCGGCAGCTAAGATAAAAGAGGTTCATCAGGCTAAGCCAGAAGCCAATTATTTTGACTTCAGCGAAGCCATTTCCGTGGGGACTTATGAAAATGTTAAGAAACACATGGAGATTTTCGGACTTAAGGGAAAAGCTGGTCTCTATAATTAAGACGATGGCTTGTGTATTCGTAGGTGTTTGTGGTTTTCTGTGCGCTGTGACCTACGAAGTGTTTTTGAAGATGATTCCTGATAGGAGGCTGTAAAATGGCTTTGATAGATTTTGACCCGCATAAAGAGCGTGATATTGTCCTGATTGGACGAGTGACCTTGGATTTCAATCCCAACGAAATCAACCGCACGTTGGACCAGGTAGAAACGTTCTCCATGTATCTGGGCGGTTCTCCGGGCAATATTGCCGTAGGTGTGAACCGTCTGGGCAAGAAAGTGGGCTTTATCGGCTGTGTTTCCGATGACCAGTTCGGTGATTTCGTGCTGAACTACTTTGAGAGCCGGGGCATTGATACCTCGCAGATGGTGCGGGCTAAGAATGGGGAACGCATAGGTCTTACCTTCACGGAAATCAAGAGCCCTACGGAAAGCAGCATTCTCATGTATCGTGACCGGGTAGCCGATTTAGAAATTGCGCCTGAGGACATCAACGAAGAATACATCGCAGGTTCCAAAATCCTTCTGATTTCCGGCGTAGCACTCTCCAAGAGCCCCTCCCGGGAGGCCTGTCTGCTGGCGCTGCAATATGCCAAGAAGCATGGCACCAAGGTCATCTTTGATGCCGATTATCGTCCTTACAGCTGGCGCTCGGACAAGGATATCTGCGTATATTACTCTCTGGTGGCCCGTTTCGCCGATGTGATTATCGGTTCCCGCGATGAAATTGACCTGATTGAGGGCCTTCCGGTGCTGGCTAACGATGTGCCCGACCATGAGATTGCGGACAAGTACATTGCCAATGGGGCAAAAATCGTCATCATCAAGCATGGCAAGAAGGGATCTATTGGTTACACTGCGGACAAGCACGCCTACAAGGTGGAATCCTATCATATCAAGCTGCTGAAATCCTTCGGCGGTGGAGATGCTTATGCCAGTGCCTTTATCTACGGCCTGCTGGAGGGACATTCCGTGGCCGATTCCCTGCAGCATGCTACGGCACATGCCGCCATGGTAGTCGCCAGCCATAGCTGCTCCAACGCCATGCAGACGGCAGAGCAGATTGAAGCCTTTATGCAGGAGCATAAGGACGAAAAAGTGATCACAGAGATGGACTGGGAGGCCAGATTATGAGATTCGGAAGATTAGGTGAGCTGAAGCATGGCTACAATGCCATGACTACCCGGGAAAGCGATATGCTCATGGATATCGGCTATCAGCTTTTTGATGAAAATGAAGTCGTGGAGTTCGAAGATCGTCTTCAGGAAACCGCATTCGTGATTCTCACAGGCAAGGTGGAAATTGCCTGGGAAGGCAAGAAGGAAATCATGGAGCGTCACTCCCTCTTTGAAGAAAATCCCTACTGCCTGCTGGTGCCAAAGGCTGTCAAAGTCACCATCAAGGCTCTGCAACAGAATACGGAAGTATTGGTGCAGCAGACCATCAACGAAAAGACCTTCCAGCCCGTGTTCTTCCGTCCCGAAGATGTACAGGCAGATGTGTTCGGTGCCGGGCTTTGGAAGGGCACCGCAGAACGCACGGTGCGCACCATCTTTGATTATGACAATGCGCCCTTCTCCAACATGGTAAACGGCGAAGTCATCAATAGTCCGGGCCGGTGGTCGGGCTACATTCCCCACAACCATCCCCAGCCGGAGGTCTACACGTACAAATTTGACAAGCCTCAAGGTTTCGGTGCCTGCTTTATCGGTGACAATGCGTTCAAAATCAGCCACAACAGCTGGTCGGAACTGTCCGGTGGATATATGCATCCGCAGGTTACGGCACCTGGCTATGCTATGTGGTACAGCTGGATGATCCGCCATCTGGACAATGATCCCTGGATAAAGACCAGAAATGACCTGCCGGAGCATACCTGGCTGCTTGATCCTCAGGCAGAAATCTGGGAACCAAAACGTTAAACATTCCTTTTAGGAGGCTTTTGATATGGCTAAGACGATCAGACTCACTGTAGCACAGGCTTTGGTGAAGTTTCTCAATAATCAGTACATCGAATTTGACGGAAAAGAAACCCCTATGTTTGCCGGTATTTTTGGCATTTTTGGTCACGGCAATGTGGTGGGGCTGGGGCAGGCTTTGGAACAGGACCCCGGGCATCTTATCATGCACATGGGCCGCAATGAACAGGGCATGGCTCATGCTGCTATGGGCTATGCCAAGCAGAAGCGCCGCAAACAGATTTACGCCTGCACCTCTTCGGTAGGTCCCGGCGCTGCCAATATGGTAACAGCCGCTGCCACCGCCACGGCCAACTGCATTCCCGTGTTGTTCCTGCCCGGCGATACCTATGCTGACCGCCAGCCGGACCCGGTGCTGCAACAGATGGAACAGCCCCACAGCCTTACGGTGACGACCAATGACGCTTTTCGGGCTGTATGCAAATACTGGGATCGTGTGACCCGTCCGGAAATTCTCATGACGGCCTGCATCAATGCCATGCGGGTGTTGGCAGACCCTGCAGATACCGGTGCAGTCTGCATTGCCCTGCCGCAGGATGTCGAAGGGGAAGCCTGGGATTACCCGGAATACTTCTTCCAGAAAAGGGTGCATCACATCGACCGTGTAAAGCCATCCGAGCGAGCTATCCGCGAGGCAGTGGAACTCATACGCCGCAAGAAGAAACCCATTATGATCTTTGGCGGCGGCGTGAAGTATTCTGAAGCAGAGGATACCTTCCGTAAATTTGCTGAGAAGTACGGCATTGCCTTTGGTGAAACCCAGGCAGGCAAGGGTACCATCACCTGGGAGCACCCGCTGAACCTTGGTGGACTGGGCGAGACTGGTGGACTGGGCGCGAATACCATCGCCGCGGATGCCGATCTCGTTATCGGCATCGGCACCCGCTATACGGACTTCACCACTTCTTCCAAGTGGATTTACCAGAATCCGGATGTGGAGTACCTGAATATCAATGTGAGCAAGTTCCATGCCTACAAAATGGACGGCCTACAGGTGGTAGGTGACGCCGGTACAGCTCTTGAGATGCTGGATGAGGCACTGGGCAAGACCGGCTACCATGTATCGGCCGAATATGCGGCAGAGGTAAAGGCGGCCAAGGCAGCTTATGATAAGGAAGTAGATCGTCTTTATCATATTGAATATACTGGTGAAGATTTCGTCCCCGAAGTCAATGATGACTTTGACTTCCCAAAAGTGGCCAAGGAATTCATCGAGCTTACGGGTTGCAGCCTGCCCCAGACCACGGTGCTGGGCACGGTGAATGAATGTATTGACAAAGATGCCATTATCGTTGGCGCTTCCGGCAGTCTGCCTGGTGACCTTCAGCGGGCATGGCGGGCTAAGTCTGTAGGCAGCTATCATGTAGAGTACGGCTTTTCCTGCATGGGGTATGAAGTAAATGCTGCTCTGGGGGTAAAGATGGCCGAACCTGACCGCGAAGTCTATGCACTGGTCGGTGACTACGCTTACATGATGCTTCATTCCGAACTGCCGGCTTCTATTGCCGAACACAAGAAGATAAATGTCATTCTCTTTGATAACATGTGCGGCGGCTGCATCAATAATTTGGAAGTTGGCCATGGTCAGGGCAGCTACGGCACGGAAATCCGCTTCCGCAACGAAAAGACCGGCCAGCTCGATGGCGGTCTGGTGCCTGTTGATTTTGCCATGAATGCCCGTTCTTATGGCTGTGTGGCCTATACGGTGCATACCATTGAGGAACTGAAGGCTGCCATCGAAGATGCCAAGAAGCAGACGGTTTCCACCCTTATTGATGTAAAAGTCCTGCCCAAGACCATGGTACATGGCTACGGTGACTGGTGGCGTGTAGGCGTAGCTCAGGTGTCTGAGAATAAGAAAGTCAATGAGATTTATGAAAAGGTAATGAAGCCCCATTATGAAGCGGCTCGTAAATATTGATAAAAAGCTTTCCTCATTGAGAAAGGCATAGATATAAAACATCTGGAGGTAATCATTATGGCAAAGATTCAGCTTGGCATCGCACCTATCGCATGGACGAACGATGATATGCCCGATTTGGGCAAGGAAAATACCTTTGAACAGTGTGTCAGTGAAATGGCACTGGCCGGCTTCACCGGCTGTGAAGTGGGAGGCAAGTACCCGAAAGACACGGCTGTACTCAAAAAAGCGCTTGACCTGCGCGGTATGCGGATTGCCAGCGCCTGGTTCAGTTCCTTTCTGCTCACCCAGCCATACGAACAGGTGGAAAAGGATTTCATCGCGCACTGCTCTTTCCTGAAAGAAATGGGCGCCAAATTCTGCAATGTAGCCGAGCAGGGCAACAGCGTTCAGGGCAAACTCGATGTACCGGTCTTTGCTGGCAAGCCGGAAAATACAGCTGAACAGTGGAAACTTCTCTGCGAAGGGCTGGATAAATTGGGCAAAGTAGCTGCAGATATGGGCATGACCATGACCTATCATCACCACATGGGCACCGGTGTCCAGACTGAGGCTGAAATTGACCGTCTCATGGAAAACACCAATCCCGACTATGTATGGCTCCTCTACGATACCGGCCATCTGGTCTGCTCCGGCGAAGATTACATGGGCATCTTGAAGAAGTACCTGCCCCGCATTCGTCATATCCACCTGAAAGATGTGCGCATGCCTATTCGTCAGCGTGTCATTGACGAGAAGATGAGCTTTTTGGACGGCGTCCGTGCCGGTATGTTCACCGTGCCCGGAGATGGCGATATCGACTTTGAGCCCATCTTTGACTATGTGAACAAGAGTGATTTTGATGGCTGGTATATTGTAGAAGCTGAGCAGGACCCGGCAAAGGCTAACCCGCTTGAATATGCAATCAAAGCCCGCAAATATATCAAGGAAAAAGCGCATCTCTAAGTCTACCCTTATTACCCCCTTCTAAAAAAATAAAGAAAAGCAGCCCTTCCGGAATTTGTTTTTCCGGGAGGGCTGCTTTGTGATGCGGCCCGTCAGCCCCATAATATCCAGCTTCCTGCGCAATAAAGTCTTCACAGCAAGATTTTATAGTACGACTAAATAATACTATTGTTTTTTATATATCCTGTCTGTTTTATAGCGATTTAGGACTGTTTTTTCCAAGAAAAAGAGGATTAAACAAACAATTTTTTATAGATATAATAGTGCAAAAATAGATATAATATAATCAACAGATGTACAAAAGGCGCCAAAACATCACAAGAAATTAGTCTATGGTTAAGTTGAACAGGGGGACTGGCAATGAATAGCAATGAAAATGCCGGACAGCTTTCTTGGAAGACCAGAATTGCTTACGGCTTAGGCGACACAGCCCAGAACGTGGTCTGGGGTGCCATGGGTATCCTGACTTTCTTTTATACGGACTACGCAGGCATAGATCCTGCCATTGTAGGTCTGGTTATGCTGCTTTCGCGCTGCTTTGATGGCTTTTCCGATGTAATCATGGGTTTTCTGGTGGAAAAGACCCATTCCAAATGGGGCAAATCCCGCCCCTGGATTCTCTGGATGAGTATCCCTTTCGCTGTGTCAATCATCCTTATCTACACCGTGCCGCAAACCACTTCGGCCCTGCAATTTGCCTACATCTTCGTGACCTATAATTTCTGCACTACTTTCTGTTATACGGCTCTGAATCTCCCCTATGGCAGCTTATCTGCCATGATGACCCGTCTCTCCAAGGAACGTGACATGCTTTCCATCACCCGCATGTGTCTGTCTCCCTGGGGGCGTATCCTCTCCGTATCGGCAACCCTGCCTCTGGTGAAAATATTCGGTGACAGTCAGATGGCTTGGGTAGAGGTCATGAGTCTTTGGGCGCTGGTTGGTTTGGGACTTTTGATCTTCTGCTTCCGCAACTGTGAGGAGACCGTTGTGATTGAAGCGCGTGAAAAGAATGACGACAAAGTACCGGTAAAACGTGCTTTAAAAGGCCTGGCCGTGAACAAATATTTCTGGGCCGGCATGACCATCTGGATGATGCAGAATGTCATCTTCACCGTCACGGGTACCATTCTTCCCTATTACTGCAAGTATATCTTCAATAACGATTCTCTCTACAGCGGCCTTTATCTTTTGGAAACGCTCGTCACCATTGGCGTAATGGCAATCTTCAGTCCGAAACTGCTCCAGCGCTTTGGCAAGAGAAATATGAGCCTGGGCGGTGTGATCATCTGTCTGATTGGTCACCTGATTTTCCTGCTGAATCCTGAAGATTTCAACATGCTGGTATTCAGCTGCATCATTCGCGGCATCGGCTTTGCGCCCATTCAGTCGGTTATCTTTGGCTTCCTGGGTGACGCAGTGGAATATGGTCAGTGGAAGAGTCATCTCCGGCAGGAAGGGTTGGTGTTCTCCGGCGGTTCTGTGGGCACCAAGGTCGGTACAGGTCTTACCAGTGCCATTTTAACAGGGCTTCTGTCCTATGCAGGTTATGTGGCCACTGCAACCGGCTCCGTTACGCAGACGCCTGCGGTTATCAGCATGATTATGAGCATCTACATGTATGCTCCGCTTATCGTTTGGGGTGTGCTTATCGGCGTGCTGGTGAACTACAAGCTGGACAAGGAATATCCCGCTATCATGCAGGAGCTGGTACATCGTGAAGCTCTGGGCGAAATGTAAGAAGAGGTGTTCGTTTTGAAAGAAAATACGTTGATTACCATTACCCGTCAATATGGCAGCGGCGGCCGGGCAGTTTCTGAGATCCTTGCCAAACGCATGAACGTGAGGCGCTATGATCGCAAAATCGTGAACATGGCAGCGGAGAAAATGGGGCAGGGCGCAGATATCGAGAGCATCGTGAAGTCTTCCTATGCTTCACCTGAGACCAGCAAACCCTATTTCCAGCAGGGGGGCTTTGGCAGAGTAGCGGACTACAACCGCCGTTATATCGAACAGGCAAAAGCCATCCTGGCCATTGCCAAACGGGGAGAGGGCGCGGTATTTTTGGGACGCTGTGCTGACTTCGTGCTGAAGGACTGCCCCAACCACTATTCCTTCTTCATCTACGCGGATGACGATTTCCGTGAACAGCGGGCTAAAGAAGAATATGACGAAAAGACCGTGAAGGAACTCAACGCCGTGGACGAACAACGCCGCAGCTACTATGCTTACTATACGGGCAGAAAGTGGGGCGACCCGCAGAATTACGATATGATGATCAATACCAGCAAGATAACGCTGGAGGAAGCGGCGGACCTTATTTGCCAGTATGTAGAAATGAGACAGAAGTAAACCATAAAAAAGAACAAGAAACGAAGTCCCTTGAGCCTTACAGGCTGAGGGACTTCGTTTCTTGTTGTTGCAGCTACCTGGTCCATTTTTTCCGATACTCCCCCGGAGAAATGCCCACAGCATTACGGAATACATTTTGGAAGTAGTTGGAGTTGTTGTAGCCGATCTGCGCGGCAATGGCCGTAATGGTCATATCCGTGTTGATCAGAAGGTTCTGGGCTTCGCCAATGCGCCGGAGCGTGGCGTATTTCATCGGAGAAAAGCCGCTTTCCTCCTTGAAGACATGCGAAAGATAGTAAGCGTTGGCATGCATGGCCTGGGCGATATCGGAAAGACGCAGCTCCTCACGGTAGTGACCGTCTATGTAATGGCGCATCCGGGCAGCCAGGCTGTCCTGCCGCTGTTCTTCTTTAACGCCTTTGCTAAGGAGACACCGTGCCAGCTTGGTGAATAGGGCACGGGCCAGAAGATTGGCCGTATCTGCGCCTTCTTCCGTCTGTATTTCACATTCAATCATGCGGCAGAGCTGCAAATATGTTTCGTAATCTGCCCCGGTACTGATAACGGGACAGATACCGGCAGGAACAAGCTGGCCTGCTTTCTGACCGGGCAGATGCAGATTGCTCAAGCCCAGACAATAGGTGTGCAGTTCCTCACCATTGCCACCGAATTCATCGTGTACAGTGTGGCTGTTATAGATGACAAAATCCCCGGTTTTGGCCGTGTAACGGTGGCCACCGATCATAAAAATACCTGCTCCCTGGTAAACCAAAACGGCTTCTGTCAGATGAGCATGCTCGTGCATGCTTCGGGGCATCTTGGCCGATTCCGCATCTACATTGCAGATGTAGTCGAGTCGCGGCTCCAGCCCTCTGGGGAAAAAAGAGACGGCAGATCCTTTTATGAAATATTGTAACATGATGATTCCTCCCGGGGTATTGATATCTAAAGTATAGCAGAAAAATGCAGAAGGGAAATTATGATTTCATTAGAAATTTTCACCAGCTCTTGAACCTGAAAAAGGAGTGCAGATACGCTGCACTCCAAACCGGGGGATAATTTATTAGATTCCGTAGATTTTGCGGATTTCTTCAATCTTGACCGGACGATGTTCTTCTACGGACTTCTTGGCAGCCAGGCCAATCAGCACAGGTTCAAGGCCGTCCCTTGCATTGACAGGAGTTTCCGTGTCATTGACAATAGCTTCGATAAACTCATCCACTTCCTTGGCATAAGCCATCATGTAACGTTCCAGGAAGAAGAACATGGGCTTTTCCGCTACCACACCGTCCTTGCTGCTGAAGACAGCGTTGGAATCCGAGTCGTTGCTGATGGCTACACAGCCCTTGCTGCCAAAGACCTCAGCGCGCTGATCGTAGCCATAGCAAGCAGCACGGCAATTATCGATAACCGCCGTAGCACCGTTATCCAACTTCAACGTAATGACCGCCGTATCGATATCGCCAGCCTTGCCAATCTCAGGGTCAACGGTTACAGAACCTTCGGCGTAGACTTCTTCGACTTCCGCGCCGGAGAGGTAACGCACCATATCGAAATCATGGATGGTCATATCCAGGAAAATGCCACCGGAAATTTTCACATAGTCAATGGAAGGAGGTTCCGGGTCACGCGAGGTAATCTTGATAATCTGCTGTTTGCCCACCTTACCGGAAGCCACAGCCTCGCGGACAGCGCGGAAATTGTGGTCGAAGCGGCGATTAAAACCAACCTGATATTTTTTTCCGCTTTCCTTTACTACAGCCAGAACCTCTTTGATCTTCTCAACATCATGGTCTATGGGTTTCTCACAGAAAACATGCTTGCCGGCTTTCAGGGCCTCTATGGAAAGCGGGGAATGCTGGTCGGTGGAAGCACAAATCAATACGGCATCAATCTCAGGGTCATTTAGAATGTCGTGATAATCCTTTGTGGTGTTGGGAATCCCCAAAGATTTTGCCCAGGCTTCCGTCTTTTCATTCATAAAAGGATCGGCCACGGTTTTCACTTCTGCATGTTTTACAAACTTGGAGATACTCTCCCCATGTACATGGCCAATACGGCCTGCTCCAATGATACCTACTTTAATCATGCTAATTCCACCTTTCGATAAAATACTGCACAAAATGAATTTATTATTTGTACCTATTGATTATCTTCGTTTATTATTATATCAATCTTTGGGTAGGTGTTACTGCATAATATTGTTTAATTTAGGTAAATTTCGCCTTGTATACGCAATAAATAAGTATATTTTGAGTAAGTTGCTATAAAATCTTGCTGTCTCCTGTAAGGATAGTTTTCCAGAGAACCTTTGGCAATAAGCGGCCATCCATGACGCAGACAGATGGGCTGCTGCTAAAAGGAAAAGATGGAATCCTGCTCGTGCCGTTCGGACGCTGCATTGATTTGACGATAGTTGTCAGGCGGCAGTATCCATGGTGTGACCGCAAAAAAGCCCGCATATTTTTCTGTTGACCACTGCATGGGCGTGCGGCCGTTATCCCGGGAACGAGCTGCAAGAATTTCCAAGGCTTCCTGAGAGCCGATTTCTTCCCCTTGGTAGATGTAAGGCGTTCCAGCCTTCCCCTGCCTGCATGCCTTCCTGCCATTGGGCAAAAAGTCGCTTGAGCTCTGCGATATCCGGCTCCATCAGCTGCCATTTGTCCCCAGGGCTACCTTCAGATGATGGAAGCTGAACAGCGTAGCAGGCGGCAACGCCGTAGGTCCTGTTAAAGAGACTGGCCCACTGGGAACTGGTCCAATCGCCTATCCTTATGAACAGAAGACTGGCCCATTGGGAACTGGCCCGATTGCCTATCCTTACGAACAGAAAACCGGCCCGTTAATGCCTCCGCCGAATTCTTGTGACCCGCCATTCAAGACTGGACCGATTGGTATCCGTGTATAAAAACTAACGAATCCCCCGCTCTATAAGCGGGGGATTCTTGTTTTGGCAAACTATAATAAGCCACCACTTTTTACCGAATTGGTATGAAGTCAAAAAACTAATACAGCCACTTTTATCCGCAAAACAAGTCCTTATTCGGGATGGGGATTTCATCCATACTCCACGAAAAATTTTCCTCAAAAACATGCAGGATTGCTGCTAAAAAAGAAGAAATGTATATCTGTATGTTGTACAATTTTATTTTTATGAGGAGGAATCTGCATGAGCGTAGAATTTACCGGCAAGAAAGCCTGCATTGCCCCGGAGGGGGTATTTATCATCGGCACTTATGATGAGAATGGCGTTCCGAATGCCATGAATGCTGCCTGGGGGGCACAGTCTGATTTTGATGAAATCACCCTTTTTTTGGCGAAACACAAAACCACGGAGAACATCAAGCATACCAAGGCGTTCACTGTGGCTTTTGCTACCAAAGATACGGTAGAAATCGCGGATTACTTCGGTGTGGAGACAGGCAGCAAAGTCAATAAGATTGAAAAAGCTGGCTGCCATGTCCACAAAAGTGCCCATGTCAATGCCCCCATCATCGAAGAATTCCCTGTTACCCTGGAATGTGAATGTGTAAGTTACAGTGACGAAACCGGCATTCTGGTAGGCAAAATCATTGCCCAGCAAGCGGATGAAAAGATTCTGACGGATGGCGTAGTGGACTACGACAAACTGCAGCCCATTATTTTCGATATTGCCACAAAAACCTATCGACTGGTGGGGCCGGTAGTTGGCAAGGCGTTTCATGACGGCCTAAAATTAAAGGACTGAAAAAAGCAGGAAAATCAGCTTTTTAGTGGAAATTACATATCTAGATGGTATCAAAATTTATATTCGAATTTTAGGAGGAATCATCATGGCAAGAACAGCAAATTATGAACAGAAAATTGCAAGCATCACGGCAAAAATTGAAAAGAAAGCGGAAGAAATCAAGGCTCTAAAAGCACAGTTAACTGACCTTGAAGCAAAGAAGACCAGAACAGATTTTAAGGCCCTCAATGAGTATCTTGTAAATAAGGGCGTTGCTCCGGAAGAGGCTCTTGGCAAACTCAAGGAAATTTACGGCGAATAAGATATACCATACAATTGCTAAAGAATATCCATATTTAATTCGACGAAACAGGAGCTAATGAACATGAAAATCCTAAAACACCTTGCCCTGGTTGGGGCTTTTACCTTTAGTCTGCTAAACGTCTGTGGACAGCAGACCTTTGCCAAAAGCGAAAACATCACCATTGATGGCGACCATGGTAAACTGGTTGGCGTTTTACAGACACCAGACCAGCAAAAGAACTACCCGTTGGTCATCATCATGCATGGATTTACGGCTAATATGGAAAATGCACCGCTGACTACTTTGGCAAATGCCTTGGAAAAGGATGGTATTGCTTCCCTGCGCTTTGATTTTAATGGCCACGGCAAGAGCGAGGGGCGTTTTCAGGATATGACTGTTCCCAACGAAATCGAAGATGCCAAAAAGGTCTATGACTATGCGGTAAAGCTCCCCGGTGTAACCTCTGTATCGCTTGCCGGGCACTCACAGGGTGGCGTTGTTGCCAGTATGACAGCAGGTATTCTGGGCACACAGAAAATTAAGAGCCTTGCTCTGATGGCTCCTGCTGCTGTTCTGCGTGAAGATGCCATCCGCGGCATTCTCTTTGGCAAACAATACGATGTAAGCAATCTTCCGGAAGCCGTGGATATTTTCAACGGCCTGAAGCTCGGTGCCAACTATGTAAGAACTGCTCAAACGCTCCCCATATATGAAACAGCCTCCCAGTATCAGGGCCCTGCTCTCATGGTGCATGGAACACAGGATACCATTGTTCCCTACACGTACAGTCTCCGCTATCAGCGGATTTACTTCAATGGCGAGCTAAAACTTATCCCTGGGGAAGACCACGGATTTAGCAAAGATACTGCCGGTGCCGTAAAACTCGTAGCGGACTTTTTCCACAAGCAGCTCAAATAACCCTATAGGGAACAGCTTTTCTTATATGTTGTACGCATAGAAAAACGCAGGTATAGCGGCCTGCGTTTTTTAATGCGTATTTTTTTCTGCCCTTTTTATACTGCTGCTCATCATCCAAATTTTATATCAAATCCAGCCGCTGGAAAGCATGAGCCAGACCATCCGCAGCCACGGCATCCGTTACGAAATCAGCAATAGCCTTGATTTCCTCGCCGCCGTTACCCATAGCCACCCCCATATGACAATATTCGAACATAGGAATGTCAATTTTTGCATCGCCAAAGGCAATGGTATCCTCAATTTTGCCGCCAATATGCTGCAACAAAACATCAATAGCATGAGCTTTAGTAATGCCTTTGACACCTAAATCGCCGAACAGAGCCGTTTCCCCGACACCGCCCCATGTGCCTGCCTGCAAATCTGGAAAAGCTTCTTTAGCCGCCAAAAAATCTTCATAGCTTTCGAGGATAAAGCTGACCTTGTTCAGGTCATCCCGGTAAAGTTCCCCATCAAAAATCATTTCCGGGAAGGCTTGCCGGACGGTCATCTTGGCAGCGTTGTCCTGGCCCTTGCGGGCAGAGTATTCCTGCATGACCGGCTCACCTCTTGTCTCAAAATTTTCACTGGCAAAGAGGCCATTGTTGCTTTCGAGGTAAAATTCCAACTTGCGTTCATGGAGCCAATCCACGATACGGTGGCTCTGCTCTGCGGTAAGCAGCTGGTGCATGACCACCTGTCCATTGTCTTCCACATAACTGCCATTACCGCCAATCATGCCATCAAGGCCAATGTCCCAAATCTCCTGATAGACCTCTGCCCTGCTGCGGCCGGTGCTGATATATACCTTGTGGCCATTAGCCCTGGCCTTGCGAATGGCCTCTACCGCCGAGGCCGGCAAAACATTGTCATAATCCACCAGAGTGCCATCTACATCTATAAATATAATCTTGCTCATACATTCCACTCCATTTCTACAATCATTTATTATTCCGTGCTCTTTATATCCAGCTTATCTTTATAAAACTTTTTTATAGACATAAGCTGCGATAACAGCCTGTGCAGCCACCAGTGCCGCCAAAAAAGCAAAGGCCATATAAAGGCTGGTCTGATGAGCCAAAAAACCGATGGCCGCAGGTCCCATAAGGATTCCCAGATACCCCAGAGTGCTTACAGCCGGCACTGCCATACTGATAGGCATATCCTTCTGCTTGCCCAGCAAGGAAAAGAACACGGGCACGATATTGGCACTGCCAATGCCTATGGCAAAGAAACCTGCGTATAATAGCAGCTGGCTGGGAGCAAAAATAACCAGCAGGAACCCCAGGAATGCCAACAGGCTTCCTCCCAGCACCACAGGCTTCTGCCCCAGTTTCTGCACCGCAGCATCCCCCATGAGCCGCATGATAAGCATGGCCGCAGAGAATACCGTAAAACCCGTACCTGCCAGAGACATATCCAATCCCTTGACCGTGGTAAGGAATACACCACTCCAGTCCATGACTGCACCTTCCACCAGAAAGGCAATGCAGGCCACCACCCCCACAAAGGTCACAATCCCCTTGGGGACAGCCACCATGGTCCCGCCGCTCTCACCACCAAAGGGCAACAGATGACGGGCAAAAAAGCCCAGGGTAAGCAGCATACTCCCTGCGGCAATACAGGTAGAAGCAAAAGGTGTCAGCCCCAGGGTCCCCACCCAGATACCAAACAGCCCTGCTCCGGCAAAACCACCCACACTCCATAAGGCATGCATCCCGGACATCAGGCGGCGTTTAGCCGCTTTTTCCACCAGTACCGCCTGAATATTGACCACGACGTCGATGCATCCCATCATCGCCCCAAAGATAAGCAGGGAAACCGCTGCAGCTGCCATGCTGTCTACCTGACATAAAACCAGCAAAAGCAAGGCAAAGGCGGTGGCGGCCACTGTAAGTGTCTTCCGGCAGCCGAAACGCACAGCGGCTGCCCCGGACAAAGGCATGGTCAAAAGTGACCCGATACCAATTCACAAAAGCAGCATGCCCAGCACATCTTCGCCAATGGCCAATCTTTCCCGCAAAAGCGGGACCAACGGAGCCCAGGAAGCTGCCCCGAAACCGCCAATAAAAAACAAGGCTCTGGTGGAATGCTGCCGCATTTTTCCCGCGGCATACCGCTCCTTGGCCTTTAATCTGTCCTTATCCTGATTCATAAATTCGCTCCTGTCCTACGTTAGATTTCAAGATTTTCCTCCACAATGTTTCAATTTTTTGCGAACGAATTTCTTCATGTCTACTATTATATCCTTTTTATAAGATTATTTCATCCAATTTACATACCGGTTCAAAATCAATACCAGCTTTAAGCGTTAAGGGAATATACAAAACAGTTTTTGGTAAACCATATTATTTTCATATGTTGACATAAAGCGAATTGAAGAGTATCTTCTTAGTGTAGACTTTTCAAAAGGAAGCGATGTTTATGCAGAAAAATATCATCTCAGGGGAGGGTATCGTAAAATGATATGGTATCCTTACCAGCAAATGAAAACAATGAAAGCCCCTTATGAAATCGTAAAGGCTGAGGGGCCATATCTGTACACCAAAGACGCAAAACTACTGGATTCCATATCTTCCTGGTGGAGCGTTATCTATGGCTATCATCAGCCGCAAATCACCGATGCCATCTGCCAGCAGGCGGCAAAGTTTTCGCACATCATGCTCGGTGGCCTTACCCACAAGCCTGCCGAGAAACTGGCGGAAAAACTTGCGGACTGGCTGCCCGGCGACCTGGATTATTGCTTTTTCTCCGACTCCGGCAGTGTCGCCGTGGAAGTCGCTTTGAAAATGGCCCTGCAATATTATGTAAACGCCGGTGAAAACGACCGCCGTACGGTACTGGCACTTGACCACGCCTATCATGGAGATACCTTCAAAACCATGTCTGTAGGCGACGATGAAGATTACCATTTCATCTTGCAGGTATACGGAAAAAATCCCTATGTCGTGCATATTCCCACAACGATTTCCGCTTTGGAAGATGCCTTTGCCCGTTATGGCAGTGAGCTGAATGCGTTCATTGTTGAACCCTTGCTTCAGGGAGCAGGCGGCATGCGTATGTATGACATTGCTTTCCTGCAGCGGGCCAGAGAACTTTGTCATCAATATGACGTTCTGCTCATCTTTGATGAGGTCGCTACAGGTTTTGGGCGGACCGGGCATCGCTTTGTCGCCGATGTGGTATTGCCGGATATTTTGGTATTGGGCAAAGGGCTGACCGGCGGACATATTGGTCATGCCGTTACCGTAGCCAATAAAAAAGTCTTTACTGCTTTTTATGATGATGCACCGGAAAAAGCCTTGATGCATGGTCCCACTTTTATGGGCAATGCACTGGCATGTGCAGCAGCGAGTGCCTCAATCGAACTGTACGACCAGTTGGAGGTAACCGCCAGAGCAAGACATATGGAAGAAATCGCCAAAAGAGAACTAAGCGGCTTTACCGACCCGCGTATCCGTGAGATTCGCATAATGGGTGGTTGTGCCTGCATCGAAGTCGCTGAGGCGAAGACACTGGCAGGCTATCAACAATTTGCCTATGAACGCGGCGTCTTTGCCAGACCGTTCCTGACCTATCTATACGCCATGCCGCCTTACATACTCAATGATGATGAATTGGTTCATATCTTTGCCGTTATGAAAGAATGGTTTCGACAGCAATAATTTTTTTAGCAAATTACTTTTAGCAAATTATGGAGGATTTTATGAAACATCTTAATACACGCGAGCTCGTTCTCTGCGGCTTGTTCATCGCCCTGATTACCGCAGGAACCTTTATCCGCATACCGGTTGGTACGGATGTATATACCCTGCAATTCCTGTTCACCCTGCTGGCTGGTTTGGTTCTCGGTGCCCGTCTGGGGGCCATTGCAGTAGGGACTTATGTACTGCTGGGGGTGTTGGGGGTGCCGGTGTTTGCCTCCGGCGGCGGCCCGGCTTATCTGTTGCAGCCCACGTTTGGCTATCTTTTGGCCTTTATCCTGCAAGCCTGGCTCTGCGGCTATTATGTCCGCCGCAGCACAGCTGTTTCGTATGGCCATATGCTGGGGGCTAACCTTTTGGGCATGGTGCTTGTTTATGTAATTGGCATCAGCTGGTTCTATCTGATTTCCAATTATGTGATTGCCGCACCGATTCCGCTTTGGACAGCCATCTTCTACTGCGGTGTTTTGCAGATAATCCCAGACTTTCTTCTTTGTCTGGCCGCCGCAGCTATTGGCATGCGTTGTTACAAAAGCGGTGTTTGGGTAGAGGAAAAACACGCCGCTGTGCAAAAGGAAGTGTGTGCATGAGCAAGAATCTGTTTGTCACAGGAACCAATACAGAGGTGGGCAAAACGTATGTCGCCGGCCTTATCGTAAAAACACTGCATGAAGCAGGTCTGGATGTTGCGTATTACAAAGCCGCCATGAGCGGCAATACACGGCGTGCAGATGGCACCCTGATTCCCGGTGATGCTCTCTTTGTCCGGGAAATTTCCGGCATTTCCCAAAGCCTGGAAAGCATGTGCCCTTATGTTTACGAGCATGCCGTATCTCCGCATCTGGCCTCCCGCATAGAAGGCAGCCCTGTACGCATGGACGTAATCAAACAAAGTTTTCAGGCGGTCTGCCGGGAACATGATTATGTCGTTATTGAAGGCAGCGGCGGCATAACCTGCCCGTTAAGCGTCGATGAAGAACATATCCAGTTAGAAGATATTGTACATCAGTTTAACCTGCCCAGTATTTTGGTAGCAGATGCCGGATTAGGCACCATCAATGGTGTAGTGCTCACTTACGAATATATGAAACAAAACAAAATGCCCCTAAAGGGCATTCTATTCAATAACTTTCACACAGGCAATCTTATGGAAGAAGATAACCGGCTTATGTGTGAACAGCTGACCGGACTATCGGTACTTTCCTGCATTGGACAAGGGGATAGATTCTTGCCCGGCCTGACGGCAGAAAAACTATCTGCCCTCTTTGCCTAGCAGAATTTTTTCTGCCTGCAGTTTCTCCATGAAGAATTCCAAAAATACCTCCGTACCACACCAGCCATCCGGCAGAGTAGCCGCTCCACCCTCAGCATAAACGGATAGGCGTTCACCACTATCGTAATGAACATGGAAAATAAGCAATGTTCCCAACGCACTATTTCGCAGACTGCTGCCGTTGATAGCGGCCAGATTTTTCTTTTTTATGATTGCCTGTAGTTCATCCAATGCCTCAACAGGCAGGTCCTGCTTGAATATCAACGGCTTAGATGTATCCAGACTATCATAAATAAGATAGAATCGAGCCTTATCGCCCTTGCGTTCAGCTTTGAGCAGATACTCGCCAGCCGGAAAACTCGTTGCCGTTCCTGCCCTGTCGATATCCATATCTTCCTTAGATTGCAGCGAGAATTCGGTGATGGTATTGGATTGGATAACCTTCGGTGCTTGGGGATTGGAAAAATCATCCAAACCACCATCAATGGGAATTTCCGCAGCATCGCTAAAGGAGCAAAAAGAAAACAAACCTGAAAATGCCAAAGCTAAACAAAAAATCCGTTTCAATAATCTGTTCATAGTTCTCTACCTCCAGTTGCTTATTCTTGCCATTTTTATCTGCCACAGATATTCCGGCTAAACGTTTTCCTGCTAATCCTTCGATATGATGCAATAGAATAACTTGCAAAAATAATTAAGGTTATGTATAATAAGCAGGTGTTATTTTTAGGAGGTTTTTTATAAATGGCAAGAAAAGCAAATTATGACGAAAAAATTAGTGCTTTAGCGGAAAAAATCGCTAAAAAACAGGATGAAATAAAAGCCCTGAAAGCAAAACTCAATGAGTTGAAGGATAAAAAGGCAAAAGACGATTATCAGGAATTGACCAACTATATGCTGGCCAACAATCTGACTGCTGAAGAAGTTCTCGCCTGCATCAAAGAATAATTTTAGAAAAGCTGCCGATTCGGCGGCTTTTTTTATTCACTCCTGTATCCTAAATATGCAAGGACATTTTGCAATGGCTGCTTATCACGGAGGTCCAACCAATCGTCAGGACGGCTGTTGTCATCGATAAGAATCAACAGATAGTCCAATATCATCCGGCGTGCTGCCCACAAGCCCACTTCATTGGCTGTGAACTTCTGCCCCGTCAGACGCACTGCCCCATCCACATAACTGTTGGCAATGATCAAATCTCCCAGCACCGGCACCACAGCGTCCAGTGCTGACTGAATATGCAGCAAAAAATCGCCTCGTTTAGTTCCCCATAAGGGGCTATGTTCAACTATTTTATAAGCCATCTGCAAGGCATGAGTCTGGGCAATATATTCCATCGCCGTCAACTCTTCTTTATCCAGGGCTTCCAACATAGCCGTATATCGCATGCAGGGTTCTGCTTTTACCTTGGCTGCATTCGCCAGCCTTGCCTCTCGTATCTTGGCAAAATCAATAATGTCCATCTATACTCCTATTTCCAAACCGATTCATCCCTAAGGCGCTAACCAAAAACAAATGTCCGCTGAAGAATCCATAGCATCTGACTTATTGACATATGGCATAATAGCGGCAATTAATTGTGTTTTATACTCAAACTTCGCAGTTGTAAAACTGCCCATTAATTATTAAATCAGATTTTCTAAAATAGCATAAGCCGTCCCCGTTTTGTATAATGAAAGTGACCAAACTATCACAACATAAACGGAGGGCTTATGCCATGAATATTGTAGCACATAATCACCAGTCTCGTGAACTCCTTTCCTCGAAAATTTCTCGCTTTCTTGAAGAATTCCATGTAGGACGGATTCTTAAAGCCTGCAATGCATACAAGGTACGCGGCTTTTCGGTCAAAGACGTATTTCAGGTAGCTTTTCATATTGTCATGTCTTACGGAAAAGTGGATGGCATCAATAAAAATAATAGGGTAGATACTGGAAAGCGGTCGGCTCTGCCATTCCTCAATCTAAGGCAGGATTTTATCGGTAACATCGGATATGAACCCCTCTGAAGCCTCGAAGCCGTAAATGTCTTCCAAGGTTTCAGAAATCTGTCTGGTAGTCATGCCTTTGGCATACATAGAGATAATTTTCTCGTCATGCGTAGGTCTGCGTAGATGCCCATAGGAACGTACGGATAGCTGTAGCGCCCTTCTGTGACAAGCTTGGCGATGACTTTGGGGTCTTTTCGGTCGTTCTTGGTCTGATTATTGTCGTCAAGTTCTTTGGTCTGTTTCACATGGTATGGATTGACCATGCTGATACCAATATTGTTTTCCTCAAGGAACTGAGCCAGTGCGAACCAGTAATGGCCCGTGGGCTCAAGCCCCACAAAGATCTTTTATTCATATTGGAAACTCTCCTAACTAGATTTTTTAGGGCGCTTTGACGACCCGGTATGTAATTCTAGTTTAGGGGAGTTTTCTTTATTTCTCAAACTTGGATTTTGTTCTTAACGGGAATGCTCCTTAGGGGGAACCTATGCCGGCATTATGACTGTACGCCGGGGAAATGGTTCATATACGAAAATGATTGAAGTACCTGCAGGCCCCGGCTACTTCGGGGCGCAGACTGCCCCGGAGCCGGAGAAGATATTCCAAGCTCGTGAGGATGGGACAGCCCTTTTGAGCAATTACATGGAGCTGGCTGATTTAGGCTGCTATGACAACGCTGTACCCAACTACTTCGAGTTCTCCACACCGGGTGCTTCGAATCTTCCTGCCTGCCTGATACTTATGCCGGCCGGTGAATGAGTACGGGCCTGTTGCATGTAATTGGGATAGAAAAAACCGCTGAATTGACGGGGCTCCACAATGCCCGGTTAATTCAGCGGTTTTTCTATTTTCTGGTGACCCTTTTGGAGGTCACCAAAGCAGGTATTCCCTTTTATCAGCGGACAAATACATTGCGGCAAATCGCATCGCCAAGGGTTTCTTCCCAGATGTAGTTGTTGCTGAATTTACCGGCGCTGCGTGCATCTTCGTCTTCTTCAACAGCTTCGCCGTTCATGATGTAGACATAGCCATCTTTGGTGTTCGGACGAATGGCCAGCATGGAGAGCAGACCGAAAGCTTCACCGGTGTGTCCTACCAGGTCGATTTCCGTATCTTTGCAGAAGCGGGCTGTGCTCTTGCCGTCCATCTGGTAAATGCCCAAACCATAGGAGAGAATCGTGCCGCCATAGGTGTTGCCGTTCTTGGCTTTGTCGTCATAAATCCATTCGCGGCCCAGCATGGTCTTAACCGAAGCCGGGGAGAGAATTTGTTTGCCTTTGTAAGTGCCATCGTTAAGCAGCATGGAAAGCGCATGAGAAAGTTCCTCACAGGAAATTCGCAGACCGCCTGCCGGGGAAAATACCGTAGCATTGGTGCCGGGAACATAATCCTTCAGGCTGTAGGTGTCCTGGAAGTTTTCGGCATAAGGGTTCTGCAGGGCAACGGTATCTTTGGCCGGCTGTCCCTGTGGATAGCCATCATGCGTAGCGCGCCATGGACCTTTTTCATTCCAGATGCCAGATGCGTCTTTTTTCTGATAAACTGCACCGAGTTTCGTAAATTCCTTCTTGCTGAAATTACTGGGCAGATAATCCGCTTTTATATCCAGCTGTTTTAAGATATGGTTCTTTTGATACTGGTCAAAGCGTTCGCCTGTAACTTTTTCGATGATGGTTCCTAAAAGGCCGTAATTCAGATTGCTGTAGGCAAAGTATTTGCCCGGTTCCTGGCCGGCAGGTGCAAAGTGCGCGCCATCTTCGTAGAACTTGCCGTCTTTGCGGAAGAATTCTTGCAGCCCCATCTGTGGTGGAATGCTGTAAATCTTGCCATCACGCAAAGAGGATTGGTGAGAAGCCAGCATTCTCACGGTAATGGGCGTATTCGGATAATTGGGGTTTCTGAGCGTGAAGCCCAAATATTGGCTCACATCGTCATCCAGGTTAAGTTTTCCCTGTTCGGCTAACTGCATAATCGTGAACACGGTAAACATCTTGGAGACGGAAGCTACGCGAAAACGACTTTCGCGGGTAAAGGGGTGATTTTTTTGTGGATTTTGGCTGTCGATAATCGATGAACCTTGAAAGCTGCTGTAAACTTCCTTGCCATCCTTAAAGGCGATTACTCCCAGCCCTGGAACTTTCGTGCCGGTATCCCCAACCATTTGGGCAAGCTCGTTGTCCAAATCGGCCTTGCTTTCCTTACTCATAGCCAGACAGCTGTTCATGAGCAGGCAAAAAATCGCCAGTACAATCGCGGTGATTCTTTTCTTCATCCCATTCAACTCCTTTTGCGATTTTCATGCAAATGGCCTTGTACCTTGACAATACCATAAAGGCGTTATTCGTTCTGAACAGCGCCTTTTCCTGCTATTCCCTGCAAATGACCGTGCTTATTTCGCAGGGAATAGCAGGAAAATATTAACGGATTAGCGAATTTTTTGATAATCAATTATATGGATTTTTTTTAGGGAGGTTTTGAAATGAAGAATAAAATTTTGACCGTGCTGGCAGGAATGATGACCATGACCGCAGCTGTCTGTTATGCTACGGTGCCAGTTGATAACATTGCCATTGCTGATGTTGCGCCTGGTTCCAGCGTTGAAGCTGCCAAGCAGAAGTTGGGCACACATAATCAAAGAGGTGACAAGTTATTCTTTACCAATGGCATTGTCATCGAAGTGGCTGAATACACTCCAGGCATTGTAGAAGAAATTGAAACGAAATCTGGTGGTGCTACTCCTGCTGGCATAAGTGTGGGCATGAAGGAATCAGTCATCACCCAGACCTATGGCAATCCCGATAAGTTGGAAAGGGATTCTGATGACACGGAATACACCTATTATAGTGCTGACTATACCAAGAAAATAGAATTCAAGGTCATCAGAGGCAAGATTGTCAAAATTAAATGCGAACTGCGTTGAAAAAAGGGAAAATCCTAAAATTGGTTGATTTGACGTTTCGACGTGTTTGATAATGTTGTGGGGAGGAAATAACATATATTATCATCAATATTCCGCGAGGGGATAATGCCGGTGGCTCATTTTGGGCCTTGTTGCGTGGCTTTATTGGAGGCCTTCTTTCGGTACCGGTCAGGCTCGTGAAAACTTTGGGGAATTTACTGAATCAGAAAACGGGAACGCTGGTCAAGAAAAAACAGACGCTTCCCAATGCCGCTTTGGTTACACCTATTCTGCCGCTGGCGGTTATTGCGCTGATTAACTTCACTGTGGGGCTGGGCAATCCCACCGAGGGAAAGGTTGACCCGGTGGCGGCGGCAGCGGCGGTGTCGTAGTACCCTATCTGGGTAAAAAAATGAATGTCCAGTGGAAGATAGTGAAAAATGCCCCCATCATTTCCACTATCGGCGTGGCTATGGCCATGGTGCGCGAAGCCTTATCTCCTTGATTTTCGTTGACCTTTTGGAAACGGTGTAATATAATATGTTACAATTATTATACATATGTCGATGTAATGTTAATAGATACAACGAATATTCAGGAGGATTTTTCATGCAGTTCTCGTTTCGTCTGCCGGTAGCAACGCACATCCTGCTTTGTATCGAGCGGTTCAAGGATGAGTACAAGACCACATCCACCTTTTTGGCCAGCAGTGTCAATGTGAATCCGGTCATTATCCGAAAAACACTCGGTCAGCTCAAAGCAGCCGGTTTGGTGGAAGTGGCAGCAGGTGTCGGTGGAGCAAAACTCACCAAAAGCCCGGAAGACATCACTTTGTGGGATGTCTTCCGGGCTGTGGAAGAGGATGAAGATTTATTCCATTTTCAGGAGAACCCCAATCCTAAATGCCCGGTGGGCAGAAATATCCATGGGGTACTTGGTGACAGACTGGAAGAGGTAAGGCAGCACATGCTGGCCGATTTCAAGAAAGTCACCCTTGCTGATTTACTGGAGTCAATCGCGACGAAAGAAGCGGCTGAGTGAGAAAATGCATGATATCTGGAATCCATGGCATGGCTGCAGGAAAATCAGTCCCGGCTGTGCCAATTGTTATATGTATACGCTGGATAAGCAAAGGGGAAAAGATGGTGCGAACATTTACCGGACAGAGAATTTTAACTATCCCCTGCAGAAAGACCGCTATGGCGGTTATAAGGTAAAAAGTGGCGAACTTATCCGAGTGTGCATGACTTCGGATTTTTTTCTGGAAGAGGCTGACAAATGGCGGGATGAGGCATGGGAAATCATGCGGCAGAGGTCGGATGTCATTTTCTACCTGCTCACCAAGCGGCCGGAACGGGTGGCTGCCTGTCTGCCTCAGGATTTTGGCAGCGGCTGGGAGAATATCTGGTTCAATGTTACCTGCGAGAATCAGAAAATGGCAAACAGACGACTGCCGCTGCTTAGGGATTTGCCGTTCAAGCACAAAGGCGTTATGTGTGCTCCACTGATTGGTGCCGTAAGCCTGAAGCCCTATCTGGAGGAGGGAATCATAGAGCAGGTTATCTGCGGTGGTGAGAACTACGAAGGGGCACGGCCCTGCAACTTTGATTGGGTCCTGGCTTTGCACAGAGAGTGTCAGGAAAATAATGTGTCTTTTTCCTTTATCGAAATCGGTTCGCATTTTATTAAGAATGGCAGGCATTATCGTTTGAGCAGCAAGCAGAAACAGGCGGAACAGGCCTTTAGGGCAAGTTTGAATTTTAAGGGCAAGCCGATGCATTTTGACCTGCGATATGCCATTGGGATTCTTGTAAGGTCAGCTGATTGCTATAGAGCTGTATATGACGGACCACATTGCCATGCCTGTGGCAGTCGCTTGATATGCAATGGATGCAGCCACTGCGGTAAGTGCGGAAGCTAATATAAGAAAGAGCCAGCTATACGAATCGACTTCTGCGTGAACGTATTTGTTGGTCAAAAAATTTCTTGTCATAGTGGAAATACAAATTCATCTGCCTGGTTTGTCATGGTTATTGACATATGTCTAAAAAGAACTATAATAGGAACTATAAATCTGTTTTATAGTTTAGGAGGCTGGAACAATGGCAGAAGAATGTAATCACGATTGTAGTTCCTGCGGAACCACCTGCGGTGATGACACCCGCAAACAAGATTTACACGAAAAGCCCCATGAACTCAGTAACATCCGTCATGTAGTCGCTGTAGTCAGCGGCAAGGGTGGTGTAGGCAAGTCTTTAGTAACAGGGCTCATGTCCGTAGCCATGGCTCGTAAAGGCTGCCATGTAGGTATTATGGATGCCGACATCACCGGGCCTTCTATTCCCAAGATGTTTGGGGTAGACGAAGAAATCCGGGGCAATCAGAATGGTGCTTATCCCGTATCCACGGCTGGCGGCATCGATATTGTCAGCATGAATCTGCTACTGGATAACAATACCGACCCGGTTGTTTGGCGTGGACCCATCATCAGCGGCGTGGTCAAGCAGTTCTGGCATGACTTCATCTGGAACGACATTGACTATATGTTCATCGATATGCCGCCGGGAACCGGTGATGTTCCTTTGACGGTGATGCAGTCCATCCAATTGGACGGCATCATCATCGTGACCAGCCCCCAGGAACTGGTTTCCATGATTGTGGAAAAGGCGGTGAAAATGGCCGCTGCCATGCATGTTCCCATCCTTGGTATCGTGGAGAACATGAGTTACTTTGAATGCCCCGATTGCGGCGGCAAGCACGAAATCTTCGGCCACAGCCATTTGGAAGAGATTGCCCAGCAGTACGGCCTTGACATCCTTGGCCGCATCCCCATGCAGCCCAAACTTGCCGCTGACTGTGATGCCGGGCAGATTGAAGCCACGGAAAATATCTATTTGCAAGATGCTGCCGAAAAGCTGCTGAAAATTGATGATTAAATTGACATATGTCAAAAATATGATAAAATATGATTAAGGCATATGTCAAAAATGGAGGTTGATGATGAGCAGGCCAACGAAAAAACGCCGGGTAAGTGCTCTTCCTCCCTGTACGCGTTTCATACCGCAGGAGGGGGAAGATGCTCCAGAGGTCAATATTTCTCTGGAGGAATATGAGTGCATCCGTCTCTTGGATTATGTAGGCATGACCCAGGAAGAATGTGCTCAGCAGATGGGGGTGGCCCGCACTACCGTGCAGGCTTTGTATCTGTCGGCTCGCAAACGTATGGCTGGTTGTCTGGTAGAAGGCCGGCCTCTGGTCATCAGCGGCGGGAATTTTGAACTCTGTCCTGCTTGTCATCACAGCCCTCATCCCGTTCGCTTATCGATGCAGAAAGGAAGTAACAGCCCGATGAAACTTGCAGTTACCTATGACAACGGCCAGATTTTCCAGCATTTCGGCCATACGGAAACCTTCAAAGTTTATACTATTGAAGATAACACGATTAAGGAATCCCATATTCTCTCCAGCAACGGTGTTGGTCACGGTGCTCTGGCCACCCTCCTGCAGGAGGAAGACATCAATACCCTGATTTGCGGTGGCATTGGCGGTGGTGCTCAGAATGCCCTGGCTCAGGCAGGTATTACCCTGTACGGCGGTGTTCAGGGTGATGCAGATGCAGCAGTAAATGATTTTCTGGCAGGAAAATTGGCTTACGACCCTGCTGTTCACTGCGACCATCATGGTCACGGCCATGGCGAAGGTCATGGCTGCGGCGGTCATGGTTGTCACTAATTATTTTCTATAAAAGACTTAAGGTGCTCGGCAAATTGCCTGGCACCTTTTTGCAAGTACTGATTTAGGAGGGCTTCATGATGAAAGCTGATTGTGCAAATTGCAAGACTCATGCCTGCTATACCAAGGGCGTAAACTGCACTGGCATAGACCGGGAAACGATTCTGGAGTCTTATAATGAGGAAGAACGCCGGATTATGAAAGCTGCCGCTTATGTGGAGGGAACCTTTTACAGCAATATCACCCGCCTGCAGGAAACGGCGGAATTTGCCAAGGCCATGGGCTACAAGAAGCTGGGCATGGCCTTTTGCATTGGCCTCAACGCCGAAGCACGTTATATTGCCCGCTACTATGAGCAACAGGGCTTTGAATTCTACAGTGTCTGTTGCAAGAATTGCAGCTTCAATAAAAAAGAGCTTGACCTGAAACAGGTCAAGCCAGAGCTTACGCACGAGGCCATGTGCAATCCAAAATTCCAAGCCAGGATTCTGGCAGAAAAAGGCACGGAACTTTTCATCTCCTGTGGCCTCTGTGTAGGCCACGATACCATCTTCAACGCCAGTTGTCCCGGTCCCGTTACCACTCTGGTGGTCAAGGACAGACTGCTGGCACATAATCCCTTGGGAGCCATCTATTCCCGTTACTGGAAAAAGAAGCTTGGAATTATGGATGAAGGGGAAGTGTAACGCCACGCTCAGTGGGGCTTATTGGAGTATGCCTGTCTGGATAAGGATTCCAAGAATGTCCGGATTGCCTATATCGGAGATAAATTTTCCCTCCTTTAATTCGTAGAAATTCATGCAGCGCACCTTAAAGGTTTTTCCTGTAGCAGGATGCCCCATAAATTCTCCATCATGGGTCCCGGTACAATTCCAGCAAACAGCAATCTTGTTTGGCTCGATTACACAGTCAGCGAGATGCCACTGGATGTCGGAAAAGGCTGAACGCATCATCTGGACGATGAAAAGATAACCTTTTGGACCTTTGAGTGGTTCCGGCTGTGTTGGTGCATAAAAGATAGCATCTTCAGCAATAAGTTCTGCTGCTAAAGATTCATCGGCGGTGTTAATCATCGTTTCAAATTTAGCGATAAGTTTGTGTTCATTAGACATTGAAAGCACTTCCTTTTTGTGATTTCTGCTTACAGGCATATCTTAACAGGTATAAATCACCTTGTGAAATGCGATTATCGCATTATTTATGCACAAATCGTATCAATATATGTTATCATAATCTTATCGGTAACATAATGAATTCGTGATGAGGTGATAGGATGAATACCCAGCAGCTTGAATGTTTTACTACCCTGGCCAAGACGTTGAACTACGCCAAAACCGCTGAACAGCTTTCCATGTCTCAGCCTGCCGTATCCCGGCAGATTCAAAGTCTGGAAACAGAACTGGGTGCCCAGCTTTTTAACCGTACCACCCGTTCCGTATCCTTGACGCAGGTGGGATTTCAGTTTCTGCCCGATGCCCAGCAGATGCTCGGACTCTACTACCATTCTATGGAATGGATTTCCACATTCCATAAGCACAAACGCACGGTGCTCCGCATTGGCTACGCCGACTCCCATGCCAACTGGTTTATCAGCAAGATTCTCGCCGAGGTGCTGGCAGATAATGAAAACATCGTGCCAGAACTTACCCTCGACCAGACCGATGCCAATCTGCACCGGCTCGCCACCAGCCAGCTGGACTTAGTGGTGGGCATCAAGGATGCCAAATTTACGGCCGAGGATATTGCCTTCCAAAAACTCCATGATGATGTCTTTATCTGTGTCATGCGGAAAAATCATCCTTTGGCCCTGGCATGCAAAAAGAGACGCCGTAAAAGCGTCTCCTCTGAAGATATTTGGCCTCATCGTCAGGTAATTGCCATTCCGCCCTATCTCCTAAAGCATGTATTTTCCCGGGGACATCACATTGTCCCCGTCAATGATGAGCTGGACAACATTCTCTGTGCTACCACCAGTGAAGCCTACAATCTGGCCCTGGCGGGGGCAGGCTTTGCCCTTATCCCCCAGCACCTGACCCTGCCTCACAAGGAACTTGCCTTTCTTCCCTGGTCAGAATCTCCCCATGCTCCCATGGGCATCTACTACCGCCAGCAGTCCAACATCGATAAAAATTCTGCCATCTACAAATTCATCTGCCTGGCCAAAGCGTGTGCTGCCACAGCTTTGCCATGCAGCAAGCAATAGGCAGATCGTATTTTGGCATAGGCTGCGCAGTTCCATGGTATAATAAAAGGAACTTAGGAAGTAGGAGTATAGATGGATATTATTGATTTTGCCAAGGTGCGGGAGGCAAGGCTGGCGAAAGCAGAACCCTGCACGTTTTTGGAAAGTTTTTTTATAGAGTATGGCTGAAATTCCTGTGCTGAATAATGACTTGTTTTGCGGATAAAAGTAGCTGTATCAGGTTTTTGACTTCACCCCAATTAGATGAAAAGTGGTGGCTTATTGCAGATAACTAATTTACCAAAACAAGAATCCCCCGCTTCTTAAAAAAGGGGGGATTCGTTGTTTTTTATACGCGCCCCCCCAACGGACCAGTCTTGAAGGGTGGGTCACAAGAATTCGGCGGAGGCATTAACGGGCCGGTTTTCTGTTCGTAAGGATAGGCAATCGGGCCAGTTCCCAATGGGCCAGTCTCTTTAACAGGACCTACGGCGTTGCCGCCTGCTACGCTGTTCAGCTCCTCGAATTTCATTTCTTTCTTATCCAGCACCATCATTTTAATCGCTCCTCTCTCTTGTTGTTTGTTGTTGTTTGCCTTTCTGACTATACATACGATTATGGTATTTTTTTATTACGCTGCACAGTAAATTTTTTTGTAATTTTCTTAGTTGGGATACCCCGCAGCTTTTGCTTTGTCGTACCACATATGTGCCGTATTCATATCCTTTGCCACGCCAAGCCGTTTTCATACATACGTCCTAGGGCAGCCATAGCCGGGGCGGCAATAATGTCGCCACGTTGCGCGGCTTGGCGGTACAATTCTACGGCTTTGTCGTAGTCCTGAGCAACACCTTTGCCCAGTTCGTATAATCTGCCCCAATAATATGTGCCCGTTATATCTCCACGGGAGAATGCCTTTTCGTACCATTTTGCAGCTTCTTTGGCATCGGGCTTCACGCCATAACCATTTTCATTGCAGATACCGATGTAGCGGGGAGCTTTCAGATGTCCCTTGGCATCGGCAGCGTAAAAGTTTTGCAAGGCTTTGGCGTAATCGCCTGCCTTATAGGCGGCCACCCCAGCATCCAGCATAGCTTTGGCGAGTATACTTTGCTGACTATGGGTTGTTTTACCCTTTCGCTGCTCAAACAGCCAGTCCCGTATAGCCTCGATGTCGTAGGCAAAAGACCAGGTATACATGTGGTTGCCGCCTGCAAAGACCGTGTAATTGATGGGAGCACCATTACCAGCCAGCTCTCTGGCTTGGGCATTTATTTCTGCCATAGGGGCATGGCTATTCCAAAACGCTTTGTTTCGTGCCACTTTGCTTCCCAGGGATTCCCAAAGAGATGTGGCTGCATTCATGCCGGGAAATGCCTTGGTATCGCCTTCGCATACCGTTATCCAGAGATTCTTATCCTTGATGGCTGCCATTTCTTCCACATTCCACTGGCAGGCCACAAGCCATTGAGCAGCGAACAAATCCGGATATTTGTCGCTGATGGCAATATTGGTCATGCCGCCTTGGGACTGGCCGGTGCCGTAGATGCGGTCTTTATCCACGCTATAGCGGTCAATCACATCAAACAATAAGTCAGATACCAGCGTCAGCCCCGGTGTCCAGACATTTTCGTCTGTGGTCAGCATCCCCAGCTGTTCTACCAAATCAGCGGTGTATTGGGGAGCCAGCACGATGCATTCGTGTTTTGCCTGTTCTGAAGCACTTGCCCAGACGGTAGCTCCGTTGCCCTGAAATAAAGGCGTGGTAACTGCATTGATATTGGCACTAGCATCAGCCACAAAGAACAGCAAGGGATATTTCTTATGGGCATCATAATCGGCGGGCAAGTACAGGTTGTAAGGGATGGTTGCTCCAACTGAGCTATCTGTAAAACTATACTGCTTAAATTTTGCAATATCCGGTTCCTGAGTAGCCGTGCTGGCTATAAATTCACTACTGGGATATTCTGTGCCGTCGAAAGCTCTTATGGAGTTGACCTGCTTCACTTCAAGTGTCAGGTCAGGCAATTTTCTGTTGGAACGGCGTGGAGCATCATTGCCGTTTTTGCCGTTATTATCCTGCCCAGTTTTTTTCACTCCCTGCCCTGGCTGTCCTAGAGGCTGGTCGCTGGCACTGTTTTGGTGAGCGAACTCTAAAATAATATAGCGGCCCAATCGGCTGGTGTTGGAAGTCTGTGGCTGATTGTTTACATAAACCTTAGCAATTTCTTTGCCCGTTGCCGAAAAATCAGCAACATTGACAGCATCTGGGTTGATATCTCGTGGATATTCCAAAATTGCTGCTGCTATTTTTTCCCCATCGCCATACACACTGGTGATGGCCGTGACCCTTTGCAGTCCTTGTTTGTCTGCCTGCTGGATAATCGCTTTTGTGGCTGCCTGAGCATCCAAAGGTGCATAAGCCATAAAACACCCTGCTCCGGCCAAGGCCATTGTTAATGCCTTTTGCCATTTTTTCATAATGAATCACCTCGACATGATTTACAGCAACAAAAAAATCGACGCTCCCTAAAAAGGGCAGAAAGCCACTGAGGCTCTCCACGTCGATTTTCTGCCGCCGAAGCGGCACGGCTCCTACACAGCCGTTTATGCTATTGAGCATACTATATCATATTTGTGGCATTAAGACAATGGTTCTTAGCCTTATAGATGAACAAACAGCCCGACCTTATCCAAAGTGTTGGAAAAGCCTATTAGCAATATCCTTTGACACTCCCCATGCCTAAAGGCAGGGGATTCTTGGTTCGCTGAACACTGCGGCCTAGCCGTAACCAGTTCGACTTACACGTTCTCCCCAAGCGTAAATTCCCGTGTGCCCCACGGTACTAATTTATATTAAGCAACCTGTTTTTGTTCAAGTGCCTTTCGCAGTATATTTATTGCTGCATTGGCATCTCGGTCATGATGTGAACCACATGCAGGGCAAGTCCAATCCCTGATACCAAGATTCTTAGTTTCCTTGTTCTGGTATCCGCATTTTGAACAGGTCTGGCTTGACGGGTAGAATGTATCTACCTTCAAG
>NZ_AUJE01000029.1 GCF_000424065.1 Selenomonas ruminantium subsp. ruminantium ATCC 12561
GCCTAAGCGTCCTACACGATTTCCCCAAGCGTTAATTCCCGTGTGTCCCACGGTATCTGTATACTGAAAGCTTTTTATCTTTGCAGCCGCAAGGTCTTTAAATTACGGCAGGCCAGCATACATGGCCTCAACCCGCTAAGAACTGGTTGCCCGTAGGCCTTGGTTTTCGATTCGTCCAGTTTCTATCTTTGCAGGGCTTCTCCTTTCTTCCGTATTCTTTAGCTAAGTCTACTATTCGAGAAAGGTTAGCAGTTGTCCTGCTTCAATTACTTACGTAAATTCGCAGGACGCGGCTTATATCCCCAGAGCTAAAGCTCGGGGTTTTACGCCGCATTGGATAAGCGGAACGAAGGAATTTAGGACTCTGCATAGTCAGATGATCCTGTTAGACATGGGAGGTTCGTTACCATAAGGCGAAGGGATTATATTGGTATTCAAAAAAGCAAGGCAATGACGTTAGCCTCGCTATACCCAAAATCCCGCTTACGCCGTGCATAATGCACCACTTATTCATGTTATGCTGTTCTTTATAAATTAAACTGCCATGAAAAACTAAGGAAAACGGAGATATTCAAAGATAATTAAAGATTATATAGGGAGGGAGGTGAGAATATGAAAAAAGGAAAAGTGATGTACTGCCTTGGTGTGGTGGGGGCTTGCTTTGTAGTTGGCATTGGCTCATACGGCATAGGACATGCCCGGGTAATCCCCGGCAAACTATTACAGCATGACCAGCATATCCTATGCAGATAGTGCCCCGTCCCCTTTTGCCCTGAAGGATTTAGCAAGACAGGGAGGCAATGTCTATGACTATGCCAGACACATGAAGGCCATTATGGCCACCCAGAATATAGAAAGCTGGCTATCTATGGCCATGGAAAGATTTGGTATTACGGTCAAGAATATGAATCCTTTGGATAACAGTATCTTGACCACCGTTCAAAGAAATCTTGCCAGTCTAAATCAGGACACCAATAGTAGCAGTCTTAGGGAGAGAACAATGGATTTTTGGAAAAGCAGAATTTTCCGCAATGATGAAGGCTATGAGGACGAGAATACCTTTAAGGCGCAAGAACAATATCAAGCCACTGCCGAAATCTACAAGATTTATGGAGACAATGCCAAGGGCTTCATTGATACGGCCAGCAGTGAACAGGCAAACATAGCTGCTATTGTGGAGGCCGGCAATAACGCCGAAGGGGAAATGCAAGCAGACCAAGCCAAAGCAGATGCTATGGCCATGGTTGAGGCAGAGACAGCCCGGCGAAACAAATTGCTTGGCAATCTCGCCAGCATCAAGGCTGTGGAAGGGAAAATCAGACAAAACGAGGATTTGGCTTTCAGGCGGCAAGTGCAGGCCGCACAAATAAGCATCGAAGACCCGTATCACCGTACCTCAAGGTCAAAAAAGCTCTATGAGAAGTCGGAGCCTAAGGGCTTTGTGAGGTTCTAATGGTATTAACGAAAAAAACAGGTCTGAATCAACAACAAGATTCAGACCTGTTTTTTAAGCTGTAACTATGGACACTGCTTGCCGGTCTAAAAGTTCCAACAGACGGCTGGATGGCCCATTGGGGGTGTTCCTGCCAGATTCCCATGCTTCGATGGTCTTTTTGCTTACGCAGAGATATTTGGCAAGGATGGATTGAGTTAAGTGATTTTTTTTGCGTATAGAGCGAATATCATCGCTGGTGAACTTGCGGGCTGGAGCAATATCAACGGTTAATACAGTATGAGAGAGATTTTTTCCATCATTTTCCTCGAAGTCTGTAATCAGTTCATTCAGCGAATCCGCTAACATATCATAAGTCCTGCTCATTTCGATGCTCCTTTCTGCATACTTTTTTCCAGACGCTCAATCAAAATCTTTAAGCTATTACGTTCGGCCTTGGAGAGATTTTCCATTTCGTTCTTGGCAAATACCATGATAAGAACAATTCGACCATGTATTTCAAAATCAACATAACACACACGGGCACAATGTGATTTTCCTCTGTTACCATAGGAAAATCGCATTTTTCGCAGTCTTCTTGTTCCCTGTATGACTGCACCTACCTTCGGATTGTCGAGCAGAGTTGATTGTAACTCTTTAAGATGTTCATCGTTAAGACCGAGAGCTTTCCATTGCTCGTCAAACTTCTTGCCATGTATAAATTCTCGTGATATCTGCATTTCAGTTCTCCTTTTCTGATATCATACCCTATTTAATAGGGTTAGTCAAGAAATTCTTCTTTTGGAATAATGACAGAAAATTCTTGCAATTTATTTTACTATATGCTATTATCGTAGTGGAAAATCCATAAAGTAAAATATTGTATAGTTTTTCAACCCCTAATCAGATTTAACATGGATATGAAATCAATTTAAGGAGGCATATTCATGTTAAGCAAAAATGCGCTAATGACTGAAGCTGACCGCTTCATCTTAGACATGCAGTCGAATCAGCAACGCTATATCGACTTCCTGTCTACCATGGGCAAGTACCACAAGTACGGCCTTACGCAGCAAATCAATCTCTTTTTTCATGCCCCGGCAGATGCCAGCGGTGCGGTGGCCACCAAGGCCATTTGGGAAAAGTTGGGGAGGAAGGTGGCAGATAATGCCAGACCTATCCCTATCATCACAGGCAGCGAGTATCAGGAACACGTTGAAGAAGTCTTTGATGTCTCGGCTACTGAAGGGTATCAAGGAGAAAAGCTCACATGGGAATATGACGAGGAAAAATGCAAAGCCTATATGGATGAGCACTTTCCCGGCCCCAGTAACCTTTCCATGCCCCAGCGAATCCTCAATTTTGCCAAGAACTACACCGGGGCGCTGCCGTGGGTAGAGGATAAGGAACTTGCAGCCCTTAGTACGGCCTATGTAATTATGGAGCGACTGGGCTATGATGCTGAAGATGAAATTGGCCTTGAACTGATGCTTCACGATTGGGAGAATGTGGATGCTCGAAAGACCCTTGCTACGGTAAATGAGGCCAGCAAGATGGTTTTAAGTCAGATAGGAGATTATATCAGAAAGGAAGAGAGACAAAATGACAATGGACGAACTGATGGCAAGCGAACAGGAATATCAGGAAATGCTCACCCGTTGGGACATGGAGGACAAAGCGAGGGAAGAGCGGATGAAGGAGCTGGACGAGTTAGACCGGCTGACGGCCAAGGCGAAGGAAATTCGGCAGCAGATGAACCTGATACCCGGACGATGGTCGGGGATATGGGCGAAGTACATGGAGGAAGAGAAACCAGCCCAGTGGATAGAAATTCTCCAGAGTGGGAAAGTGGAGCTGATGATGGGCATGATGGACAGGGAGTACAACCAGAAGTACGACCAGATGAAGCAGGAAATGAAGAAACAAAGAGGCCTGAACCACATCTTCCAGCAGAGGGACTTCATGGGGTACACAAGAGCAATAATGGCGATGGAGGACGAGATAGTGTACCTTCTGACCCAGCAGCTGACCAGTCAGGCGTAACCGAAAAACCTGCTACGCATATCACCGTTACCAAAGCTTCCTTGCACCCGGTCAGAACACCTGATGGCGGTATTGCTTGGGTGCCGGAGGATGTAACTGAGAAAGAAGTAACCGTAGATGCGGCAGGGAAGGTCACTGAGGAAAGTGAACCTGTAGCCGTAACCACGGATGAAACGGATAAGGAAGACACAGCTGCGACAACGGAGGACGTTGCAGCTGTACCTTCTATGCCTGAACATGAGGAAACTCCTGTTACAGCCGAAGGAAAAGAAGATTTCCCGGAAAATATTGATACTGTCGATACCGTAGATGCTAATGAAACGACAGAGAAGCCTTCTAGGCCTATCACTACTGAGGATTTCAGCCATCTGGACTTTGCGGCGGATATGTCTACTACTTCTGGCAAGCGCAAGGTTTTTGAGCGCAACATGGCCGCCATTCGCACCGTGAAACGCTTGGAGGACGAAGAACGGGAGGCCACGCCGGAAGAACTCAAGGTCTTAAAGAGCTATTCCGGCTTCGGTGGTCTGCCAGAGGCTTTTGACCAGTATAATACCGCTTGGCAGAAGGAATATAACGAGCTTAGAAATAATCTTACGGATTCCGAATATAGTTCTGCCCGGTCTTCAACATTAAATGCCCACTTCACGCCGCCGGAGCTTATTCGGGGGATTTATGCAGGGCTGGAAAAGCAAGGCTTTACCGGTGGCAATGTCTTGGAGCCGTCTTGTGGCAACGGCAGATTCTTAGAGAATATGCCGGAAGGCATCCGGGAGGCCAGCAATATCCATGGCGTGGAGCTTGACCCCATCACTGCCCGGATTGCCGCTCATATCTACACGGATGCCACCATTTCCAATCAGCCCTTTGAGCGCACCAACTATGCGGATAACTCCTTTGACCTTGCCATCAGCAATGTGCCCTTCGGAGAGTATCGTATTACCAGTGACGTGCGCTACAAGAAACAGCGCCCGTATATTCATGACTATTTCATCAGCAAAATGGTGGATGAAGTGCGCCCAGGCGGTTATGTGGTAGCTATGACCAGTTCCGGCACCATGGATAAGAAATCATCTAAGGCGAGAGAGGACATTGCTGCCAAGGCCGAATTGGTAGGCGCTATCCGCTTGCCGAATACCGCTTTCAATGCCTCCGGCACCAGTGTCACTTCGGATATCCTTATCCTAAGGAAGCGAGAAACACCGCTGAACATTACGCATGATAAGAATGGGGAAGTTCAGGGAGAAGATGCCAACTTCATGAGTTGGGTATATTCCATGCCGGAAAGCGAATATGACTATCAGAATCTGAACCATTATTTCAATCAGCACCCGGAAAATGTACTGGGGAAGCTTGCTGTGGTTTCCGGCCCTCATGGAAATATGCTGACCTGTGAGCCGGAAGAGGGCATGGACTTAGGCAAGAAGATAGCCGAAACCATAGCAAACTTTGAGGGCAGCTACGAAAAAGCTCCTTATGATATGGAAATACCAGTACAGGAAACTGTGCAGGCAAGCAATAGTTTTGGCTATGTCTATGAAAATGGCAAAGTGGTCTATCATGGTGTTTATGGCGAAAAGCTTGAATTCCAGACCTTTATCCATCAGCAGATGGTAAGGGAGGCCGTTATCAGCCAGCAGGGCGATAAAAAAGCAAAAGGAGAAGTGCATGGGGAAGAAGACCTGACCGCCGGACGGCGCAAGAAAATTGATGCCGTTATGGCCAAAGCCCCGGAGCTGGAAAAGAAGGTGCTTTCCCTTATCCATATTCGGGATGCCGTCCGTGATGTATTCGATGCCCAGACCAATGCCTGCTCCAATGACGAGCTGTCTGCCTTGCAGGATAACCTGAACGCCCTTTATGACCAGCATGTGAAGAACTATGGCCATATCTACCGGGATACGGAGCTTTTATCCGTATTTAGGCATGACCCTACTTGCCCACTGATGGAAGTGCTGGAAAATGTAGATGCCGAAACAGGCGTGTTCCTTGGCAAAGCCGACATTTTCACCACCCGAACTGTCATGCCTACCTTCACGCCGGAAAAAGCTGATACAGCCATGGATGCCTTGGCTTTCTCCATGCAGGAAAAAGGCAAGGTCGATGTGGGGTATATGGCAAGTCTTATGCCGGAGGTCAATGTAACCGACATCTTAAAAGAGCTGACAGACAAAAAGCTCATCTTCCAAGATTACGAGGATGGGGAGTACAAAATAGCCGATGAATACCTTTCCGGCAATGTCCGCGCCAAAATCCGCCATCTACAGGAAGCGCGGAAAGAGCTGCTACTGGACAAAGAACTGGCTGTAGCAAATATCATGATGCCAGATTGGCAGCCGGATTTTACCCCGGAGAATGATTTGGAGAAAAGAATCCATGACATTATCAAGGACACCCAACAGTTTGTACGCTCCGGCAATGGGCGCATCCGGGAAGGCAGTCTGTATCAAGATTCAATTTATGGCCTCTACCAGCTGAACGGCGATGAACGGAAATTTTACAATGACCATAAGGGGGACCGGGACTTCATGCTGCACATGACAGGTGCCATGCGTGATATGAACAGCTATTGCCCCACGGAATACAGCAAAGACCCGGTCTTTGTACTGGAAGCATTCAGACATGGCATCAAGAGTATTTCCATGCATGAGGAAGCCGGTGCAGATATTCGGGATATGCTGGAGCATATGGAGCCAAAGGCGAATGTGAAGTGCTACTTCCAGCCGGATTTTGTGCCATATTACAAATTTCTCCATGAAAAACTCTCGGCTGCGGATTATGTTCACTTGGACAAGCAGGAAAAAGCGGCCTGCCGAAAAGAGATTGTTGCTGCATGGCCAGCCTATAAAACGGCCTATGATAAAGAGGTGGAAGACCTTATCAGCAGCCGCAAGGACGAACAGCTTAGTATCTGCGATGATAAACTCCGGGATATCGAGGCAAATATCAAGGCTCTGGAGGAAGTGAAGCCCACGGATATTCCTTCTGAGGATATTCGGGTAACAATGGGAGCGACATGGCTGCCCATCAAGTATGTGAAGGATTTCCTTGTGCAAGAGCTTGACCTGTCTTATAGTGAGGCCAGAAAGCTCAAAATCGAGTATTCGCAAGCCTCCGGCAAGTGGCATATCGACAATAAGGGAGGCTTCTTCAACACCAAGATTGACCAGATTTACGGCACCAGCGACATCAATGCCCTGAATCTTGCGGAGCTTGCCTTGAACCTCAAACAGCCCCATGTCTATAAAAATACCGATGATGGCAAAAGGGTAATCAATCCTGAAGCCACTTCGGCAGCGCAGATGAAGCAGGAAGACTTAAAACGAGCCTTTTCCGAGTGGATAATGAAGGATGAAAAAAGAGCCGCCAAGGTGACAGCTCTCTATAATGAGAAATTCAATGCAGTTGTCACACGTGAATATAACGGCGAATACCTCCGATTCCCCGGCATGAATCCGGCCATTGAACTGAAAGACCATCAGAAAGCAGCTATTGCCCATACGTTATATGGCGGCAATACGCTCTTTGCTCACGCAGTGGGCGCAGGGAAGACCTATGAAATGATAGCTTCAGCCATGGAAGCCAAACGGCTGGGGCTTTCCCAGAAAGCCTTGATGGTCGTGCCCAAGCACCTCACCGAGCAGACTGGGGCAGCGTTTATGAAACTTTACCCCAAGGCAAAAATCCTTGTAGCCCAACCCAGTGACTTTGAAAAGAAGAACCGCAAGGCCTTTGTGGCCAAGGTCGCTACCCAGAACTGGGATGCGGTTATCATGGGGTATACGCAGTTTGAGCGCATCCCCATTACCCCGGAACGCCGGATAGCCTTGCAGGAACAGCGCATTGGTGAATACGAGGATATGCTGGATGAACTTAGGGATACCGAGGATTCCAAGTATTCCATCAAACAGGTGGAATTGATGCTGAAGAAAGCCAAGGAACGGCTGGAAAAGGCACAGGATGAAGTAGATAATAACAAAGATGATATGCCCATCTACTTTGAGGATTTGGGCATTGACAGGCTTTATGTGGATGAAGCTCATAACTTCAAGAACATCTATGTGGCCACCAAGATGAATAATGTGGCCGGTATCGGCACTTCCGATTCCGTCCGTGCCAATGACCTGATGGATAAGTGCGAGTATATCAACGAGAAGACCAATTACAAAGGCCTCGTCTTTGCTACCGGCACCCCGGTTTCCAATTCCATGACGGAGCTTTATATCATGCAAAAGTACCTCCAGCCCCAAGTGTTGAAGGAAGCTGGCATCAACAGCTTTGATGATTGGGCAGCCACCTTCGGAGAGGCGGTTACAGGCTTCGAATTAAAGCCGGAAGGCAAGGGCTTTATGGAAAAGACCCGTTTCTCCCGTTTCTTCAACCTGCCGGAGCTGATGGCCATAGTCAAAATGAGTGCCGACATCAAGACTGCCGACATGCTTGACCTCGATGTACCCGAATGTGAAATGACCGTTGACCAGATAGAGCCGACAGAAAGCCAGTCAGACCTTGTCAATCACTTGGCCGTCCGGGCAGAAACAATTCGACAAGGTGGCGTTGACCCTAGCGAAGATAATATGCTGAAAATCACCAACGAAGGTCGTATGCTGGCCTTGGATGAACGCATTATTGACCCGACACTGCCGGATAATCCCAACAGCAAGGTCAACAAGTGTATCAAAAATGTCCTTGAAATCTATAAAGCCACCGAGGACAAGAAATCTACGCAGCTGATTTTCTGCGACAAGTCGGTGTCCAACAAGAAGGAGCCGAACAAGTTTAATGTCTATGATGATATCCGGAACAAGCTGGTAGAGGCTGGTGTGCCAAGAGAGGAAATCGCCTTTGTGCAGGAGGCCAAGGACGATGAAGCCAAGGAACAGCTCTTTGCCAAGGTCAGAGCCGGGAAGGTGCGTGTGCTCTTAGGGGGTACGGATAATCTCGGTGTGGGCACCAACGTACAGGACAAACTTATTGCCACACATGACCTTGATGTGCCGTGGCGGCCAGCAGACCTTGAGCAGCGTATGGGCAGAATCGTCCGCCGTGGCAATGAAAATAAGCAGGTAAAGGTATTTAGATATGTGACAAAAGGTACGTTTGATGCGTACATGTGGCAACTTATAGAGAACAAACAGCGCTTTATTTCACAGATAATGTCCTCTAAAATTCCCACGAGGGAGGCAGAGGACTGTGATGAGGTAGTGTTAAGTGCTGCAGAAATCAAGGCACTGGCCGCTGGTGACCCTATGATAAAGGAAAAAATAGACGTAGACAACGCCTATAACCGCCTAAAGTTGGATAAGGGAAACTACCTGAAAAACCGGGAAATTACAGCCAAACAGGTAAAAGTAGACCTGCCGAACCGTATTGCCCAAAGCGAGAGCCACTTGGAAGCCCAGCTCAAAAATAAGGAAACGTGGCAGAACAACACGCACAAAACTTCTGGGCTGGATGGGGAGGTACAGGAAGCCTTTGCCATGACCATAAACGGTGTGAAGTATCTGGAGGAAAAAAAGGCCGTGGAAGCCCTGGAAAAAGCTCTTGCTCCAGAGGCTACAAAAAAATTCACTGGTGAGTACAAGGGATTCAAACTCTCTACTGCCTTTGACTGGATGAATAACTGCCCCTATATTCAGGCCGTAAACGCCACTGACTTCCGCATTGATATCTATGGCAGCAAGAAGCGCATCCTGACGGCCATCAAGGATATTGGCAAGCAGATTGATAAGAAGGTCACAGAGGAAAAAGAAAATCTGGAAACCTTGAAGCATAACCTCGAAGTGGCCCAGAAGTCTATGGAAGCCCCATACCCAAGGGAAGACGAATTCCAACGGCTCAAGGCGCGGGCAGAAGAAATCGACATGATTCTGGCAGCCAAGGAAAAAGGCCTCACCGATGCCAAGGAAATCGAAGGTGATGTTCGCCGGAGCCGCATCCTGAAGCTGGTGGATAAGGATGGCCACATGGACTTTACCAAGCTGGAAGGAAACTCCGACATAGAGCGGACATATTTCTTCCGGGCAGCTGAAGCCCTTACACGAAATGGTAACGCTTATTCTCCGGACAATGCCATGAGCACAGACAAAGGGATAGCTGATGCCATGATAGCCAAGGGCTACGACCTCGAAAACATATATAAGACCATTGAGAAGCTGTCTCCCAGTATGATAAAGGCCGTTGATGTGAAGCGGCTGGTAGGTGAGAAAACAGAAGTGGCCTCTATGGCAATGGCTAGGTAGCCAAGTCACTTTACATGATTAGATATAAAAATTACGTGATACAGAATGAGTTATTTGAGTTAATCCCCCAATAAAAGTGATTAACTCAAAAACACCCACTAAACACAAGAAAATTTTTCTGTGTATTTTAGTGGGTGTTTTTTTGCCAGATAACTTTTTGTAAATAAAATATTTGATTTGTAAACTAAAATGGTTTACAATGTAAAAAAATACTTTACAAAGGGGCTGGTGATATGAAAAATTACCTTGAAGCAGTCCTGCATCAGGACGTTGACATCCACCCTTTTACGGATACTCGAAAGCTGCCACTGGCATATAGGAACAGGTTTTTGCTTTCTAATGTGGTCATATCTGGTCAGATAGCTTTGCTTGTTAAACCGATAGAACACGAAACATTGTCGGTTCTAAAGAAGCAACATGGGCAGTTAGAGCTTTATACCGGCTTGCGTTGTATTTTGGCTCTGAAAGACATAAGCAACTACGCACGAGAAATCATGGTGAAGGAAGGAATCCCCTTTGTCTGGGAGGGGCATCAGGTATACTTGCCGTTTTTAGGTATGCTTTTGGACACAGATAAAAGTAGGAAAGTACACCAATGCGAAAAAATATCTTTTCTGACACAAAGACTTCTGCTTACTGCCTTATATCAGAGCTGGGAAGAAGTAACAGTGACCAAGGCCGCTGGTATGCTTGGGGTTACTAAAACAGCAGTGTCGAATAGTTTTAATGAACTGGAAGCCATAAATTTTCCCTATCTATCTGCAAAAAATAGGGCAAGAAAGCTGACAATGGAAAAAGATAAGCAGATGGCTTGGGAAAAAATGAAAGATAGCTTACGAAATCCTATTATTGCTACTTATGCGTTAAAAGAGCGCCCGGCGTCCAACATGCTAACGGCAGGTTTGACGGCACTGGCGGAGTATTCCTTGCTGAGTGAACCGTCCTGTCCCACATTCGCTGTAAGTAAAAAAGCAATATCAAGCTTAAAGATTACCAAGAGCATGTTGGCAGCGGCTGAAGATATTCCAGCTTGTATCTTGCAGGAAATAGGCTATCAAATTGATTTCGGGGTAGGAATGGCAATAGACCCGTTGAGTTTAGTGCTTAGTCTAAGCGATGAGGAAAAGGAAGAACCGCGCATCAGCATGGCGGTGGATGAAATGCTGGAGAGGTACGTATGGTAAGAGGAATAGAGAAATTCAAAGAGTATTTTCAGGAATATGCAAATCAGTATGTTCTGATTGGTGGTACTGCTTGTGATATATCATTTAGCCAGCATAGCGGAGACTTTAGAGCAACAAGAGATTTGGATGTTGTTCTCATCGTTGAGGCGCTGACCCCGGCTTTCGGTGAGCGCTTTTGGCAGTTTATTCATGATGGCGGTTATCAGAATAGGGCTAAATCTTCAGGACAGCCTCAGTTCTATCGTTTTGATAAGCCAAGTGAGACGGAATTCCCTTCTATGATAGAGCTTTTTGCTCGTACAGATTTTTTGCTGGAAGGCGCAGCAGAAATAACGCCACTTCATATTGATGATAATGTCTACAGCCTATCGGCTATCTTGTTGAACGAGGCCTATTATCAGGCGTTGCTGTCTGGCAGGGAAATAATTGATGGATTATCAATCCTAAAGCCGAGTTGGATAATCCCATTTAAGGCAAAAGCATGGCTTGACCTAAGCCAGCGTGCTGCCAGTGGGATGCATGTAGATTCACGAGATTTGAAGAAGCACCGCAACGATATCATTCGCTTGGTTGCTGAATTTGTTCTTGAACGCTGTGAGCTTCCTGATGAGGTAAAGACGGATATGGAGAAATTTGTGGGAAGTATGGGCGTAACGGATGCCGAGCTTAAAAATCTGCGAATTCGTGGAGTAAAGGCTGAAGAAATACGCCAGTTGCTCGTAGATACATACCTATAATTTCAGGTTTACAATGATACAGGTAAATTTGCCCTAAAATAGGTTTTGTGATAAAATTTTTCAGGGAATACAAGCAATAGAGAATTTTTAGGGGAGGAATTCTATTTGGCTACAACTAAGAAAACGACAACGGTAAAGAAAACTGCAACTGCTGCTGCAAAAAAGGCAGTAAAGACGGTTGCTGCCAAGGTGGCCGATGCGGCAGTGACTACTGCTGTTACAAAGGCTAAGGCCACTACTAAGAAAGTTGCTGGGAAGAAACAGCATGTATTTATCTTCTTCAACTGCAATGACAATAAGGATGCGCATTCCATGAATGCCCGTTACAACAATGAGGTTTTCGCAGATACGACTTCCGGCAGAAAAGCATTGTTGGCAAAGGTTGAAGCAGAAGTAGTTGCTGGTCGCGTAAATATTGCGGACAAAGATGCAGTGGAGCATGATATTCTCAAGGGTGACCCCACTGAAGCCAGCAGCAAGATTCAGTATGGCGATATTGAACGCATGATATTCATGGCATAAATCATAGTGGCTCTCTGCAAAAGAGGGCCACTTTTATAATACGAACCTTCCAAGAAGCTGTCTTTGACGGCTTCTTTTTTTGCGTTGAGTAAAATATTGTAGAGTTTTTCAACCCCTAATCAGATTTACAATACCCCTCATAGGAGGCGATAAATAATGCTATATGTTGCAAGGGACGGTGCCGGGGACATTACGGCTATCTGTAATAACCCGACCACCGCCGAAAATCTACGGGCACTCATTGACGATAGTATCGAGGAAGTGCCAGCTGCCGGAGCGGCAGAGGATTATGTTTTTACTATTGACGGCAAGGCTGGCTCCCAGCACATTGCCACCAGCGAAGCGGAGGTAGTGGATTTCATCACTTCCACACCGGGCATCCAGTTCAAGAAGAATAGTCCATTCTATGGTCTGCCGCAGGATGAAACCAAGGCAGCCATACAGAATTGGCTGGACGATGGCCACATGGCCAACGAACTTACCGAAGACCTAGAGGGCACATTAGTCAGTGAGTATAGAGTAAACACCATATACTCCAAGGCTGCCCCCATGCTGGAAGGGCGAGACATTGACGCGGCTTTTAAGGAAATTTATGGCCGAGATTACCATGAGACAACACAGAAGGAGGATTTCACAATGAATCAGATGGATGTAGAGCCGGAGCTAGATGAGGCAAACATCGCCAGCATGATTGCTACCATGGAAGGATATATGGAAGATGTCAAGGAAGCTGCTCCGACAGCGGCCTATGAACAAGTTGCCGCACCTGCAGAGGAGCTTAAACAGCACATCAAGGACTGCCGGACTGCCGAAGAGTGCTTTGGCCCGGAACCTGCTATCTGGGAAGGCTACCAGCCAAAGCATGAGGAAGTATGCAACAGCTTAGACAATCTATCTCGCGCCTATCAGTCCGAAGATGCTACCACGGAAACAAAGGCTGTGGCCTTAGACCATAGTACAGCAGCCCTGAAAAATGCCAATAATTTCCTCGTTGAGCAGCTGAACGCTGTGGAGCGGCGCAATCAGGACATGCTGCGTGAAATGCAGGAACTCCGGCAGGAGTTGGCAGATATGCGTTCTTCCGTACAAGGGTACTCCCCGGAGAAATTTGCTCAGAGCATGGCGGTGGCCATCAAATTCTTGGAGGAAGCCAATGGTATCTATAAACATGCCCAGCAGCCCGGACGGAACTATGGAAAACTCTACAAGCACACCCGGCGCACCGTTCACAAAGTATACCGAGATGTGATTGATACCCCAAAGCGCATCAGAAATGCGGTCAAAGACAAGGCGTATAGCGTAGTAGACAGCGGCATCCGCAAGATTGCCCGGGTCTTTGACAAAGGCCTTCAGAGCTTGCAGGAGAAAAAAGATAAGCTCATGGAGAAATCAGCAGCCATCAATGAAAAGAGGGATGCCATTTATGGCAGAACGACCTCCACAAGCCAGCCGGAAAGCCCGGCAGAGGATAAGACAGACAATCACCTGCTTGACCTGAACAGCCTCCTGAAAAATGAAAATCGGGACAAGGCTGTGAGCCAGCTGGTAGATTTTCTGGTGAAGGCCGGGAAAAAGGAAGAAGGTATTACCAAGATACTGGCAGATGTAAAGGTCAAAGCCACGGCAGAAATGAAGAAGCCAGAGTACAAGGCGATTCAGGCTGAGGCCGCTGCCGCCAGATAAATGAAGGGAGAATACACTATGAGCGAAGCAAACTACACTATGACCGAGGAAGAAATCAAGGCACAGGGCGTGATGGAGGCAGAGGATGCCGATGAAACCATCACGGACGAAAACTTTGCCGAAGCCGCTGAAAAAAATGTCTGGGACGGCGAAAAATGGGTGACAGAAGAACAGTATAACCGGGACATTATGGCGGCTTTTGCAGCACAGCAGGGAGGCGAGTAAGTCATGACAGATATAAAGAAGGACTACTATCAGGAAGTCACCAATGAAATCATCAAGGCTATTGAGAGGGAACTACACCTTGGCAGCAGGGCTGGGACAGCAAAGTGGGAGCGGCCATTGCCGCCGTTCCCATCAACGGCAAGACCGGCAGACCCTACTACAAGGATAATCTCATTCGCCTTTCCATCGTAATGCGCCGTCACGGCAATAGCAAAGACCCACGTTTCTTCACCTTCAAACAGGCCAAAGATATGGGCTATTCCATCAAGAAGGGCGCTAAGTCCACCCTTATCCGCATGGGCTTTTATGCCGAGAAAGACCTTGAAGGAAATGAACTGCCGGAGGATGAAAAGCACTGGACAAATAGATACTACCGTGTTTTCCACGCCACAGACTGCTGCCAAGGCATGACCTACGTCAAGGACGAGAATGGCAAACAAGTCTATGCTCCAGCTTATGACAGTGAAGGTAAGCCGGTCTTAGTAGAGGCCAAGGACAAAGATGGAAAGACTGTGATGGTTCCTAAGATGGAGCCGGTGATTAAATACGAACCTATCCCGGAGTATGTGTCCAAGGCAGAAGGGTACACCCATGATGACCAGATTGAGCTTGCCGAAGCCATGCTGAAAAGGTCAGGAGCCAAAATCTTCAATGACCAGGCCAACAGGGCATACTACCGTCCCAGTGCAGATGAAATCCATCTGCCAGCCCAAGAAGCTTTCCCGGAAATTGCAGATTACTATGCCACGGCCTTGCATGAGCTTGGTCATTGGACAGGACATAGCAGCCGCTTAAATCGCTTTGGCATGGGCAGCGTGGACTTTGGCTCTCCCACCTATGCAAAAGAAGAACTCCGGGCAGAACTGGCCTCCACCTTCTTGTCCGCCGATCTTGGCATTCCCATGAACACCCAGAACCACGCCGCCTACATTGGCAGCTGGCTGAAAGCACTGAAGGAAGATAAGACCGAAATCTTCAAAGCTGCCAACGATGCCTCCAAGATAGCCAAATACCTTGAGAACTATGTACGGGATTTGATGAAGGAAAAGCTTCAGGCAAAAAGCGCAGAGGAAGTCAGCAAACCTGCCACTAAGCTCTATGTGGCTATCCATCAGCTAGGAGAAGGCCATGATTGGCACTTTGACAGCTGGAAAGAAGCCAGCAAGACCCATAATGCCAAAAATCCCTTGGATTTCAAGGCCTACGAGCAGAAATGGCAGGAAGCCTATGAAGCCAAGGGAGAGAATATATCGTCCATTCTCGAACACATCTACACCGAGCACAACGCAGATAACAGACCTTCCGGGCAGGTGATGTCTTCCCTGTCTATGAGTGATGTAGTACAGGTCAATGAACGTTACTTTTATGTAGACAGCGTAGGTTTTCAGGAACTTAACGTCAAGCCTTTCAAGGATATGGAGCTTATGACCCCGGTTTCCAATGAAAAAATCGAAAAGACCATTGCTGCAGACCGAGAGGCCATAGGCGCAGATAAGCACGATGCTTACCAAAAGAGCTTCAACGAGGCTTATTTTGCCGGTTCCCCGGTAAATTTCTCGAATTCCGGTACGGTGGAGGACGATTATAACAAGTTTATCTTCAATAATGCCCAGAAATACAGTCTTTCCAGCCTCCGCTCTGCGGATCAGGCTGGATGGGAAAAAGCAGACGAGGCTTTTTTAGAAGAAATTGCCCATAAGAGCTGCGAGAAAAACGGATATGTAGATAAGACCGACATTGACCGGGCCACCATAACCCTCTTCAAGTTAAGCCCCAGAATGGCTGTGTTGGAAGGGGACAAGCAGGAATATACCAAAAAGCTCAAAGATAACGTTCTGGCATCCGAATTCTGTAAGGAACATACGACCACCAAGACAGCGGCAGCGGTCAGATAAGAGGTATCGCCAATGAAAACCGTAGTTACAGATGTAGACGTAGAACGCTCCTGCGGTGGTCAGTATTTCACCATTTACATCAAACAGGGGAAACTGGCCGGGAATATGCTCCTGCCGCAGGAAATCATAGTAGACAAAGAAAAAGGTATTATCGAAGCCGCACAGGATTATATAGACAAACATGAAGAAGATGTGCCCATACTAGCGGAACTTCTGGATATCACAGCAGTTGGAACTGTGACACGATATCTGGTCGATAGGTCGCTGGCAAGTAAGTCAGGCATGGTATTCGTAGAAAATGACAGCGAGGAAATAAAAAGCCTTGTGGCTGACCTACACGAAGCATTCGCACCTTTGATGATGTATTGACCTGCCTAGAAGCGGATTGCCAGAAGTTCCCTGTCTTACGTGATAGTGTAGAATACCACAGACCTGATGAATACAGCAACGTTGGAGAACCACTAATTCATTGCTATACAAGCATTGCATGGGTATTTTTTTACACTCCAGCTTAACATTAGAATTTTTAAAGAAAAAGGGGCTGTGAAATAACACATCCCTAATAACAAAGGCGGTTATCCCACCAGCTGCCACCAGACACATTGTCCAGTTCCATAAACTCCAGTTCTTTCTTGTCCATCATTTTTGACAACCCCTTTCTTTTGTATTTAGTTGACTTTGTTTACCTTTGTCTATACTTACGATTGATAATGTCAAGCATTACAAAAATTATTTCAAAATCAATACACACTTTTTGAACTGGGGGATATAAAGAACAGAGGAAAAGATAAAAATGAGGGGCCTATCTACATCAGGAACAGAATACGCTTCAGATACTGTTCCGAAGCCTAAAAACATAACCAGAACACCAACTGCCACAAAGTGAACTATCTTCATAACTGGAACCCATAGCCCGCAAACCATTATTCCTGCTTTATAAAATAATTTTCAAAAAACGAAAAATGTGCTGTGATGAAATGCGAAAGCAATTTATCTACAGCACATTTTTTATTTTATCAATCGGCGTCTTGGATTTCATCCAACACAACTGTTGCATCATCCTTGCTGCGATACTGAATAACTGCCAGCAACAAAAACAAGCCCATTATAGCGGCAATCCAGCCAAACATTCCGGTAAAACCAATTTCCCCAGCTACAGTTCCCAGCACCAAAATACCGGTACTCGTGCCAATATCCAGCATATTGTAGAACGTGGCACTGGCTGCACTGTGTCGGTCCGGCCGCACCTGATTGAGCATCCATGTCAAAAGTGCCGGTAAAAGGGCACCAGCGCCTAAGCCATAAAAAGCCGATGCTGTCAGCATCCAGCCCAACGACGGAGCCCAAAGCAAAAGCCCCAAGGCCGCCAAGTACGAAACTGCCCCAGGGAGAACCACTGCAAAGGCCCCATAACGATCCAGTAACCTGCCGCCGAAGGGACGGGAAATAAAGATGAATAATGTACCGATTACAAAGAAAAGGCCAGCTCCCTCAATCCCCTTTTCCGCTGCCAGCATGGCAATGAAGGTATTGACGCTGCCGTAGCCAGCACCAAACAAAATGGTCAGTAGTGCCGGTCCCCCGGTATTGCGTTCACACAAGCGGTTGCGGATGGAAGACTTGATAGGCGAAAATTCAGGAAGTTCTGATACATGCTTTTTCCCCCGGCAGATATAGGCAAAGAACAGGGCCAGCAGGGCAGCAGTTATCGACGATAAGAAAAGATTTACTGCCCCCTCAGACAAAAGCCACAATCCTAAAGCTGGAGCCATAGCCATAGCGACAGTACTTCCCAAACCGAAATAACCGATCCCCTCGCCCCGGCGGGAAGCAGGAATCACATCGGCCGCCAGCGCCGCCGCAAAAGTCGTAGCCAGGCCAAAGCCAAAACCATGGATTACCCGGGCAAACACCAAGGCATGGATGTTGGCAAACAGCATATAGCCAAGCGTTGCAAAAACACAAAGGACGAGACCAGCATACAAGCAAATTTTTTTACCAAAAGCCCGCACTCCCGTGTCCGTAAACAAGCGGATAAAAATCGCTGAATAACCAAAAATACCGCCAATTAACCCCATTTGCATTCCTGTAGCCCCGAGACTTGCCGCATACAGGGTAATCGTCGGCAGCAAAAAATGAAAACTGGCAAACAACAGGCCATTAGCCGCAATTAACGCACCGAAATTCCGTGTCCATAATTTTTCTTTTGTCAAAATGATGTCGCTCCTCTCTGTAATTGACCCGTCAATTACAATCTCTTATTATAATATGTAATAATCAACATGTCAATTTACTGTTATTGAAGAACGCTGCTGTCCCTCCCCTTGCATACAAAAAGGGATGTGTTATTTCACACCCCCTTTTCTTTTCATGGCAGGTGAGTATTACTCGCCATAAACTTCCTTGAGTTTGCCAAGAGCCTCTTCAGGAGCAATGCCTTTATTTACAAGATACTCATTGAGCACCTTAAAATCCGTTCTGGTTTTCTTGGCTTCAAGGTCTGCTAATTGAGCTTTCAGAGCCTTGATTTCTTCGGATTTTTTTTCAATTTTGGCTGTGATGTTTTCAATTTTCTGTTCATAATTTGCTGTTCTTGCCATGATGATTCCTCCTAAAATTGGATTATTTATTTTTGATTCCATCTAAAATATGTAATTTCCACCTAAAAGCGGATTTTCCTGCTTTTCCAAACAATCAAAATGGAATTTCTGGGCCAAAATCACTGGCAGGAATACTCATGTCCTGTAAAGTGGGCACACCTACGGAGGCATTGCTTTCATCCAAGGGAATGGCAGTATCTTTTATATTGGTAGTCGGGATATTGCTATTTTTTGAAGACCTGGGCATGTCAACAAATTCTACTTTGTCAGCAGTTACTTCACTGAATTTTAGATGTTTGCCATCCGATGTAGTGTAGGTATTATTGGAAAGGTGGCCTCGGATATTTAATTGACGGCCTTTTACAAGATAGTCCCGGCAGTTCTCGGCAATTTTTCCCCATGCGTTGATACGGTGAAATTCTGCCGGAATCTTACCGTCCTTATTTCGCTTGAATCCTGTCGGGGTGGCGAGATTAAAGTGAGAAAACAGTCTGCCATCTTTGGTAACACGGCTGTCAATGTCCGTGGCTACACGGCCACTAAGAATTACAATGTTCATAAATTATCCTGCCTTTCGATGGAAGTTTTTCTTACCGTAACTGCCGGTCTTTTTCTTGGCGGGAGCCGGATTGAAGTTAGGCTTGCCTCGTTTATCGCTGAAGATGGATTTGCATTCCCTTTCCGGGTCGGTGCAAATCCAATATTTTTTTCCGTTCTTTTTGGAGGTGATGAGTTTCAGCGGTCTGCCGCACTGGGGACATTTGGGAATATCCTTCGGTGGTTCGATTTCCTTATGAATGGCATCATCAAGAAGCCGCTTGATGTAGGTTTTCTGCTGGGAGAAGAAATCCTGCACGGACATTTCCCGGTTGCTGATGGTCTCTAAGTTTTTCTCCCAAAGGGCTGTAATATCCGGGTAGGTAATGCTGTCCGGCAGCAGCTCGATTATCATCATAGCCTTTTCCGTGGGCACAAGGTTTTTCTTATCCAGCTTCAGATAGTTGCGTTCCTGCAGAAGTTTAATTTCTCCTGCTCGAGTGGCTTCGGTGCCGATGCCGGAGCAGTCCTTCAAGATGGGCTTTAGGGATTTATCCTTGACGTAGCTGTCGATATTCTTCATAGCCGCCAGCAGGGTGGATGTGGTAAAACGCTTAGGAGGCTTGGTGACCTTTGTGATTAACTCTGCTTGCAGATTGGTCACGCCATCCCCGTTCTGCACTGCCGGAAGCTGGGCTTGTTCCTCATTTTCGCCGTCCTTGTCTGTTGGCTCGCCTTGATAGAGCACTTTCCAGCCTTGGGAGAGAATGACCTTGCCATTGGCAACAAAGGTTTCCCCTGCAGCTTCAATCTCGATATGAGTAGTAAGGAATTTTTGGGCTGGGTAGAACTGGGCGAGGTAGGCTTTGGCCACCATGCTGTAAAGGTTCCGCTGCATATCCGTCAGTTCAGCCATATTGGCTTTTACTGTTGTCGGCACAATGGCGTGATGGGCAGAAATCTTCTTGTCGTTCCATGCCTTGCTGCGGAGTGCGGTATCGGCACTTTGGGTCAAAGTCGCAAATTCTTCAGATAAAGAGGAAAGGTTTTCGATAATTTGCGGCACATCGGCCAGCTGGTTGGTGGGCAGGTAATCGCAGTCGGAACGAGGATATGTTGTTAGTTTCTTTTCATATAATTCCTGCTGGGTGTCCAAGACTTGTTGGGGAGAATAGCCGTATTTTTTTCCTGCCGCAATTTGCAGAGCAGACAAAGAATAAGGTAGTGGCGATTGAGCCTGACCTTCCTTTTGCTCAACTTTACGTATAACCCCTGTTTGTCCCTGAATCTTGGCTGCTATGGCTTCTGCCCGTGCTTTTTCCAAAAGTCTGCCTTCGGCATCCAGCCCTTCCATATCCTCCGGCATCTGCCAGTGGGAACGGATTTCCCCTTGCTCATGCTGCCAAGTAGCGCTGACCTGAAAATAGTTCACTGGGTGAAAATCCTGAATTTCTTTTTCCCGGCGCACCACCAGACCTAAAGTTGGTGTCTGTACCCGGCCAACGCTGACCACGCTGCTATAACCAGCCTTTTCGGCATGTTTGGTGCAGGCACGAGTCATGTTCATGCCAATAATCCAGTCAGCCCGGGAACGGGCAAGGGCTGAATTGCGGAGGCCGATAAATTCCCGGTTATCCCGTAAATCGGCCAAGGCATCATGGACAGATTTTTCATCCAGAGCATTGACAAGGATGCGCTGAATAGGCTTTTTGCCGAGAACACCGATATAGTTCAGCACCTCATCCACGAGTAACTGTCCTTCTCTGTCCGGGTCACCGGCGTTGACAATGGTATCGGCCTTCAGGTCTAAATCCTTCACGGCCTTGAATTGCTCTTTGGCAGTTGCCTTAACCTTCATCTGCCATTTTTTCGGGATAATGGGCAGCAGCGCAATATCCCAAGATTTGTATTTCTCGTCATACTCCTGTGGCGCAAATTGCTCTAAGATATGCCCGAAGCACCATGTAACAACATCATTTCCACAGACAAAGCAAAACCTTTGTTTGTCCGCGCTGCCCAGCCCCTTGGCAATGGCCTCGGCAAGGCTGGGCTTTTCGGCTATGAATAAACGCATAATTTCCTCTCCTTAAAAACTGACTTTGCTGGCAGATGCAGCAATTTTTGCTTCGGCTCCATCACTGGATGAAGGAACAGTGGATTTTTCCATTTCTGGCTTTTTCTCCTTGCCCATGTTCTCGATAATGAGCCGGAGGGCTGCTTGCATGGTTTCCTTATCCTCAAGGTCAATACCGTAGCTCTTTAATTCACCAACCATATTGGAGTGTTTGCTGGCGTTCAGGCTATATTCTAAAGTCTTGATTTCCGCTTTTAGCTTATTGCGGCGGTCACGGAGTTTGTCCAAATCCTTTTCCACTGCTTCCAGCTGCTCTTTCTTCTTGGCCAACTGCTCGACTTTCTTTTCCCCGTTACCACTGACAATCTAGTAAATGCTTTCTACTTCCTGATGGCTAATGTTCATCATAAATCTGCCTCCCTTTTGTAATCCTGCAAGATTTGCAGAACCCTGTCATGGTCATAACAATCCAAGATACCTGCTTTCTCGAAAATCATGCCAGCCTTGTAAATCTTCAGTACATGCTGGTACTTTTTCACTGTCTGGCTATCTTGGTAGATTTCTCTTTCTAAGGCTTTCTGCTTTGCCTCCATTACTTCAATCTGCCGATTGACAGCGGCAAGGCCTTTAGTGCGTTGCTCCAACCTTGTTATGGGTAACACCTTCCTTCCGAAGAGATACCCACATTATAAATATGATTGGGGGTCCAAAAACTATACAATATTTTACTCAACGCAAAAATCTTCATAGGGTGAAAAAATATAGGGGGTTCTGAATCCTCGCCAATATTCGAACCTAAGCACATTTTGGTAAGGAAAGGTGCTATAATGCCAACATACGTCAGCAGCACCCCGTTAAGATGGGGTTACATGTGCATCTAGGAGTTTCTCATTTGGAGAAACTCAAATTACTGGTATCGAGGAAAGGGACTTCCCTCAATACTGGGACGGGACAGCTCCTTAAAGCTGCCCTTTTGCCATTCGCTGCCGCTCATTGAACTGCCGTTGGCTGAAGGAGAAGACCATGCCAAATTACTATTTTGACCTAAAGACGGATAAACGCCCCAATGGCAAACAGACAAGTGCGCATACGCACTGTGAGTACATCCAGCGCGAGGGGAGATTTGCCGACTTGGGGCAGGAAGAACTGGAAAGCCTGTCCTATAATAATTTGATTACCGGCAAGTACCCCATAGAGAATTTGCCGGAAAGCGAGTTGCTGCTATATAGCAGCCCTTACGGGAAAATCCTTGTAGATAAAACTGGTGTTCGCTTTATGCGCCAATCTACCCTCAGCGAAGAAACCATAGCTATGGGCATAGAGATAGCCCGGAAAATCTACGGGGACGAACTGGAACTGAAAGGAAGAAGCCGCTTTGTAAGTAAAGCCATGGCCACGGCGGTCAAGCTGGAAGTGCCGGTGACTTGGAGCGATGAATATCAGAATAAGGTCATGGCCATCATGAAGGAGGATTACGAAAATGGAGAACGAGATTTTAGAGCAGCAGGGGGAAAATACATCCGGAGAAGAATTGCTGACCCCAGAAAACAGACAGGACGAGGCAGAGGTAAAAGGGATTTCCCAGAGCCTCACGCTAAACTCGATACCCTCGAAGCTTTGGCCCAAAGAGGATTCAGCTTGCCTAAATTGCCCCAATGCCATATGGTACGCCCAGAAGGAAGAAGCCAGCTGTTACTGTCTCGTGATGAGAATCATCACCTGCTCAACAAATGCCGAGAATCCACTGCGCATCTGCGATGGTATAGCCTACGGGCAAGACGAAGAGCAATAGACAAAACCGTAAATGACATCATGGTGAACTTCCAGAAATGCAATGATGCCGTTTACGCATCCAGCCATGTGCAGTACATCACCCGTGAATCCATTTTCAAGAAAAGAGGCGGCTGCCTCTATACGGCAAATCACTTGCCTCGCTGGGCAGAAGGAAACGCCAAGAAGTTCTTTCAGGCGGCAGACCGATATGAGCGAGGTAACGGAGAACGGTATAAGGAAATTGTCTTTTCCTTGCCCAATGAGTTGGGGCTGGAGGAAAACAAAAAGATTGTGGAGGCATTCGTGCAGAAGCATTTGCAGGATTTCTACTATGCCTACGCCATCCATGATAAGGTCGGAGCCATGAGCAACGGCGAACGGCAGCCTCATGTTCACATTATGTTTTCGACACGGGAAATAGATGAAGTGGAACGACACCATGAACGTCCACCGAAACTTTTCTTTAGTCGGGCAAATTCCAAGGCACCAGAAAAAGGCGGCTGCAGAAAATCGTGGAAGTGGATTTCTGCTGACCGCCAGAAGTATCTGTTGAAGCTTAGGAAGGACTGTGCTCTGATGCAGAATGAGGCATTAGAGCGAAACGGCGTAAATTTGAAGGTTGACCATAGGACACTAAAGGCGCAGCGCGAAGAGGCATTGGCGAATGGCAACTACTTTTTGGCAGACCTGCTTAATAAAATGCCGGAAAAGTATGTCGGCCCCGTGGAGTTGATGAAAGCCGATAGCCAAGTGGTGAAGAATCAAAAGTGCCTAAGAGCAGTCAATCACCAGCGGGAAAAAGACCTCATAGCCCGGCTGATGATTCAAGATGGCATTGATAAAGACACCATGGAGGAAAAATCCCAAGACCTGAAGCAGCGGCAGGATTCAATCTTTGCCTATGAACCAGACATTGAAGATGCGGATGAACGGGCATACTTCACGGAGGAAAAGCAGAAAATCCAAGAAATGGAGAAGGACATGGTGGCCGTTTACGGCATCACTCTCTGGGCACCTAAGGCGGTGGAAATGGCCTCACTTGATGCCATGACTACCGAGGAAAAGGAACTATGGCAGGATTTGAAAAGCTACGGCAGAGAGAAAAAGGAATGGGAAATCCTCAAAAATCGCATGGGTGAGCCGCCGGGGGACGATGTGGAAGCCTTGGAAGCATACCTTAAGATTTGCCCGGAAATCGACAAGGAGCTGGACAAGATTAACCTCAAAATCCATCAGGCAGCTGCCGAAATACGTCCGGTATTCGAGAGGTTGAATCTGCCCCACAACAAGGCCAGTATTTTGAAGCGAGCTGCCTTTTATGTGAATGACAACCGCTTGGCCAAGACTGAAATCAGGAAATTGCAGCGGAATATGGACAGTAAACTCAAGTCTTTGGACAAGCATATCAAGGACTATTTTGCCGTCCATCAAAAGAACCGGGAGTATTCAGCTGAGGAAGTGGCCAGCATCCTCAATGCGAATATTGCAAGGCAGGAAACAGCTGAAAAACGGCTGGCCAAAGAGCTTTACCACATGCGAAAACGGGTAATCAGCTATCCTAGAGCCATCGAAATGGCCAAAAATAACTATGTGAAGGGGGCGTTCAAACAGCTTCGCGCTGATAAACGTGAACTAAAAAAACGGGAAGATAAACTCTCCCCGGAAGACCGAAATAGCGCATGGCAGGAAATTGACCGCCGTGAGCAGGAATTAGAAGCACGGTGCAGCACAGCGGTAGGCCGGTCAAAAATAGAAGCCATAGCAGCAGGCATACTTCGCAAAAATGCGCCAATAGCCAAAGAGTACAATATGTTAAGTGCCAAGCACAGAGCACTCAAAGATTCCATCGTACAGACAAAATACCAATCTCAGCGAGTTGAGGCAAGGGCACCACTAGAACAGGGCAATAAATTCCGTGTTGCGCCATCTGCCCAATCCTCTAGCAGCGGAGGAGGTGGTGGCAACTTACCTACGCCATCCCGTGATGCAGACCTCATCAGCAAAGCACTTTCCGGCGGAGCTAAAGAAGCCCAGCTTGTGGCAAGGTCAAAACCAGACGAGCCAGACGATTGGATGTGGCTCAGTGAAGCTGAAAAAGATGATTTGCGTAATGATATGGCTACTATTGACAGGTATTAATGAAAAGTTTATATTTTACCCAAGGTGATGTATATATGAATTATGATGTAACAGAATACAAAGAAATCTTTAGAGAGGTATTTGCTGGTCTGTTGGCAGATATTGACCGGGAATTAGAAAAGCGTGGCATTAGTGATCACGAACATCCGCTGTATGTGTTTCAGTCGAAAATCAATATGATATGGGGAGAACTCCTGAGCGAGAAGTATTCGACAATGGAAGATATGCTGAAACTCAAAGGGATTTTTGAGTTTTCACAGGAATATGTGAGAGGGCTGGCAACGTTTTAGCATAATCAGCAAGAAGCTTTCACCCTATTAGGGGGCTTTTCTTATGTAAGAAATGGGAGGCCTTAAAAGAGGTAAAATAATAGAGCCGCCTGAAATCTCAAGCGGCCCCGCTTCTTACTTACTGACCTTTTCCCAGTAGTTGATGCGAAGAACGTCGCCCTTCTGCATATCCCTGGTCAAGAGCCAGTCATTGAGCTCCCTGATACCCTCACGGAATTCGTTAATATCACGTTTTCCGTAGGTATTCTTCTGTAAGTAGGTTTCGGCAACACTCTGAAGAGTGTCACCTTCTTGAACTTCGTAGGAAACATGGACTACCGTCCAAGAGCGATGATCTACTTCGGCGGCCTCGCTAACGCTCCCTACACAGACAAACAAAGCCGCCATCAATACGATAACCACTTTCCTCATCTTCTTACCCTCCTAGGATAACCCAATAATAAAATATGTATGATTACTATGAGATAGAATATTCTACCTCATAGTAATCATATCCTTGTTAGTTTGCAATGTCAATAGTTGTTTAAAAAATATTTTTCATGCAGCAATAGCCTTAACATAGACATTGAACTTAGCATAAAAAGGCAGGGGCGGATGTTAATTATTAACATCCTGGGCTGGCGGTGAAAACGTAGGGGGATGCTGTATAGTGTCAGCGATGGCGTGATGCGGATGTAGTGGAATATTCAGCTGCAAGTAAGAAGGAGATTGGTCGTTGACACGGAATTGTTAAAAGGGATAAGAAAATATAGGCAGCAGCGCTAATGAGGGGGGCAGCTTAATGCTTCAGGTCTATACAGGAAATGGCAAAGGAAAGACTACAGCGGCTATTGGACTGGCCATTAGGGCATTAGGGGCTGGCAAGAAAGTCTATGTCATGCAGTTCATGAAAAGCCTTTGCTATAGTGAGCAGAAGGTACTGCAGGGATTTGCGCCTGAGCTTACATTAAGAACCAGTGGTAAGCCGTTTTTCATTGCAGAAGAAGGAACCTTAAGCAATGAGTTACAGGATAAATATGGGGATACTGTCGTGATATTTCCTAAGGGAAAGCCTCCACAGGACTACATTGAACTTATAAATACAGGTTTTGATGAAGTGAGAAGAGCAGTGTCTTCAGGAAAATATTGGTTGGTAATTCTGGATGAACTCAACGTAGTGCTGCATTTTGGACTGATAGAAAGAAACGTTGTTGAGGAACTGCTGGAAATGGTGCCAAAGCATACGGAAATGGTGCTGACCGGAAGAGGAGCTCCTGATTGGCTGATTGAGCGTGCTGACCTTGTGACTGACATGAAGGAAGTTAAGCACTACTATGCAAAAGGTGTCGAGGCGCGTAAAGGGATTGAGTGCTGACAAACGGTCAAGAATAAGTACAGGAGCAGAAATCCTAGGGGGATAAAATGAGCAGATTAAAAGACCTTAGAAAAGTAGTTGGCGACAAATTGCGTGAGAGCATAACGGATGCAGAAAAGCTGGAAAAGGCCTATGCGCATCTATATGGCGTTTCACTCGCTGCCACGGTGATCGCGGAAATGCGTGGTGAGGATTCAGAACTTGCCAGCATGGCTGCTATGTTGCATGACATCGCGGCTTATGTAAGTGGAACTTATGATGACCATGCACATAGAGGCGCAGACCTGGCAAGAGAAATCCTGTTGAGAAATGCCTTGGCAACTCCAAAGGAAATTGATCAGATTTGCTCGGCTATATACCATCATGACGACAAACTGCTGAAAGATGAGCCCTTTGATGAAGTACTGAAGGATGCAGATGTCATGCATCATACCTTCAACAATCTGGCAAAACCGGTTAAAGACAAGGAACTAGCACGTTATCGGGCACTTAGACAGGAATTTGGGCTGCCAGTACAGGAGTAATCATGAACGTATCAAAGCTAAAGCTGGAGATTTTCATACCGGAAACACATCTTTCTAAGCTGCGGCTGGCCTTGCAATCAATCGGGGCAGGGAAGATTGGAAACTATGACAGCTGTCTGGCATACAGCCGCGTGACGGGAACCTGGCGCCCTTTGAAGGGAAGTCAGCCCTATATTGGAACATGCAATGAAATCAGCGAAGCTCCGGAAATTAAAGTGGAGGTCAACATCCGGAAGGAGGCGCTTCAGGAGACATTAAACGCAATCCGCGAGGTTCATCCTTATGAAGAGCCGGTAATCAATGTGATCCCGCTGTATACGTAGAGCCCATTACAGATAAGGTGGTGGAAAATCCATGAGGCTTTTTATCAGCATTCAATTTACGGAACCAATGATAAATGCTTTGGAGGCTTTTCAGTCGCGACTAAAAGCTTCTGGTGTGGAAGGATATTTTGCCGTCCGGGAAAATCTGCATTTAACGCTTGCTTTTATCGGAGATTACGGGGCACCAGATGAAGTCATGGATGTTATAGAGACCGTTCCGTTTGAGCCTATGACCATGAAACTCAACGGTATGGGGAGTTTCGGCGATGTATATTGGGCTGGAATAGAACAGAACACCAGCCTAGATAATTATGTCAGGAGGCTGCGCAGGGCTCTGGCTGAGCATAAAATTCCCTATGATCGCAAGCGGTTCTTCCCGCATATTACGGTAGTTCGCAAGGCAATCTATCGTGGCAAGACTGTTTTGCCTCAGGTCGAACCGCCGCAGGGCAAGATGGTTATAGAACACATTTCCTTAATGAGATCAGAACGTGGCAAGCATGGCATGATTTATACGGAGATTGGAAGGTCATAGTGGAGAAGTTTTTTAGAAATGACTATGGAAATCTAGGAGCGAAATATCCTCTTATAAATCCCCATATTCCAACGATATAGATAGTAGAGATAGTTATGTTGGAGGTGATTCCATGGAAATCAAATCGCTGCAGGGAATAACTGCCTGGTTCGACAAAGGGAAGGTAGCTGGCAACAAAGACAATACCTTGCAAGCCAAAGAAAAGTTCAGTAGCATGCTACGGCAGTTGGAAAACGGGGGAGCCATTACCGACACTGGGGAAAAGCCGGGTGAGGATACCACCACAGTGACTCGCGTCATGTCCGATGGCTCTGTACTGATTACTGTGTACGAGAAAGATAAGATTGTTTCCCAAACCAAGACACATTCTCCGCAACCGGAGAAAATACCTACCATTCTCAGCACAAGAACGGAGCAATCCCTGCCTGATAACTTGGAAGAACAACAGGTCTCTGGCATGGTTGACACTCAGATGTTAAACTTCTTGATGCAGAAGTAAATCAACCGAATATAACGCAGGGGCTATTGCATAAGTGATATCACTTGAGCAACAGCCTCATTTGTGTGTGATGGAAACGTTAGCTGAAATCTTGACAAATATGAGTTCACCGTATATAAATAATATTGATAATAAAACTCATTGGGGGTATAAAAAATGAATGGTGCTACGTTATTAGTAGGTTTGGCATTATTGATCGCTTTAGGCTTTGCGCTGAAAGGCGTTATAAAACATTGGCAGGGTGAAGGTAGCTGCTGTGGTGGTGGTGATATTGCAGCTCTGCCACCCAAGAAATTGACCGGAACCATCATCGGGGAAAAAGTCATAAAAGTCAAAGGAATGACCTGTGGCCATTGTAAAATCAGGGTGGAAGAAATGCTAAACTCCATCGAAGGAGCTGCAGCAGTGGTAAATCTACATCGTAACGAGGCACACTTGTCTATGATTCGAGAGGTTTCAGATGCAGAAATTCGTGAGGCAATGAAAAATGGTGATTATGAAATCTTGTCGATTGAGAAAAAATGACCATATGTGTGCTGTTGCGAACGTAATATGCGGTGCATCAAGTGATGGCCTTGCTTTCAAGCTAGCATGAAATACTGATGGCGAAAAAAGAGCCAGCCATAAATCAGGAATAAGTCTGATTTATGACTAGCTTTTTTGCATATTGGAACATTACTGGATGCCGCCTCTAAATCGCTCCAATGCCTCTTCTGCTGACATGGTGTGCAGCACATCCTCCAGAGCGGCCAATAACGGGATTACATCCTCATTAGGTGTCTTGGCCTGTCTGGCAGCCATGACAAAATAGGCATAGAGGATATCGTTGAATCTGCCCGTATTGAAAAGCTGGCAGTCCTGTTGCTCATAATCTTTCATGTATCTGTATGCTCCTTGTTGTCTGTCAAATGAAGGGGGACATATAAATGGGCAATAGGCAGATGTCGTTTTCGGTAAAGGCCTTGTTCTTGAACATTAGTGTGGTGAAAAGGCCGGTATCGGAGAGGAAAAGCTTGAATTTTGTCAGGTCTTTGTATGAGGCCATATCAGCCGAAGGCTGGCTGGTGTGATAAGCTGCCAAGGCTGTTCTGGAATCTAGTAGTTCGGCAATGAGATTCAGCGAACTGCCCGGTCTCAGAGCAGGGATGACGTTGGATACGGTATAGCGGGAAGCATTCCTGTTTAGCTGAGCAGGGATGGCATCGAAGAGGTGGGAAAGGCGGCCTGTTGCCTCTCTTTTATTTATGAGATTTTATCGACGCGGTCAATCCAATTGTAATTGAACCAGACGGTGCTTTCGCAGTCCCAGCCGTGAAACGGATGAATATCATCAGCCGGCATATTCAGGATTCGGTCGGATACATGAAACGCATCATATCCTTCATGGAAATACCAGGCAAAGTCAATGGAAGGGGGGAGGATGGGAAGTTCCGGTTCGATGGTGCGCAAATCGGAAAGATTGTCAGGTTCAAAGACTTTGAGATTTGTTTTGGGAATCAGAGTGAAATGATGGATTCCGCAGTGATAGTCATTGTTTGCGCACCATTCCTGCCACGCGGAAAGGAAAGGGGAGTCATTGAGGACGCTGGAGGTCCAAAGTCCCGCGCTGGGCTTGTTCGGCACAGCCCAGGTGGCAACCCCGTGGATTTTGCGGAACTCGAATTCTTCATTGTCAGTGCTAAAAACTTGTGGGGGCATTTTGGTGAGAATACTCATTCGTTATGCTCCATTTCGTACAGGGCTTCTAGTGACTGCTCATATTCTCGGTTAAAGGATGCTGACTCATCGTTTTCCTGTTGGCCGGCCGGCAGTTCCTTGGGAGGGTCTTTCTTTACGCTGGCCTGATAGGTTATTATCATGTGCCTGTTATCCAGGTCCTTTTCGTGGCTGAGAATATGGTCAAGCTGGAATCCCTTGCGCAGGGTGCTTTCCAACAGTGATTGGCTGATTTCGGATGAGTCGGCTTTTATTGTTATCTCTATCTTGGCCAGGGTGCTGCTGGGGGCAGCCTGCACTGTGTGGCCTTCGTAAAAGGGTTTCCAGTCAGCAGGAACGAGGAAGAAATGTCTGTCATCGTATTTGGTCCTGGAAAGTTGGTTCAGTGGCGGGACGTCCACCTTATGTTCATTGGGGATGAAGAACATGGTTTTCTGCCTGCCGAGCTGAATTTTTATGGCACCTGCCTTGAACATGTCACGGTAGCAGATTTCTGCGGTTTTGGTAGTGGCTTCGGGTGAGTCATCTCCCTGGGTATATTCCTTGGGGAATATCAGGGGGAAATCCCAGAAGTCTGTGGACTTCAATGGGATGCATGGCAGTTCACTGCGTTTTGCCTTGGTCCAGTCCGGGATTTTTCCGATGAACTGTTCCTCGAAGTCATGACTCTTTATGCGGTAATCGTTGGGGTGTTCCTTTATGTAGTTCTGAAGTTCATGTTCAAGGTTTATCCTGCGGGTCTGGCGGGTGAATGTGCTTTTCTGCACCAGATATTTCCGAAGCTGGTATCCGTTGTATATTACACGCGCTCCCTTGGACGGGGCTTCTTCTATATGTTCCACACAGTGGGTTATGTTACGGATGATGTAATTGCGGCTCAGTTTCAGGCGCTCCATCAGGTCGTTGATGGAAATTCCCTGAGCCTTGGGGGGATAATCCAAGTTGATACGCCTCCTATACTTTTATTTAAGTTTGATTATAACCTAACAGCGCAGCTTAAACAAACAAATTTTATCAAGTTAGGAAAAAAAATATAAAAAAAAAAATAAAAAACCCCTTGCAAAATTACGAAAGTTAAGCTAAGGTGAAACAAACAGTAACGAAAAAGGAATTTCATAAGTTTTATTTTGCAGGGGGTAATGTCTATGCAGACAATAATCAAAAGTGTAAATGGGTATCAGGTGGTTCCAGTGGATGCTTTGCTGAATGCCCACCGCGCTATCTACATCAGCGGGGAAATAAATGATGAGCTTGCCATGAATGTGGTGAAACAGGTAACGTATCTGGCGCATGAGGATTCCACGGAGCCAATCCGGATGTACATCAATTCCTGCGGCGGGGCAATCGACGCAGGGATGGTCATCTATGATATTCTGCAAGCGTGCCCAGCACCGATTCAGGTGTACTGCACGGGCAAGGCCTACAGCATGGCAGCGGTTCTGCTCTGTTGCGGTCAGCATGGCCGGTATATTCTGCCGCATAGCAAGGTAATGATTCACGAGCCGCTGATTTCCACAGGGGTGGGAGGGAAAACCAGTTCAATCCAGACCATTGCGGAAAGCATGATGAAGACGAAGGAAGAAATGGTTGCCATCCTGGCAAAGCATACGGGGCAGCCTTTGGAAAAATTGTATGAAGTGACTAAGACGGATACTTTCTTTTCGGCGGATGAGGCGGTGGCCTTTGGCCTTGCCGATAAGGTGGTTGATTTTGCGGAAATGGTAAAGTGAGGGAATGTCATGAGAAGAAAAATTATCGAGAAACAGGAGTATAGGGAAGCGTTTGACTGTTATCCCATGGGGATGGACAGCCGAACCTGGTATTCAACGGATTCCCGTGCAACGGGCTGCAACAACAGTTATCTGATTGTTGGCGGGTCAGGCAGCGGTAAGACTGAGAGCATAGCAAAGCCCATGATTCACGGCACAAATAATGGCAATCTGGTGGTTGTCTGCACCAAAAAGGAAATCATCCATTATGCCGTAAATGACCTGAAGGAAAAGGGCTACCGCACGATGCTGCTTAATTTCGTTGAGCCGGAAAAATCACCCTTTGGCTATGACCCGCTGTTCTATTGTCAAAAATCTTCAGATGTCCATGACCTGGCACATACGCTTATGCAGGCGACCAATCACAAGGAGGAGGAGAAAGACCCGTTTTGGTCAAATTCAGCAGAGAATCTGCTGGCGGCAATTATGGATGTTGTACGTACGGGGAGCTATGAAAAAGGTAAGTCAATGGATAAGGCCCTGTACCTGCTGGATTACCTGTTCTATACCGGCAAGGGGGAATGGAACTTTATCGAAGGACTGGATACTGATGAGGAAATAGCAGAAAAAAAGAAACGTTATCCTTTGCATATATTGATGGAGAAGACCGTCCCAAAGAAGAGGCGATGGAATATTGTGTGGGAGACCTTTATCAATCTTCCGGAGCAAACCGGCACATGTGTGGCAGCTTCGACCCAGGAACCGCTGAACAAGGTATTTACGGAGGAAATACGCACCTTGCTCAAAAATGAAAACAGGTTTAACTTTTCAGAACTGCTTCAGCCTAAGACAGCGGTTATTGTATATGTGTCGCCGGTCAACAGGGCCAATCATGCCTTTGTCAGCATATTTTATCAGCAGCTGTTCAAGAACCTCTTTGAGCTTGCAGAGAAGCGGGAGAGCGGGAAGCTTCCGTATCCTGTGCAGGTTATCTGTGATGACTTTGCCACGGGCTGCAAGGTGCCTGAGTTTCAGGAGCTTATATCCATCTTCCGTGAAAAACGTATCGGGGTGACGCTGCTGATTCAGTCGGAAAGCCAGCTGGCGGCCATGTATGGGGCGAAAAATGCAATAACCATTATCAATAACTGTGATACCTATGTTTATCTGGGTGGTATGGACCTAAAGACCAGTGAAAACATAAGCAAAAGACTGAATATCCCCCTCCATGAAGTATTGAATATGCCCATTGGGAAGGAATATGTTTTCCGCCGCGGGCAGGAGCCGATAAAAACGGAGCGGTACAGCCTGCAGGAAAGTCTGCAGAAGAAAAATATCAGCCGGATGTAATTGAGTGAAAGGAACAGGTGAGAAATATGCTTACGGAAAAGGACAGGAAATGGGCACGTGCCTGGAAGAAAACTCCAGTCCAGATTGAGGAGATGCGCCGGGAATTGCACCGCGAGGAGGAAAGATACGGACGCTTGTTTTATGGGAAGAAGAATATTGATGATTTTGATGAAGATGAAGTGAAGTTCTATTATATGGGACTGCAAAATTTGCTTGTCGATTTGCGTATGTATGGAGGCTGACGGTAGGCCGTTTCCTTATGAATGGGGAGGAGTGTAGAGAAAATGAGTATGCTAAGGTTCTTTCAGGAAAAGAAAAACAAGCTGAATATGTTCTTTCTGAAATTCCTTAACAGCAGGTCGGATAAGTATATTTTAAAGGGCGCTATGGCTTTAAGTGCTTGCTATAACTCGGAGATAAATGCAAATGATATTGAATTGGAGTCAGAAGAGCGGGAAGCCATTGAAAAAATATGCAATGATTTTGCGAAAAAATATCGTTTCAGGGTGATGAAAATTGATGGGAGATGTTCCGGTGCAGAATGTTATTATGTATTTCATGAAGACTATGGCACGCTTAATATATTCGTGGAAAAGCCTGTGGCATCTTTACGGGGAAAATTCAAGCGAAAAGTAAATGGCATCATGACCTATGATGTAAATGTGATATTTAATGACCTGATGAAGGAGTTCAACAGTTATCGATTTATAAACAGGAGTACCTATCCCAAAATGAGGGAATCCCTGGCAGATATTTTGTTTATCTATAAAAAATACAAACAGGATTTATGGGGCAATAGTTTGAGGGGGATAGAAGAGTCTATGGCCTATAAGGGCGTATCGAAAATAGATTTTTTCCTAAAATGTGGAATGGATGAAAGAAATAGGACAGAGGTTAAATTCATCAATAGGCTGTGCGGCGAAGTGAGATGGCTGTTTCGGGATTTGGGAATGGGGTATGAGACGGAAACTGACGAGAATATGCTTTGCTTGATGAATATTAAGGAAAGTGGTAATACGGTGTCCTTTGTGGGTTACCCCGAGGGCAAAAACAAGGGAAAGTTTCATATGATTATGGAAAGGGGAACAGGTGAAGTCCTGAAGCTGGATGTGCCTAAGTCAAATTATACGGCCATGGCCCGAAAGAAAATGGCGGACATAATTAAGCGGGGGAGAATATCCAATGAGGCCGAGATGTTCTGCTGGGAAAAGGACTTGGATTGGTATACGGGAAAATCCGGCGACAACCAATATGAAATCCATTGGGTAAAGACCGTGGGTGGCCTTATGGGCAAGCCATATCTGGATAAGTATCATGGTACGTTCAACAGCCTGAAGGAGGCGCAGCTGTCGGTGAGGGACTGGTGGCTGAAGAATAATTTTTCACCGCCCTATGTGCGGCAATGCGTTACGGATGATGGTAATGTCTGGCTGGACTATGGGCAGCACACTGCCTTTTATGTGTTTAAGCAGATGTGGGCGCATGGTTACGAAGGGTTACAGTAACATGGAAAATAAGGAGATGATACTTCGTGGAAAATAAAAAAATTATTTATCCTGAATTTTGCCCGAATGCTGATAATAGTACCCACGCTGATGGGCGCGTGTCCTGCGCAGACCTGCTGAGTGGGGAAATATATCAGTCCGATTAAGGAGTGGGGAGGTCAAATATATGAAAGGTGTTCCGGATATTATGATGGACAGTCATTGTGAAAATATAGGGGTACTATTTGACTGTGGAATCAATGAGTTAGGGGTGAGTCCTGAGACAATGACATATTACTTTATAAGGAGCGGAGCAGCAAAATTAATGAGTACTTGGCATCCGCGTTTATCTGCCGGAATGGATTGCATGGAGTTTTTGGAGTGGTGTCTGGAACGTAATGGATTAAATCCTCCCAATATATTAGCGTCTGGGGGAATTTCGACAAGGCCGGAATATTGGGCCGGGTATATGATGGCGGAATATCAATGGTTTTACGAGCACAGTTTTATGGAAATCCTGGATAAAGTTCCTTTCGTGAAGATTGTAGAATCATATCATCCGCTTCATGAGGCACCGGAGGAAAAGTTTTATGAAGCCATGGAGCATTGGATGGGCAAAATTTAATAAGGGAAAAGAGGAGGAATGATATGGTGACTGTAACCTTGAAGTTCAATGAAGAGAAGTTAAAGAACCGAGGCAGGACAGTAGATGAAATGCTGGAACCGATAAGAAAAACGCTGGCACATTTTCATATTGAGGAAATTGAGCAGGGCGGAACTTATTTCCTACAATAAGGAGCATAGGAGAAACTACAGATGATAAATCCTTTTTTGGAGTTTGGGGATGGAACAAAGGTTGTCTGTTCTGCCCCAATAGAAATTGATGGCAGAATGTGTGTGCGTGTCCTGTTTGAACGGTGGAGCGCCGAGCGCAACGATTATGACCGTATGGAGTGCCTGCTGCCGGACGGCGAGATGACGGGGGTTAAAGGTTTTACCCGGGAGGAAGTCCGCTATCATCATGGGAAGATGATTCAGATGCAGGACAATATTCTGGAGTGGTCGAAGGAAGATGCAGAAGAGAGGCGTGATGAGGATGAGTGAGAAAAAACTGTCAGCTGCAGAGGTAAAGATAAGCAGACGTATGGCCTATATTTTGCGCCACAGTCCGGAGTCGGCAGGCGTGGCTATGGATGAACATGGCTGGGTGGACACGGATGCACTGATGAAAACGCTGTGCAGTCAGGGTTATTCTGTGGATTCAGAATGCCTTGACCGCATGGTGTACTGTAATGGAAAAAAACGGTTTATTTATAATGACGATAAGACTAAAATCAGGGCCTGTCACGGGCATACGGTGAAGGTGGATGTGGAGCTGAAGGCTGCAAGACCGCCGAAGTTTTTGTACCATGGAACGGTGGGAGAGAATACTGATGCTATTGCAGCGGAGGGGCTGCTGCCCATGAAAAGGTTATATGTCCATTTGTCTGCTGATGTGGAAACCGCACGGCAGGTTGCCGGGAGGAGGAAGTCATCCGTCGGATATGTCATATACCGTGTCAGGACGGAGGACATGATGAAGGATGGCCATACCTTCTGGCAGGTGGAAAACGGGATATGGCTTGCAAAGGCTGTACCGCCGGGCTATCTGGACATTTTGTAATATTTTTTGGACTGGAAACAGTCCCGATGAGGGAGCATCGTTAAAAGTTGTGCTGTGGGTGGAGCAGGGTAAATTCCATTTTACGATATGGCTTTCGTGTCGTGCCGTGCTGTGTGGCTAAATGGCAGCAGTCCAGCCGGGGGACTATAAGGGCAAGCCAAGGGTAGTGGCAGGTCATACCCCTGTGCAGTATATGGATGGGGATTGCAGAACGCCGCTGCTGCTGCCGAACAATATCCTGCTGGTGGATACGGGGACGGCGCTTGGCTGCGAGCTGTCTGCTGTCAATGTCCTGGATTTGACCTATATACAGAGCGGGGCTGAGTCTGTGGAATGGAAGCCCGTGGAAAAGCTGAGGGAGGTGCGTATGCAATGGTGATGAGCGATGAGGAAATTTTGGCAAAAAACTATGGCCCCTGGGGGAATATGCGGAAAAAATTTTTGCATGAATACCGTCAAGCGGAATGGGGATTGCTGCAGGATGCGGGGAGACTGGATTCCTATCTTAAAAAAGTAAATGATGATTATACGGCAAAGACAGAAGACCTGATGGCAGCTGAGCTGGAAAGGCTTGGGGTAAATGAGGACCTGAAAAGCCGTGATGTTATGGCATGGGTTCAACGGTATGGGCAGGCAAGGGGAAACGTGCGGGAGACTTTGCAGAAGGAGCTGGAGAAAGAGAATGGTAACATTTAAACTGATGGAGGTAAATGGCAATATTGCGGTTTACCATTATTGGGTGGAGAATAATGAGAAGGAAAATCCGGACGATTATGGGACGCTGGCATTTGACATGGAGACAAAGAACAGTGAAACGCCGGAAGTGGCACCTGGGGACTGCTGGAATACGTTGACGGTCGAAGACCTGATGAAGTTTTGAGGTGATAGCATGCACTTTTTAATCGACTTGGAGAATGTTCATAGCGAAGGCTTAAAGGGATGCAGATTTCTGAAGCAATATGACACCATAGAATTTTTTTATTCGGAAAACGTGAGGAAAATTGATGCCTATCGGTTGGAGCAGGTTGAACAGTCTGGCTGTAATGTTAAATTCTATAAATTAAAAAGTCCGGGGAAAAATGCCTTGGATTTCTATATCGTCAGTCGATTGGGACAGTTGACAGCGGAAAATAAGGATGCGGAAATAGCAATAATATCCAAAGACAACGGTTTCCAAAGTTGTATTGAATACTATGACGAATTCAGTGACAAAACCTATCCGGTTATTCTTGCTAGTGATATGAGAAGCGCCATTACGCGGACAAAGAATCCAGTCTGTAAGTAGCGAAGACAGGAATTGGCCCAATCGCCCGAACTGGAAGATTTGGAAATGTTTAAGGAGAGAATTGGCCAAAGGCAGAACCTTCTGGAGAAAAAAATAGCCGATATGGTGTCCGGGACGAAATACGCTTCTCGCGCAGAGGAAATCTACGGGCTTATAGATTCGGCCAGCACATCAAGAAGGCATATCTATTTAGGAATGTTGCGGTTGTTCGGGCGTGAGGATGGACTTGGTTTGTACCACATGCTCAAAAAGGGGAGTTTTGCTATACCGGCAATAAATGAGTAGTGAAAAGGAAAGATATATATGAATACTTATCAGGCTATTGATTAGGTTTTGGAGGATTAATTATGAGTTTAAAGCAGTGTCCAGATATAGCATTACTGTACAGAGAGTTTTATGAACAGTATCAAATGGATTACCGTAACAATATGATGCTAGTAGATGCAGCTACTGGTCAAGGGAAAACATATGCGTTTCTTTGGTTTTCAGAAGCATTATTAGAAGGAAAAATTAAACCAAAGATAAAACATAGAAGACGTGGTGATATTATAAAAGATTTTAAAATATTTTATATTTACCCGAAGAAATTGGATGCTCCTATTCAAGATATAAATAATGGTAATTTTCCAAAGTTGAAAGATAATTATGTTATTTTACATTCTCGATTAGACGCTTTGAAAGCATGCTGGGGGGAGGATTTTTCAGAATCAAACCAAGAGGTAATGATTCAAAGAGTAGAACAAATGATTACACCATTCAAAAAATATTGTGAAAGATGTAGCAGCAAACTCACCCCTTATTTAAAAAAATTTTTAGGTAGTTATCGAGATTGTGCAAAAATGTATTATCACTATATATTAAGAAACAGGAATAATGATAATACAAATGTCGAATGCTACGCATATAATAATCAAATGTTTTCAATGAAAAAAGATGAAGATTTTGAAATTAATAATTACGGCATAATGGTTAAATCATTAAAAAAATTATTGAAGAAAATAGCTGAAATCAATGAGTGGCAAGATTATGAAGGTATTTATAAAGATGAAGAAACATTCGGAGTATTTCGAAGGATGTTTCCTGCAATGGAATTATTTAATCCTAAACGGAAGGTATTCTTCATGACGGCGGCAAAAGCACTTCGGATTATCGATCCAATAATTGCGCCATCCTTTTATTTTAAATCGATTAGAAAGCAATTTTCATCTAAGCCAGTTATCCATTTGTTCATTGATGAGTTTGATGAATTTATAATTGAATATAATAAAATACGATATGATGAAGCAAGGAAAAATCCGTATGGAATTATCGGATTAGCACAACAACTTTTGGGAATTCGCTATAAGAGGTTATCGAAATTAGGTAAAGGTATTCATGGTGATTTAGAAGGTGAAAATAAGATACTTCAAAACAAAGTAACAGAATATTGCGAACAAATGGATAATAAAATTGATGCTATTCTAGAAAAATATCCTTTTTTGCCTGATGATTTTAAATTTGAAAGTGATGAACCAGAGTTTATCTATTTAGCCATATTTGGGTATCCATTATTGAGATGCTCATTATCAAATCGTGAAAGCTTAAAAGGTAAATTTGAGTACATTATACCACATACAGATGGATATTTTAATGAATGGTCTCCTCATAATCAAATATGTTCTATCACTGTAAAAGAGGGAAAGGAAACTGATAATAATTATATAAAATTACGCGATTTTATACACGATGTTACCGTGTTTAATCGCAGTATGATTGCAAAAATATCTTTTATTGTACGTATTTATCATGAATTGATAAATAAAAGGATAATAAGGAGTAAGTCTAATCTAATAAACAGTTATAATGAAGATTTAAGCGTCTTTCGTGAAATTAGTTTGGATGAATGCGTAACGACGGTATTGGATGAGTTTGGATTATACGATTCCAATATGAGTAGGTATGCAAATCCATATGTAAATTTAGTGCTGCAAGAATTGAGTCGAGATACTTTTGGTTATCGTAGGAATAGTAGATATCTGTTTATTCCAGCCATTTATTCTTTTTTTAATCGCGGTTATCATATAGTGTGGCCGAAACAAGATTATAGTCATTATCAAAAAGATGATATATCATCTTGTGATTGTGTATCATCTTGTGAGAATTTTTTTCTAAATTTGACATCATCGACTAAGAAAAATCTTTATGATAATAATAAGTTGATTAACGATAATGACAGTCACGTACTGATTTATGGTCTTTCTGCTACGTCACATTATGATTCGATTCTTACAAATCTTAACTATAATTACCTTTTAGATATCGGAGATAAAATACTATATTATCCTTCAGATAAACTTTGCCAAATGATAAGGAAAAACTTCGAATTAAAAAACCGTTTTAATACTAAAGGGCAGGAAGTTAATGTATCTTGTGTTATTCCTGATGAGAAAATAATAAAAATAGCTACTAAAAATATAAAGGAAGAAATATATATACAATTACATCGTAATCATGTAAAAGACCTTTGTGACGCCTTGGATGGCATAGGTATTGATGACCCTGTAGGTTATGCACAAGATTTTTATGATGAATTAGATATTTTAATACAAAAAATGACAGCTGATGGAAAAATGGAGTATAGACTGCGATATATTTGTATTTTTTTTGAGTGTTTCCGTAGCTTCTTGGATAATAATATTCGTTCGTTTCTATTTTTTAATACAGCTTCATTATATGAGTATGAAAACTTTTTGAAAAATGCTGCTTTAGTTATTGCAATTTTAAATAATCATATTCATACAAGACAAGAGCTTAATGAATGCAAGAAATGGTTATGTTTCTTTAAGGCAACACATTTTCGTGATGAAAAAATAGAATATGATGTTAATGAAAAAAATTTGCGTCCCGTTTTATTGCGATTGGCAAAAGGAGGTCGTGCATTCATTATTACCGCATACGCATCAGCTGGCCGTTCTTTTAATCCAATTTATCCAGCTCCATTTCAAGATTTGTATGATGAAAAGATTCATTGCATAGGCGGCGATGATGATATTACTGAATTTGAAAGCAGACGTTCCAAAATAATAAAAGCGGGAAGACAGTATTACGAAGAACAAGTTGATCTTTGGTTTAATCATAAAATTTTATCAGATGAGTTTATTATGGTTGATTTTCAGGGTTGTTATACCGGTATGCCAACATATATTTTCCCGTTTATAAAATCACAAAATGGTACGAGTCTTATTTCAAATCTTCCTGAAGCATTTATACAGGGGTTGGATTATCTTTGCAGACTTAGAGATTATAATGAAATATCAATTGACGAATTTAAGAAGGGGTTGAATAATTTTGCACTAAAAATCACTCAAGATGAAAATACTAAATCATTTAATGACTTTAGTCCTAAAAATTTGATTAGTACACAAATATCATCATTGCAAACCGTTGTACAAGCGATAGGACGTATAACGCGTGGGAAAAATAGATATAGCAAAATAATACTTTATGTGCAAAATGAATTACTAAAGTATCCATGGCAGCTTATTTATGGTGCATCAAAGCTTAATCATAATCATTATATTAAGATTATTCTGGAAGAAGCAAAAAAACGTGGAATCAGTACAGACTATACATATAAGAAACATATCGAACAACTAAATAAACAGTATCTTATAACTGCATCTAATAATTTTGGAAAATTGTTATCGGAAATCGCCCAACACTTTGGGGAGGAGGGACCAAGTAAAGCAGATGAACTTTCTAAGTTAAAATTTGACGATTTGCATACTTATTGTTTACAAAATCAAGTTAAGTGCAGGGATTCAGCTGATTTTCTATATCCTAGCATCGAGGGAGTAAAAGAGAGGAATGTTTTTATACGTTCCCTGACAGGAAAGCCGATTTGTAAAAGATATTATAAATTTGAGGAAAATAGACAAGATGGTCGATATGTACGCATTTCTGAAGTTAGTGATACGCCTCCAGGGGATGGATGGAATGAGATGTCTGCAGATGCATTACAATTGCCACTATATAATCGATGCATAGAATTTCATGAAGCTTTTAAAAAATTACATATACCTGTAGAATGGGAGCCGCAAATGTATCTTCCTGTACCATCTTTTTTTGAACAAGTTTGTAAGGGACGTATTGGTGAGATTATACAGGATGTTTTTTTGTCAAAATATTTGGGGTACACTGCAGAATCTTTATCAGGAAATATTTATGAACTTTTTGATAGAGCAGTTAAAGAAGTTCCAGGTATATACTTTGATGCTAAATTCATGACAGAAAACAGCTTTCATAATTATGTTGAATCTTATTACAGTTTAAGTCATTTATCTAGGAAAATAAAAACTGTTATCGATAAGGGGAGGGACATACAGGGCGTTGTTATTATAAATACACGAATTTTGACAGAACGAGTAAATAGCCCAATACTTAAACCTAAGAAATACTTTGTTGAATTAGAAGATAGGAAAATACATATTCTTCAGATTCCACAACTGCTTAAGCCGATTGTAGGGAAATATTTGGTTAATAATATTTGTGATGAGGTCAAAGATGCTATAAAAGAATTTACTGCAAGTATGATAGGAGAGAAAAATAATGGAAAAAATTAAAATAAATCAATTTATTAATGATGTAGTAAATTGGGAAGCCCTGAATAAACGTTATTATCTATTTCGTTTGTCATCTAATAGGGATAAAGACTTAAAATTCCAGTATGATGTTTTCTTTGAATATATAAAAAATTCGAATCTTTCTTCTGTAGTGTCATGTCTATATACTGGTTTCGCAGAAAGGGCTGTGTATATTCTTTTCAAGAAGGATAATGACTATAAGGAGCAAGATTATCATATAGCTTTATACAATTATACTAAAGAAAAATGTGGTGATGTAGGTTTTTATATTCATGCAATAAAAAATGAAACGGATTTTATCTTTTCCAGAAAGTATTTGGATAGTACACCTATTATTAGGCAATTGTTTCTTAATGCTGTGACATGGCAGGACCCATTTAATAATTCGACTGGAAGATGTCTGGTAGTACAGAAAACGATGAAAGCTGGTAAGGGGACAGTGGCGCCTGCTTTAGAACTTCGAGTTGATGAACACAATGTTTTGTCGTTTAAGGTAGTCACATTTGCGTCAATTCAAGGGGATAATTGGTATTACTGGGGAAAAATGGGGAAAAGAAGGCGAGAACAATTCTTAATTGGTGATAATTACATGAGACGATGCAAGTATCGAGATATACCAAGTGATGAAATCCTTAAGGGTGTTTTTGTGCAAAAAAAACCTTGGTTTTTAAAAAATAAGAAAGAAGATATACCATTTCTGTTAAAGGGAAAGGATGAAAAATATGCAAAATTGTATCAAATGCATAATGTTCTGGAATCTGCGTCAAAAATTGCAGGTGATATTATATCTTTTGAATTTAAGGAAATAGAGGAAACTGAAATTCATCCATATAAGAGAAATAAAAAACAAAAATTAGATGAAAATATAGAGATTATTAGTCTGGAGTCGCAGAATAAACTATGGGAAGATATGTTATGCAAGTGGGGGGCAAATATCCATTTGGATATTTGCTTTGCTAGAGATTGTGATTCGGTATGTATCCCACAGCCACGTTTTTTTAAAGCATTACAGGAAGCTTTTGCTCCATACTTTAAATCCGTAGAATGCTGTGATATGAGTGATAAGCCTTACGAGAAATGGGATGGTTTTAATCGCGTGGGTATGATTATCCTGGGAAAAGATCGTAACGACTATCAAGGGAAACGTGAAAATGATCCATATTACGACAAAGAAAATGTACTAGGGGTTTCTGTTCGTTTGACTAGTAAAACTGTCCAACAAGTTATAGTTGATAAAAGTGATGGATATACAGGCCTGATAAGAACAGAACTTTTGGAACTTCGTGAGATAGCCGATATTCGCCAGCAGAATAGCTCGTTTTATTTGACCGCCGGCAAGAATCTTTTGGAGTCAGATTTACTACTCTGCACCAAAAATCCCAATTCCAAAAGTTATTTGCATAAAGATGAAGCGCTTTATTTTAGTATTCTCTCCCCAAATGGTAAGATGAAATTTATGAAGGAAGGAGTTGATACCCTGGGATATATTTCAAATGAACAGCTTGAGTGTATGTACCGCAGTATGGAAAGAAAGGATAAGCCTATTACTTTAGCGGGTATGACCAAGTGGAAAGGTCAAATAGTGAGCTTTGGTATTTCATTGGGAAAAATCTATCCTTTGCCTAATTATAGAGAATTTTACGACTTTGTGAAATTGGGGAAAGATGTGGAAGCTAAAGGGCTACCTTTAAAAACATGGTATGATGCCGTAATTATGGGAGGGGATAAAACCTATCCATTGATAGATTGCTTAAAAAGTATGAATACTAACGGTGAATGTGAATATATCACCTTCGCTGGCCTAAAAAAAGCATTTAAAGAATTTGATCGCAGAGAAAAAACTTTTCCTGAATCTGTGTGGAAGAAAGCACTTATTGATACAACAGATAGAGCAATGTTTCTAGCGTTGCAAAAAATTATAAAAAAAATGCTTAATATTGATATAAAACTAAACTATAGAAGTAGTGAAGTTATAAATAAGTATTATCGGATGATGTTAGGATTACATGCGGCATATATGGAAGAAGGTAAACATGTCTATTATTGGCGCGGACAGAATGGCGGAATTAGAACAAGTGTATTAGAGCGTGGCACCCCAGCACGTGAGATTTACCTAGAAGGTTTTGATAATTTAGATGATCGTAAGGACTTCCTTCATCGTTGTTTGTTGCCGTTTTTAACATTTGAACATATAAAATGGGGAGAAGATACAGCATGGCCTATGCCATATAAGTATTTACGGGAGTATATTAATTTACATTTACGTGAAACAGATGTAAATTAATTTTGATTAATCAAACTTACGGACAAGGACGATATTGTTATGCGTACCCAGTCTATGATTAACTCGAGGATAGCGCATTCACAAAGAGTTTTTCAGTGTATTGTGGTTATCATCAAGGATACCGTGCTGGAGATAGCGATAAAGGCCGAGTTTATCCCGGATTTTGTGTAAACCTCCCAAGTGATGCAAAATAATAGCATCATTTGGGAGGTTTTATCATGAGCAGAAAAATACGTACCCCGGACGAACAGGCCCGTAGGGCAAAGATTAGAGAACTTCTGCAGGAAAGCAACATCAACAGTATGGAGGATATACAAAATGAAGTAGTACACTTTTAGTTGACAGATATAAAACAATCACTCAGTATAGAAAATGCTGAATCGAAAAGGATGGTAAAAACAAATGTCAACTGGAAAAAAATACGACAACGATTACAAAGTACAAGCCGTTAAACTTGCTATGGAAATTGGGCAGACTAAAGCAGCAAAAGAGCTTGGACTCTCCAAAAGCGCGATAGGCACTTGGGTTAGGAACGCACGAACGGGCAAGTTGGATATGGGCGATGATGCCATAACCTTTACCAAGCCACTGTCTGCCAGCGAGAAGCTGGCTATCCTAGAACGGGAAATGAAGGCTCTTAAGAAAGAAAATAGAGAATTACGGGAAATGAACGAGTTCCTTGAAGAGGCCTCCGCTTTTTTCGCCGCCAGCCGTCAGAAGTACGCAAAAAGGAAAGAATGAAATTCTTGGCTCAAAAGGTTTCTGATGGCAATGGAAAGCAACATGTAACCCGTTATTGCCGGTGGCTTGGCATTAGCAGGCAGGGCTTCTACAAATTTATGAAGGCATCTAACAAGCCGTGGAAGCATGCTGCGATAGCTCAGGAAATACGGGATATTATCGCCGAAGATGACTGGAACGATAATTACGGGAAGAAACGTATATGGGAAGCACTTCTTCTGAAGCATCCAGATGGCGATATTCCCAGTATAACCACGATATATCGAATATTGACAAAGATGGGGATTATCCGAAAGGCAAAGAAAAAGCCTAATGGGATAACTAAGGCTGACAAGAATTCCAGGAAATCAGATACTCATTCTGCTTAACGGCTATTCATGCGGAACGAGCTTAGATGTATGCCTTTTATCCAGTCGGTCAGCTACATGGGCATAACGAGCCGTAACCTTTGGGTCGCGATGTCGGAGCGTATCCTGCACCAATCGTAAATCCTTGGTTTCTTTATACAAATTCGTGCCACAACTGTGCCGGAAGACATGGCATGAGTAGCCGGGATGCTTCAAATCGCAGGCAGTTAGTGCCTTATTCATAATGGAGCGGATGCCATTCCGGGAAATACGGCCCATAAAGTTCCTATTAGATGAAGAAAGTATCAACGGCGTGAGAACGCCGTCTTTTTTTACTGCATGGTCGGTGGGGATGGCCTTCAGGTATTCCTCGATAAGCTCAAAGGTTTCTTCACAGGGATAGATGGGCTCCATCCTGCCTTTTGTGCCTTTTCCCCGAATCATAATAGCATTTGCTTCCCAGTTGATGTCTTCTACGCAGGCGCGGTGAACCTCAATATTTCGCAGACCTTCAACGCCCATCAGATAAAGGATAAGCCTATTCCTGGTTCTGGTAAAGGTATCCTTATCTTTATCGAAAACATGGACGATTTCGTTCATTTGCTGCGGTGTGTAAAAATGCAGAAGAGCATCAACATTGTGGCCGATAGATGGAGCCTCCACATCAGCAGCGGGATTGACCTGTATGAGTTCAATTTTCTTGGCTGCAGCATAAAATGCACGGACAGCTGCCAGCATAACTTGAATGCTGTCGGGCTTATACTGCCGGTTCAGTAAAAATTCCCGATACATCAGAATCTGGTATTCATTTAAGGCCAAAGGATGTCTTTCGTGAGTAATGCACCAGCGGACGAAGAAGTCAATCTGGTTGCAATAGTGCCGCATGGTATCTGAGGATGGATTTCCCTTGGCAATGACCCGGGGAATGAATTCAGAATAATGGGTTAAAAAGTAGTCTGGAGTAATCTGCTGGACATCCAGAGTCGAGGACAGCTGATTAGTTGTTGTTATCAAGTTGTTAACAGGCATGGCTGGCCTCCTTCTTAGTTGTCAGATAATTTATGATATTTGAGTAGAACTGAACCAAAAATTCTTTATTAACATTTTACTGTGGATAAGAGGAATTAGCAACACTAAATTGTGGAAAAATTTTCAGACTGACAGAACGAACATAAAATACTGATTTTATGCTTATTTATCAGTCTGAAATAGTAAAATTCAAATCATAGCCCCTAAAATTGCCTGTAAGCGTTTTTAGATGTACACGCTATACTTTATATGCAAAATCATTTAGACGTGGCTTATAAACGATTCTGTGAGGTCGTTTTTAGATGAGTCTTAGGATAATCTCCGTGATAGCGTCAGCCTCAGCATAAACATTCCAATCTCCTCTAAATATTTCACAGGAAATTCCGCTACTAAACTGTCTTCTGATTCGGACACTGGCAAATAATCCATCAATGGACCATGAGCAATAACCACCATTGATGCATGGGTAGATGTATGCCGTGGTAAACCTTCAATCTCATGAGCAAGGTCAACCCATCTCTTGATTACTTCCGATGATTCATAATGCTGACGAAATTCCGCAGACGTATTCAATGCTTCATCCAAAGTCATACGTAATTCATTTGGTATAGTTCCGGCTATAGCATCTACCTGCTCATAATCCATTCCCAAAACTCTGCCCACATCTCTTAATGCAGCTTTAGCCAGCAGTGTACCAAAAGTGACAATCTGTGCTACGCTGTTATAACCATAGCGTTCCTTAAGATAAGCGATTACAAAATCTTGATTATCTCGCTGTGGGTTATAGCCTAACTTAAATTCAGGTAAGGATATATGCTCCAGATTCAAAACAGCGTCAGCTTCTAAATTACACTTCGAAGGTTCTACTTTACTAAGTCCAAGAACATAAGCTATAACACTACCTTCCAAATAACTACATCGTGACCTTACACTAATTTCATGTTCTCGGCAAAATTCAATAATATCCTGTGCAATCAGGATATATCTTGCAAGGTCGCTCCTTTTAATCATGTCTAGTTCATAACATAATTGTTTCTGTATTTCTTCTGTAATTACCGAATAATATTCAGGGAGAGCTTTTTCACATAGCGCACACAAGTATTCATCATCTGTTTTATAATCTTTTGGTAATGAAAATGCAGGCATTTGCATTTGACCAAAGGTAAAGTCAACCTGACAGCGTTCAGCGATTTTTACGGTATTGGCAACAGCCTCTGGATATTCCGAAAACAATATTGCTATTTCCTGTGGAGATTTAAGGTAATACTCTCCATTATCATATCGGCCATTCTTATATTCGTCCAAGTCCATGCCATGTTCTATACAATGCAGAACAGCATATAACTCACTATCTTCCTGACGTAAATATCGACAATCGTTGGCTGCCACCAAACCTAAGCCAAAATTCTCAGCTAATTCAACCAAGCCCTTATTGACATTTCTCTCTTGGCCTAAACCGTGATTCTGAACCTCAATGAAAAAATTTTCTTTACCGAAAATATCGATATATTCTTGAGCTACTTTTTTCGCTCTTAGCTTATTATTGCGGCTAATTGCACGATAGACTTCGCCATCAGCACCAGATGACAAGCAGATAAGCCCCTCATGATACTTTTGTAGAAGTTCTTTATCCACTCGTGGCTTGTAGTACATCCCCTCTATATTGGCCAATGACACAAGTTTCACTAGATTTTTATAGCCCGTCTGATTTTCTGCCAACAGAATCAAATTGTAGTACGTTTCACCATCAACAGCACAGCGGTCATATCGTGAAGCAGGGGCCACATACACCTCACAGCCGATAATTGGCTTGATTCCCTGCTTTTTACATTCCTTGTAGAAAGGTATAACTCCGTACAGCGCTCCATAATCGGTAATCGCTAAATGTTTCATACCCAGTTCTTTAGCTCTTGCCACCAGTTCTTTGATGCAAGCTACACCGCTATAAATACTGAATTCTGTATGGACATGAAGGTGCACAAAATGTCCCTCATCAACTGTTATCATTGCCTGCCCTCCTCTATGATGACGACTTCATTCTGCAGTTTCGACAATAAAGCCACTCCAATTATCCGCATACTGCAAAAGCAAGGTAAGTTTCCCTTCCCTTGCCGCCACGCTGCGATTATCTTCTACATACTGCCCATCATGGTAGACAATGGCCTGCACTTCATCTTCTGTAAGCGGGAAACGACTTGCCACCAGATAAAGCCCGCGGATAGGTACACTTAGATAAAGCAGGTCTTTGTTAAAGCGGTAGGGCGTCGTAGCCGGATAGCCGTAAGCCTTCTGCTTGGGGCTCGGTTCATTTTTTAGATATTGCGGCTGCCCCGGCATCCCAGCTTTGCCTAAGTCATGAAGCAATGCCACAATGACACAGCTTTCATCACTGATTTCCGGGGCAAGTACCGCTTTGATTTTCAGCAGGTTCTCTGCCACGTTGACACTATGTTCCAATAAGCCACGCTCACGGCAAAGATGGAATTTGGTGGAGGCAGGCGTTGTAAGATAAGCCGTTTCTTCTTCTATGAACTTCATTAATTCTGCAAATTGTTCCTTGCGATTGATAACTTTAGCCTTTAACGCCTCATAACGCTCCTTAAGTTCCATGGCATCTATTCCTCCTAATAACGCTCTTTATAGTTAAATTCTTACAAGTTATAAATTTGTAACTCCTCTTCTATATAATTTGCCTTTTCTTAAAAGGCATTTCATGTTTTTTTAATTATCCATCTTCTTTTTGCAAAGTATTTGTCAATTATTTTGCATTTATTCTTATATATATCTCTTTAAATATTTTATTTCTTTAGGTGATTTATCCAAGCAATTAACAATTTCTTTTACAGTCATTCTTCTTATCTCAAAATCATAGTTACCAAACAATGTCTCTTTAATGTCATTGAAGTTCTCTATAAACCGATCTATTTCTTCTTCCATTCCAATCTTTATATTTCCGTATTTCACTTTCTGCTTATTTTGTTTGGGATTTTTATCATCAAACAAATCATCAGGTATTGTCCAGTAGCCAATTACTAATCTTATTTTCTTCACTTTCGGAAACTTCTCATTTTGGATAGCATTGTATATTCCTAAAACATGCTTTATTATTTGGAAAACATCAAAATACGTTGTTATTGCCTTGTAAAACACTTTATAATTTCCATTCTTTTGCTTTCGATAATACTTTTTATACTCACCATTTTCCTTCTCAATATATTCATCAAGCAATTCTGCTATTTCACGAGGCATTTTAGCTAATTTGGGATTATAGGAATCAGATATCAGGCTAGGATAATCAAGAATCCATTCTGTCATTTTCATCTCAAACAGGATAATACTATCACTATTATCAGACTTATCCGACTCAAGATAAACGTCCAAACATGCCGAATTTGTTAATGCACGTAATTTCTTCTCAAATTCAAGGTTATATCTTCCTTCTGGTAATTTACAATCTTTTATCCCCCTTATATCTACTTTTCTCTCAGAACAATCATCAACACTAAAAATATTATATGTCATTGCTGACGATGAATACAACGCTCGCATTTTCCAACGCAATTCTTGTCCAGAAGCACCGCCATACGCCTCCATATCTTTAGTTGCCATTTCTCGAATCAAATTATCTTTAAGATTTGCGAAATAATACTTTTTCTTATCAGCTGATATTTCAGCTGTTTCAACATCGCAAATCATATTTTCAGAATGCCATCTTTTCCTTATTGATTCATATAATACACTCTTACTTATATTTATTCTTTTCCGTTCAGCCATGATTATACTCCCTCCTAACATCCGTCATATAAAAGATTTATTTATCAGCCACTTTAGCAGAAGCATCCATCAAAGCTCCTTCTATTTCCGAACAACTATCCAAAAAGCATAGGCATCCGGCATTTAACGTAAGATTTCTATTCCTTACACAAGGAACGTACAACTAGCGAAACGTTATCTTGTCATAATGATAAAACGATATGGAGATATCCCGTCTAGCGATTAACGAAATAGCGATAGTTGAATCGTCATAATGGATATTGGAGGTACACACCTCAGGCTCTTAGCCATAATTTCCATACGCAAATAGCTATCTGCTATCATTCGTAATTTGCATGCAGCTTCATAGTTCATCTGCACCTGAACCGAATTCCCTTTAATGAATGCCCCTGCTAAAGCGGCTGATTATATCCTGATTATTTTTCCAGCAATTCCTCAACAATAAATTGGTTCTCACCTGCCAGGTCAAACCTGGGCGTGTAATCAACTTTGGTAGTGAGCAATGCTTCATCAATCTTGAGAGATGCTTCGTCAGCCTTGCGATTAAAGTCCTTAACCATTGCCCTTACCTTGTTTCTGTCATAATCAATCGTCATAATACGGTCAATATCATAGTAGTAGGAAGTTTGATTGCCATCATTGTTAAACACATATCCTTGACCTTCTCCCTTTTGCAGTTCATGAGAACTCTTCAAGTTTGCTAAGCCTTGTAATACTTGAAGCATTGACCGCCTACTTTTATTAGCATCTACAGCTGCGTCAAGGTTAAAGCCCATCCCTGCCTTAGCCTTGCCAATTGCACACGACAGTTTTTCTTTTTCTTCCATAAGTTCCTGCCATACTTTCAACAGTGCCTCTACAGCAAAACCTTCTTCGCTCCGCTCACTGACATCGACAGTCTCATCCTTCTGTCCTTTTAAGGCCTTGCTGCGCAAGTGTTTTTCCGAAATCGTCATAACGTTATCATTATTGGACAGATATCTGGTGATGTAACTCAGTAATTCATTGATTTTATTCTGCGTTTGAAAAGCTTCCTTCAAATTCATGATAAATACCTCGTATAAATGAATCATATAATATTATCCAAAATGTAAACATCTGAATGCTTTAATACTGCTGGAATATTTATTGGTTCTGTAAAAATCATAGCCAGACTATTATCGGGAGCATGAACCTGCAAATAGAAGTCAAAAATCAAAGCCTTCTCATCTTCACTTAATACATGGGGATTAATTACAATAGCTTTTGCAGGAACAGCAATCAAATCTCTTAGCTCATCTGTTTCAGATAATTCATATCTTTTTTTTGATGGATACAATTTCGCAATCTTTGTTTGTTGCTCTGCAGATACTCCATACATTAAAATCCGCTTAGCGGCACTCATACGTTTTCCTCCCTGTACTTTGATGCCATACCTTCTATTGCCACTTTTATACGGTCTCTTAAAACCTGTGGTGCCTTAACCTCAATTCGCTGACCATATTGCAGCGCCCAATGAAACATCGCATTTTCGTTACATGTTACTGTCACCAATATCTTGTTGCTATCTTCTTCCTCAACTTTGAAATTCCTGCCGAACCAATCAACTAATTCATTCATCAGACCAATATCTGCTACGAATTTAACAGCTACACTTTCACCACTATACATATAAATGTGTTCAGCCATGTGCTTAGGCAGGCTGAATCCCTGTACAAATTCTTTGATTTTATTTTTGGGCTTTGCTGGTTCATCCAGCATGGTTATCGATGTAATGTGATCGACTCTGTAATGTGATATATTATCGTACTTGTCATAATTCCCCATCAGGTAATAGCGTCCATTGTTAGCCACCAGTTGATAAGGGCTTACAATATATGGTTCTGGTCTTTTAGGGTGGAGCTTGAAGTCTATACCATACTGGCTGTAGACAAAGCGCACCTTTCTTTTGGCCTCTATCGCATCATTTAACGTATCTAAGACAATCATTGCCTGCTTATTGTCAGCATGGTGGAGTTCAGGCAAATTGGATATATGATTAACCTTAGCACTAAAGTAACGATTCCCTAGACTTTTAATTTTCTCGATTAAACGTTGACTCTGTGCAACTGATATATTTTTAGAAAACAAGATACTATCAATAAGTAACCGCAATTCTGCATCATCAAAATCTCGCTCCATCAAGTAACACCCGCGCTCCGTATATATCTCATATCCCATATCTTTCAGAGACTGTATGTTGTTCCGGATGGAACGTCGGTCGCACTCGGCCCCGTAATTATGGTATAACAAGTCTATGATTTCCTGTTGTGTCAGTCGATGTTCAGCATCAGTATATTCTTTTAGAATCTCCAAGACCAACATATTCAACATTTTTTGTTACTTCCAGCATATACACGCAATATCATCACTCCAATAACATATACCTAATCAGGAAGCTGCACAGTTTTATGTAATATTCGATACCTTCGTTATCTATCCCTTTAATTCCAGCATTTTTATTTCTCTTTTCTTCTTTATATCTTTTCATCTCTAAAATTCAGGAATGCGTTACTATCATAATGTGAAATACAGATATTGGTGGATGGCAAAATTTGTGTAGGTAAAAGTTTATAGATGCGATATGGTACGTTAATAATTATATCACCATGAACATCCGTATACGCTTTGACACCTGTTATCCCGTCTAATATATCATTTATTTTTTCATCACTGAAGTTTACTTTTCTTTCTTCTATATAACGTCTTAAATAACTTTCTGCCGTAACCTTAGCTATTTTCTTTATGACGGACATTCTAAATACCCCATCGTCCCATGATTCCATTTTATCTACATCATTTAAATTCAACATTAATTTTGTATCATCGCCAGTTGGCATAGGTACAATTTTTTCAACCATATCTGCAAGTAATCGTGGATTTTTTACAACAATATCATAAGCCTTTTTATTACCAAGGAAACTGAATTCATCCAGCATTTCCTTGGTCGTCCGTAAAAAACAAGGAGGCTGTTTATCAGCATCATAAAATCCCATTGCGTGCTTAATAACCGCACGAATGTCAGCATCTTCTTCATCGAGAAAATGGACATCACTTGTAGCCACTACTAACTTGTTCAACCTTTCCCCTAATTCAATTATCTTACAAATAACCTTCTGTACCTCATCTTCTGTTTTAAAACTTTGAATCCAATAATTATCATAAAGCATGTAATACCCCAAAGGCTGTACTTCTAAATAATCATAGAAATTTGCAATTTTGATAAGTTTTTCATCACTGTATCCTTTAATAATTGCTTGAAATAATTCTCCAGCTATACAAGCCGAACCGATAAGCAATCCTTCCCTGTATTCATTTATTTTCTTTTTCGGAATGCGATTTTGCCTAAACATATGGCGAAAAGATAATCTCACAAGCTCATTCAGGTTATATATCCCCTCTATATTTTTAGCCAGAATAGATACATGATTAGCTCTTCCTTGCTTGTAATCTTCACCTGTCATATATCCTTCCATTCCATATATCACTTTAAGGTTTAAATTATTCTCAATCACAGTCTTCACAGCCTCTGGAAACGCCTGTGTTACGCCATGATCAGTGATGGCAATTGCATCCCAGCCCCACCTAGCAGCAGTCATTATCAAATCTTTCGCTGATACTACACTATCATATCTGCTCATTTTTGTATGCGTATGAAGTTCAACTCTTTTTTCATTAGCATCATCGATACGATTTTTTGAATTGATTTTCATTTCCATTTCTACCTCCAAGCTTCTCTGGGCTCAATCCTTCTGCTGTAATACCAGTCTAACAAATCTTATGGGTAAAAAAAATCCCATAAGATTTGTTAGACTGACGATAAGCGGTACGTATATAGGAGGTTTGCACATGAAATTTGGCGAATTTATGGCGAGTTTGCAGAAGGGTGATTTGCTCTGCTGGATACTATCAGTGAGTTGCAACGCCCAAAAAGCTTTGCAACTTCTGTGACGTCAGTTAAATGACGGCACAAAAGTTGCGAGCATTGCACCTTTGTTTTCATTCCTATTTGTGCCGCCAACGTCAGCGGCGGAATGAAGTTTATTATCGAGGAGGCTGACCATTAATTGACCAGCCGACCTCTCACACCACCGTTCAGTGCACGGCGGCTCTAGTTTTCACATACTTGCTCGTAATAGCTCGTCAGGCTTATATAGCCTTGGCGGGCTATTTCTTTGTTTGTCAGGATTTGGTTTAGCATTAGTATTGGCAGGATTCGAAAAGCTACGGTAGAGAGAAAAAGGAATGGGAAATCCTGAAAAATCGCATGGTAGAACCGCCTGGGGACGATGTGGAAGCCTTGGAAGCCTATCTTAAAATATGCCCGGAAATTGACAAGGAACTGGACAAGATAAACCTCAAAATCCTTCAGGCCGCTGCCGATATACGCCCAGTATTCGAGCAGCTGAACCTGCCCCATAACAAGGCCAGCATTTTGAAGCGAGTGCCTTTTATGTGAACGATAACCGCTTGGCCAAGACTGAAATCAGGAAACTCCAGCGGAACATGGACAGCAAGCTCAAGGCCTTGGACAAGCATATCAAGGACTATTTTGCCGTCCACCAAAAAAACCGGGAGTATTCAGCCGAGGAAATGGCCAGCATACTCAAAGCCAATATTGCAAGGCAGGAGACGGCTGAAAAACGGCTGGCCAAAGAGCTGTATCATATGCGAAAACAGGTTATAAGCTATCCTAGAGCTATTGAAATGGCCAAAAATAACTATGTGCAGGGAGCGTTCAAACAGCTCCGCGCCGATAAGCGTGAACTAAAAAAACGGGAAGACAAACTCTCCCCGGAAGAACAGGAAAGCGCATGGCAGGGAATTGACCGCCGTGAGCAGGAACTGGAAGCACGGTGCAATACAGCGGTAGGCCGGTCAAAAATCGAAGCCATAGCGGCTGGTATACTTCGCAAAAATGCGCCCATAGCCCAAGAGTACAGCGAGTTGAGTGCCAAGCACAGAATACTCAAAGATTCTATCATACAGAAAAAGCAGCAATCCCAGAAAGTGACAGCAAAGGCACCTAAGGAACAGGGCAACAAGTTCCGTGTGGCTCCACCGGCATCATCCTCTGGAGGAGGTGGTGGCGGCAGCCTACCTACACCCTCCCGTGATGCTGACCTCATCAGCAAAGCACTATCCGGCGGAGCCAAAGAAGCCCAGCTGGTGGCAAAGTCAAAACCAGACGAGCCGGACGATTGGAAGTGGCTTAGCGAAACAGAGAAAGACGATTTACGAAATGACATGGCTACCATTGACCACTACTAATGAAGCTTATTTGACAGTTTGCTATTATCTACAATATAATAGTCCTGCTTGTCCCCTTCCAACACAGCCATTCTGGGGCTTAACTTGAAGAGGGTTATGGGTGGCCCGGTCAATATCCGTCTTATCGACATACCCTTTTTTCTCGCAGCTCTTATGGGCAACTTCTTCTAAAAAAGCCTCGTCTGCTTTTTCCCACCCAGCCTGATCCGCAGAGCGGAGGCTAGAAAGACTGTATTTCTGGGCATTATTGAAGATAAACTTGTTATAATCGTCCTCCACCGTACCGGAATTTGAGAAATTTACCGGGGAACCGGCAAAATAAGCCTCGTTGAATACACACCTCCATTCATTTCTACTATCTGATGACTATTACATTCATGTTGTTTTTCCTAGATGGGTAAGTTTTACCCGAAGAATCCTGCGCAGGGATTCGTTGATACGTTCCTCGCGGATTTCTCCTTTTTCCACGGCTCTAAGCAACCTGAGATAGGCATCTGCCCCGTTTTGGTACACATGGCAGCTTAAAATGATGTCTGCCCCTGCGCGGACGGCTCTTAGCGCGATGTCAGGTGGTGCATAATACTTGGAAAGGGCTCCCATGGCGATGTCATCGGTGATGATAACCCCCTGGTACCCCAGGTCTCTCCGCAGAAAATCTGTCTGGATAACCTTGGAAATGCTGGCAGGAACATTTCTCTCCAGCTTGGAATATGTGGCATGATTTACCATGATGAAATAGTCAGAGGGATTCTTTTCCCTGATACAGCTCTGGAAGGGCATGACATCCCATTTCATCAGTTCCCGGCGGGAAGCATTCACCACAGTTGAATCCAGATGCGTATCGACTTTGCCCCGGCCAAGACCAGGGAAGTGCTTAAGGCAGTAAATGAAATCTTCCTGCTCATAGCCACTGGCAGCACTACGCACGAAATCCGTTACCACAACAGGAGTATTGCCAAAGGAACGACCACGCCCGGTTCCTATGTCGGCTACCGGAGCCAGGTTCACATTAAACCCGATATTCCTTAAGGCACGAGCAGTTTTTCTCGCCCAAAGCCTGGCATTATCCGGGGCCCCTGTTTCCCCAATTTCCTGGGCAGAAGGAGGTGGTGGCAGCTGCTCCTTCATGCGAGCTACCACTCCCCCCTCCTCATCTACAGCAATAAAGAGGGGCAACTTTTCCCCAGCTTGTGCCTGCAAGTGAGCATTGAGTTGCTTCACCTGCTCCTGGGTTTTCATGTTTCGGTCAAAGAGGATGATGCCTCCGATATGGTACTGATGCAGCATAAAGAGGCTTTCCTCATCCACATCAGTCCCCTGAATGCCAATCATGAACATTTGCCCAATCTTTTCCTCCAGCGTCATGGACCGGAGCATATTTTCCACACAGTCTTCTACAGGTGCTGATATACATTTAATGGCAGGCTGGTCAGTATGGCCAGCTTCTACATTTACCACAGGCAACATGAGTATTGCCATCAGTAGCAAACATATCAGATTAATTGGTGAAGGTTTTCTTGACATAATATTACTCCTGTGCTAGTTCCAAATATTTTTACATTATTTGACAACCTCGTTATTTCTGCAGTTTGGCTACAATCCAAGGCTGATTGCGCTGTTTTGGGGCAGCATGGAATGGTCGAACCACATAAAAAAAGTGGGGATGATTTTATTCGGCGTACAATAGATAGGGACGCCGCTGTTCCTTGAAACGCCTTACATCTTCCTGCCACATGGCACTGATTTCCTTGGCGCTCTTTCCGGCCAGAATAGCTTCCCGTACATAGGTTTGCCCCATCAGCAAATCAAAATGTTCCATTTCTCTGCCAAACCGCTTAGAGTTATATCTCTTGAACCTCCCCCACTTATAGAAGTGGGGGATTCTTGAGAAGTTTGATACACGGACTAACGCCCGACAGACATATCCCAAAGGAGTTGGCTGTCAGGATACCCTTATTCTCAATGGGCTGTCCAAAAGCCCTCTACACAGTTCTTCGAAATCGAAGTTCTGCTTACTTTTGCGAAGTATGTTTGCCGCCCCGTTGACATCGGCATTTGCAGTTCTG
>NZ_AUJE01000030.1 GCF_000424065.1 Selenomonas ruminantium subsp. ruminantium ATCC 12561
CGGGTGAACCTCCAGTAGAAGATGCACATGGTCTGGCATGATTTCCATTTCGATTACATCGACTTGGATTTCTTCACAGATTGACTTGACCAGCTCCTTTAGTCTGGTGTCAACGCCATTGACCAACACTTTTCTGCGGTACTTGGGACAGAACACGATATGGTACTTACATGAATATACGATATTGTGGCTTGAATGATATTTTATTTCTCCCATATTTGTATCATACAACTTTAAGAAAGATAATACAACACAAGTTAAAAAGTAATTGTCCACCTTCAATTACTTACGTAAATACGGTGGACACGCCTTATATCCCCATAACTAAAGTTAGGGGTTTTACGGCGTTTTGGATAAAATCACCAGTATGTTCGACATACTGGCGATTTTTACACGATTTTTATTTTATTTCATATCCGCTTTCCACAGGCCATGCAGGTTACAATATTCAAAGACCGCTACGGGTTCATCCCCCTCGGCAATCTTAAACACTGCTTCCGGCTTATCCTCAGGCGTCAAATGACGCATCATCCCGCCCTGCTTCGTCTGCACATGAATCCACTCAATGAGATGCTCCGCAGTCATGGGATGAGCCACCGAACCTACCGTAACCTTCAACACACCTGCCTGCCGGTCAAAGTCAATCACCGGTACATGCTTTTCCTGTGCTGCATCCGTAGTATTGGCTACCAGCTCATTCATCGGCTGCCCACAGCACATCATCTCTCCTTTGCCATCATGAATCAGGCCCGTAAGGTTACCACAAACACTACAACGATAAAATCTGCTTGCCATAACTTTTCCTCCATTTTCATAATACACAAAACTATTTCGACACCCTCATTGTACAAAACGATAATGAAAAAAACAAGGAATCCATTTTTATTAATATTCCCCTATGCGGTTACTTCCCGGCATGATATGATAGAAAAAAATAGTTTAGGCGGTGATTTCATGTCCATAATCAATAACCATTGTGAGGGATTTTCTCCCAGCATTGATGAAAACTGTACCCATCTGATTCTCGGCTCCATGCCCAGCGTCGCTTCGCTCGGCGCCCAGGAGTATTACGCCCATCCACAAAACCGCTTTTGGCCCCTTATGGCCCGCATTTTAGAGCAAAACGACGCACCAACGGTCTATGCAGAACGCTTGAACATGCTGCTGCGCCATCATATTGCCCTTTGGGATTCCATCGCCACCTGTGAACGCAAAGGAAGCCTTGATGCCGATATCCACAACGAACGAGGCAATGATTTTTCTGCCTTGCTGAAACAATTCCCCCATATCCATACCATTTGTTTTAATGGCGGAAAATCGTTCCAATGCTTCAAAAAATACAATCAAGCCCTCCTAATCCGTCGTGATATCCATTTTTATAAACTGCCTTCCACCAGTCCCGCCAATGCCCGCTGGACAATCGAGCGTTTGGAAGATGAATGGAAAATCCCTTTTACACCGCAATAGCAAGGATAATTCCGGTTATCGTTGAATTATACAGATAAAAATTGCCGATAGGAGAATTATTATGCGCAAGACATGGATACCTTTATTACTCGCTGCTTGCCTGTTCAGCCCGACAACCACTTATGCCGGTTTTGGCACAGGCATTGGCATCAGCTTTCCAGCTTCAGGCTCAAGCACAGTAAGCAGTGGCAATACCTATGCCGCCCTGCAGTATGAAGCGCTGACCGAAGAACTTTCTCTATCCGAAAAAAGCGGCCGCCTGCTGTTGGAACTCAAAGTCAGCAACAACGGCGACACGCCTTATACGGCCAGCCATCGCACGGGCCAAATCTACGATTTTATCATCACCGACAAAAACGGCAAAAAAATATGGCAATGGTCGGATGGCATGGCCTTTACTCAGGCACTAAGCACCACCACCATTGCCCCGCACAGCTTTGAAGTCTACACGGCCGAACTCGACAGCAAGGCATACCGCAAAATCAAGGAAAACGCCGTACTGGCTACCGCCTATATCCTTGATACTCCCTGCCGGCTGTCGGCAAAACTGCCCACCCGCACCGCCTCCAAAAGCACACCGGTAATGATTCATGGCGGTGTGATATTCGGCAACGGCCGCTGGGTTGATGACTAATCTTCCAACGCCAAAACGCCATAAGCCGAACAGCCGCCACAAAGCAGCACCCGGTCACCATCTAATGGATAAATATGTAAAGCACGAAAACCGTTTAACGGTTCATTGAAAATTTTCTTGCCATTTACCCGGTCGAAAATCAGCAAATCGCCCTCTCGTCCCACCTGCAAAACATAATGTTTAGTTACAGCCCAATCCGCCGCTTTACCCAGCTTTCCCAAATAACATGTACGCAGTTCACCTTTTCGGTTAAACAGGCAAAGCATTTGAGGATGATTATCACCTAATGACAAACTGACAAAAAGATCATCACCCTCCAAATGAATCGGACGCAAAAGAGCCGTAGGCTCCTCTAAGCTTTTTCTAGCCTCAGATAGTATGACCTGTGTTTCACCAATAGAGGTTCCTTCCAGCTTAGCCAGACAAATCGTGTCCGGCGCTTGCACCATAAGCAGTTCGCCATTAGGCGTTCCCACCATGCGATTGTATTTCACATTCCAGGGAACACTTCCCCTATATGATTTTTTCCCATCATATAAGCCTAACATACCGTCCTTGCGTTCAAAGAGAACATACTCCTTACAAACCGTCAGATTATCACTGCGGCCTTTACTTTCTCCTATCTCCCTGCGTCTCAGGTACTTGTCACTCTGCTCAGGCTTACTGTATTGATAAATTCCCACATAATTGCCGTCATAGCCGCCAATGCCCGAGGGAGGACGATATTCCTCTCCCGGCTGATAAATCGCTCCATGGGCAAAGACAGCGAGCCCTCCCGTACCAACAAAATCACGGTTAGGCGGCGGGTCCGGCAATTTAAAAATCCGCCCCTGATGCCCGCCAAAGGAAAAGGTCATTGCCGGCTGTCCCATATCCTCCAGCAAAGAAACCGGCTTATCCGCCTCAACCGCCATTTCCGCACAGCCTCCTGCCAATAGCAAAACAGATAATACGCCCAGCAACACACTACAGAGAAAATTTTTCATCCCCATCCCCCTTTTCCGTTTGCCAGATTTTTCATTTACAATTCTTATTCGCTAAAAAATAACATTTTCCTTCACTTTTTGCGCCAAAAAAGCCCTGACCTTTCGGTCAGGGCTCTGCTTGCTGTAATATGAAATTACACGAGCTCATTTTTGAGCAAAAGTCCACACCTTCCACAAAACCGTACTCAACCATGCGCGGGAACCAATCTTTATACGCAGTTCCTACTTGCAAGAACTCATGCAAGCTCCGGCCATCCACCTTGTTTTCGTTGTTGATTTTGATAAGCTCGTTCATGCTTATACCTCCTTGTTACTTAACTCCGTTTAGTTGTTAAAAACATCAGCAAAAAGCTCCTCCATAGGAATACCGCTATCCACTTCCAGCTTCTTCATTAAATATGGTCTAGGCGTTTTAGTGCCCAGTTCCCAACAGTTCCATGCCTGTTGAGTTACGCCATAAGTAATGGCAATATCTGCCTGCGAGCGTTTGCCGCGATATTCAATAAGCTTCTCTCTTTTCATCAAGTCACCCCCCTAACAATCTTTGGTAGTTATAGATTGTCACAACCGAAGGTTGTTGTCAACGTTTTTAACTACTTTTTTTCGTTATACAATCACAACCTTGTGTTGTATCATTATTCATAGGAGGTGATTGAATGTCATTGTCGCAAAAGCTAAAAGACCTACGAGCCAAAAAAGGGCTTTCACAAGCGGCTCTTGCTGACATATTAGGTCTTTCTCAACAGGCCATAGGTAAATGGGAGCGTGATAAATCGACTCCTGATTACGAAACCCTGGTAAAAATCTCAAGCTATTTTCAAGTTCCTGTTGATGACTTATTGGAAACTAAGTTCACAAGCGGGCTTCTTGGCAAATCGGAAAACTTCGTTCCGCTCGAAGATGGCGATGCCGTCCTGCAACAATCACCTAAATGCCGTGTCCTGGTTCACACCACAAAAGGGCTGCCAGACGAGGCAATGGATGACTTAATAGCAATAGCCGAAGTATATAAGAAGAAGTATGGCATTGAGTAAGGGAGGAATTCTATGGATTCGGAACCTATAATATGTTATGACAAATTAGTTGACAAAGAAGATTACCTACTTATTGAAGGGTCAAAGCGGACGGTGGTTGTTATCAATAGTAGGTTACCTTTGGTAGAGCAAAATAGAATTTTATCTAAAATATTCAGAAGATTATTAAAGTTTTCTTAAATTTTTATTAGTTTGCAATTAAAACTTTATGAGAATATGGGAGGAAACCACGGATGGTTAAGAGACGAATATATATCTCTCTACTATCATTCTGTCTATGCCTAATCTTATCTACTCCTGTTTGTTGTGCGGAGAAAGTTTATACATTTGTTGGCATAATTGTTGAAGATGGTATACCTTATTTCTTTTGCACTCCACTACAATGTGCCCACCTTGTAATACTAGAATTAGAAGACATGCCTTATGCGGAAATATATATTGAAAATGATTCAGATGTAGAATCTCTATGCTATATTGATGAAATTCCTTCGGAAGAATATATAAATCAACTACTTATATATGGCAATATTTCCTATAGGAATACTCACATTTCTGGCACAAACAATATTACATCAGGTAATACTGTAATACCAGGGCATGGCAACATTAGCATAGGCAATGAATATATTGGAGGTGATAACAACGTTTCATCTGACAACACCATAATTCAAGGAGATAATAATCTCTATATTGGCAATAAACACATAGCAGGTTCCAATAATGAGGCAACTGGCAATACTTATTATGGAAAAAGTAATCAGGTAAAAATTGGCGAAACTACCGAAGGACAAGATAACAAAGTCTCGCACAATAAGGTATATGAGGGAAGCCAACAGGCATCAAGACGCCCCCAATCATCAGATAATAGCGGGGGGTTGTTTATTTTTTGTGTTTTAGTAATACCAGCATTATTGAAATTAGTTTCTTATATAATAAGAAACTTTGTAGAACCTACGAAAAAGACGACAATACCCCCAAAAATCACTGTTTCACCGATGCCAGAATCACCAACAAAACCTTTTCCAAAAGCTCCACTCAATCCAACACCAATGCCAGCACCACCGCCAACAATACATCATCGTGTACACAAAGAAAAATATAATCCACCAAAAGCCGCACATGGTTTTGCCTTAATAGACAATGAAACAATACCTGATGTTTCTGTAGAAGTTTCCCCTAAACATAATAGGGTTTGGATAAATGTTTCATTTAGTTCCTATTCCAAAAATTACAGTTACTTATTAGGTAATATTCCTGATTTACACATACATGATTTTGTATGTGTTAAAGCGCATGACAAATATGATGGATATAAACTTAAAACAAAAATCGTTAGAGTTGAATACATTAGTTATCCGGGCGAATATTCAGCGTGGGCAAGGTCACCTATTTTAGGTAAAGCAGATTCTCGCATTGTAACGCTTCCGAATAGTAATACGTTTCATTATGCTTGGTGTCACGAAATAAGAGATGCAAAAGAAATAATAGTATATAAAAATGAAACCGACGCTATTAAAGATGGGCTTAAACCATGCAAGCATTGTCGCCAAAAATGGTAATTATAAAGGAGGGATTGGGGATGGCAAACTTCTTTGAACGATATGTTATTCTTTGGATAGGTTGTATAGTAGGGCTAGGCTGGGATTTTACTTTCTTTACTGATGATAAAGGCTTTAATATGACCATTCTGTCGGTAATTCTTGTTGCTATTGCTGGTGCAATTGAGTATTTAGAATATAGGTATGGCAACAACGACAAACCATAAGCACAGCAAAAAGCCGCCTCAACTTAATGAGACGGCTTTTAGAAACTCCTTCCGCAAGTGCGGATGAGCTGATATATAGTAAGGAAAGGAACGACGATGAAAGGCAGGTGAATACTACACCTCCTAAATGGATATATCATCTTTACGAATAAAAATGCCAAAAAACTGTAACATATCCTGAAACACTACAAGCACTATAGTCATAAAAAACAGCATATTTAAACTAACTACTTTGCCTGTTTCTTTTTTCTTTTCCCTATATGCGGGAATGAACTCCAAAAAAAACTCTAATAAAACAGCTACGCAAAACCAAATAAAGGCATAACCATAATCCGTAGCAGCTAAGAAATATGCAAAGGGACTATACTGTAATACTTTTCTTAACAGCTTTTTCACGCTAAATCCTTTAATAGAACATAGCAAAGCGCCGACAATAGAAACGATAATCATCAATTCCACATTGCTGATATTGAACAATGACAATATAGCAGACAGAAGTATTAGTCCTATGAACATAGTTCTCACCTCCATATATGGACAGTGCCCTGCCGATTCCGCGCGACAGGGCAAGTTTGTGGAGCAGTTGGCCGCTGTCACGCCCCCACCATTGATTGAACAGCCCTCGTTTAGAGTGTTCGCGGCCTAGTAAGGTAGCCGCATAAGCCGACACGCCTGAGCGCGTCAATAAACTCACTGTCTATAAGCAAAAGCTTCAAACGATTGCACAAGAAAGATATATTAACATCCGGAAAAACAGCATCCAGTAGGCGCATCGTCATCATGCCGCAGTTTATAGCCGATATGCTAAAAGACTTTCGGCGCATGAACCTCTATAGCAGTGATAGAATATTTGATTTTTCCTCCGCAACACTGAATAACAAACTAGCTAGGTGCGCAGAGACAGCCGGAGTAAAAAGAATACGCATACACGACTTGCGACACTCTCACGCATCCATGCTTATCAAGGCCGGTTTTCAACCTATAGATGTTGCTGACCGGCTAGGGCACTCCAACGCAAATATCACATTGAAAGTGTACAGCCACTTCTATGATACAAAAAGATATGAGCTCGCCAACAAACTTAATGATCTGCATTAGTACGCTTTTAGTACGCTGTAAACAAAAAGAACCCCGCACCCCTTATAAATAAAGGGGATACGGAGTTCTTTTTATTATACGAGCTCGATGATAACCATCGGAGCTGCGTCACCGCGGCGTACGCCGAGTTTCAGGATACGGGTGTAACCGCCCTGACGGTCTGCGTATTTTGCTGCGATTTCGTCGAACAGCTTTCTTACTACATCTTCATCAGCAAGGGATGCGATTGCCTTGCGGCGGGCACTCAGGTCACCGCGCTTTGCCAGCGTGATGAGCTGCTCAGCAAACTTGCGGAGCTCTTTTGCCTTTGCTTCCGTCGTTTCAATGCGTCCATATCTGAAGAAGGAAGTAAGAATGCTAGTGAACAGCGCCTTGCGGGCTGCGGAGTTACGTCCTAATTTTCTGTAGCTCATTTATTTCCCTCTTTTCAATCGTTGTTTACTCTCAGCGCTAAACCGAGTTCCTCGAGCTTCTTCTTGACTTCTTCAAGAGATTTGCGGCCGAGGTTGCGGACCTTCATCATGTCATCTTCCGTCTTTTCAGCAAGGTCAGCGACCGTGTTGATGTTAGCACGTTTCAGACAGTTGAAAGAACGTACCGAGAGGTCAAGGTCTTCAATGGTCATTTCGAGAACCTTGGAAGTATCGTCCTCTACCTCTTCGGGGAAGGTTGCCTCCTCCTCTTCGATTTCTTCCGGCAGGCCGTCCATGCTCTGGAACAGCTTGAGGTGCATAACGAGGATACCGGCTGCTTTGCTGACTGCTTCTTCCGGACGCAGGGAACCATCGGTCCATACTTCAAGAATCAGCTTGTCATAGTCGGTTTCGTTACCTACACGCGTGTCCTGCACGGTGTAGTTTACACGCTGTACCGGGGAGAAAATCGAATCGATGGGAATTACCCCAATCGTGTCTTCCGGCTTTTTGTTCCGTTCTGCCGGAATGTAGCCACGACCACGAGCAACAGTCATCTCAATTTTGAGCTTGCCCGTTGCGTCAACCGTTGCAATGTGGAGGTCCGGATTGAGAATCTCAATGTCGGCATCACAGATGATGTCGGCAGCCGTAACTTCCTTTTCGCCCTCCACATCAATGCGGATAACCTTCGGCTCATTGCCCTGCATTTTGAGGCAGAGCTGCTTCAGGTTCAGAACGATATTGGTTACGTCATCCCGGACACCCGGAATGGTGGAGAACTCGTGGAGCACTCCATCAATGCGAATGGAGGTAATTGCAGAACCTTCCAGAGAAGACAGGAGCATGCGGCGCAGGCTGTTGCCGAACGTCGTGCCATAGCCGCGTTCGAGCGGTTCGCAGACGAATTTGCCGTAGCGGTTGTCTTCACTGATTTCCACAATTTCAATTTTCGGTTTCTCGATGTCTATCATCTGGAATGAACCTCCTCAATAATTAACAGAACACTATGCACACAGGCACAAATATTCATTATTTGGAGTACAACTCGACGATAGCCTGCTCGTTAACAGGAACATCGATTTCATCACGGTTCGGGAAACGCGTTACCGTACCCGTGAGGTTAGCCTGGTCAGCCTGGAGCCATGCCGGAGCGGACAGGGCATTGCTGCTTTCCTTCAGTTCTTTGAAGAAAGCGTTGGACTGGCTCTTTTCGCTAACTGCGATTACATCGTTGGCATGAACCATTGCGGACGGAATGTCTACGCGCTGGCCATTAACGGTGAAGTGACCGTGACGAACGAGCTGACGAGCCTGACGACGCGTGTTAGCGAGGCCAAGACGATATACAACGTTGTCTAGACGGCGCTCAAGAAGACCAAGGAGGTTTTCACCCGTTACACCCTGCATCTTCTTAGCTTTATCGTAGTATCCACGGAACTGCTTTTCCAGTACGCCGTAGATGAACTTTGCTTTCTGCTTTTCTTTCAGCTGCATGCCGTATTCGGAAACCTTACGGTTCGTGCGGCGCGGCTGACGCTTGGATTCTTTGGAACGACCGATAACAGCCGGTTCAATGCCGAGGGCACGGCATCTTTTCAGGGCTGGTACTCTATCAATTGCCATACTTTTACTTGCACCTCCTATTAAACTCTTCTACGCTTCGGCGGACGGCATCCGTTGTGCGGAATCGGAGTAACATCTTTGATCATGTTTACTTCGAGGCCAGTTGCCTGCAGGGAACGGATTGCGGCTTCACGGCCGGCACCAGGACCCTTAACGTATACTTCGACCTGCTTGAGGCCATGTTCCATAGCTGCCTTTGCAGCCGTTTCAGCTGCCATCTGTGCAGCGAACGGCGTGCTCTTACGGGAACCACGGAAACCAAGGCCGCCTGCGCTGGCCCAGGAAAGTGCATTACCGCTCTTATCGGTAAGCGTTACAATCGTATTGTTAAACGTAGAACTGATATGGGCTACGCCATATTCGACGTTCTTACGAACTTTTTTCTTCGTGCGGACTGCTTTCTTAACTGCCACCAGTTAACCCTCCTTTATTTCTTCTTGCCTGCTACGGCCTTTTTCGGGCCTTTACGGGTACGGGCGTTGTTCTTGGTGTTCTGTCCGCGAACGGGCAGGCCAAGACGGTGGCGACGACCACGGTAGCAGCCGATATCAACGAGTCTCTTGATGTTCATCTGACGTTCACGGCGAAGGTCACCTTCCACCAGAACGTTCTTATCGATGGCATCACGAAGTTTTACAACTTCATCCTCCGTGAGGTCACGCGTACGGGTATCCGGATTGATACCAGTCTCCTTCAGTAAGTCCTTAGAAGTCTTCAGACCAATACCGAAGATGTACGTTAATGCAATTTCAATTCTCTTGTCACGGGGTAAATCTACACCGGCAATACGTGCCATTAATAAAGCACCTCCTTATTTCTTAATTAACCTTGTCTCTGTTTATGCTTCGGATTTTCGCAGATGACCATAACACGGCCTTTGCGCTTAATGACTTTGCATTTTTCACAAATCCGCTTTACTGACGGTTTTACCTTCATCTTGGTTTTGCCCCCTTTTCCTTATTGTCAGTCTCATTTTGCTAGTATAGCATGTTTGTTTCCCTTTGCCTAGTGGCAAAATGAAATTTTTTATAAAAAATTTGAAATGATAACAAACATAGCAAAAGCGGAGATGACCTTATTTGAATCGGTAGGTTATACGGCCACGCGTTAAGTCATACGGCGTGAGTTCGATAGTGACTTTGTCTCCCGGAAGAATACGGATGAAGTTCATGCGAATCTTGCCGGATACATGCGCCAGTACAACATGACCATTTTCAAGTTCAACCTGGAACATTGCATTGGGCAGTGCTTCCAGGACTTTACCTTCTACTTCAATAACATCTTGTTTCGACATGTTTTTCTCCTCTTGCAGATGTATAAATTGGTTGGGCCAAAAAGTCATCTAAGGAGCTTTTACATTTCTTAGAAATGCCATGCCCAACAACAGGTTGTTAATCAAAATTATTTAATCATTGTAATGGGCGGCAGTGTCTGCCGCCCTTACAACAACTTCTATCGCTGCGTGAATTTCACCAACGGTTTTGACTCAGCCTTTCAGAACTGCAACGAGGTCTGACGTAACTTTGTCAATCGCCTGTCTGCCATCTACTTCCGTATAAAGACCAGCCTTTTGATAGTATTCAATCAGCGGGCGCGTGGAATCTTCGTATACGGAGAGACGACTCTTCATCGTTTCTTCCGTATCGTCAGCACGCTGGAAGAGTTCGCTGCCGCACTCATCGCAGGTTCCTTCCGTCTTGGACGGATTGAACTTCACATGGTAGGTTGCACCGCACTTTTTGCAGATGCGGCGGCCCACAGCGCGTTCGATGAGGTCAGCTGCCGGAACATTGATGTTCAGGACACACGTCAGGCTTAAGCCGAGGTCCTCCAAAATACCTTTGAGGGCATCTGCCTGTTCAACGGTACGGGGGAAACCATCGAGGATAAAACCTTTCTTGCAGTCATCTTTGGCAAGACGCTCACGGACAATGCCGATGGTAACTTCGTCAGGAACGAGCTTACCTGCGTCCATGCAGGCTTTCGCCTGCTTGCCCAGTTCAGTGCCTTCCTTTACCGCTGCACGGAACATATCGCCCGTGGAGATGTGGGGAACACCAAACTCTTTGACCAGTTCAGCCGCCTGCGTGCCTTTGCCGGCACCCGGGGGGCCCATTAACAGGATATGCATGTTTTTTGCCTCCTTTATTTCATGAACCCTTCGTAGTGGCGCATAACAATCATGGCTTCAATCTGCTTCATGGTCTGTAGGGCAACGCCCACCACAATCAACAGTGCCGTACCGCCAAAGTATACACCCTGAATATTGGTAGCGGCTGCCACCATATTCGGCAGTACTGCGATGAAAGCCAGGAAAATCGAGCCAGCAAGCGTGATACGAGTCATGACATGATCTAAATAATCTGCCGTTGGCTGTCCCGGACGAATGCCCGGGATGAAACCACCGTATTTTTTCAGATTCTCTGCCATATCCGATATCTTTACAGTAACCGCAGTATAGAAGTAGGTAAAGAAGATTATCATGCCTACATATAATGTAGTCTGTAACGGTTTACCCCACTCCAGATAACTGGCAACGGTCTTTACCCAGGGAATATCAATAAACTGGGCAATGGTTACTGGAAACATCAGCACGGATGACGCAAAGATAATTGGGATTACGCCCGCCTGATTCACTTTCAGGGGGATGTGGCTGGAATGACCGCCATAGGTACCTCTGCTGCCAACCCGTTTCGTATAGGAAATAGGAATGCGGCGGAAACCATTCTCCACATGTACCACGAACACCACCATCGCAATCGCAATGAGTGCAAACATGAATACGGAGAAATAGCTGATTGTACCAGCCTGGACGTAATGATAAATAGTTCCGATATTTTTCGGCAGAGCCGCTACGATACCGGCAAAGATGATAAGGGAAATACCATTACCAACACCGTTAGCCGTAATCTGCTCACCGAGCCACATCAAAAACACCGTGCCCGCCGTCAGCGTGATTGCAATAATCAGGATGTTGACGGGGCTTGGATTCAAAATAGCTGCCTTCAGGCCAATGGACATGCCAATCGCCTGAAAGAAAGCCAATACTACCGTGAGGTAGCGGGTAACCTGAGTGGTCTTTTTGTGTCCTTCCTGACCTTCCTTTGACCATTGCTCCAATGTGGGGATTACCACATTCAGCAGCTGAATGATAATCGCCGCGTTGATGTATGGAGTAATGGACATCGCGAAGATGGAGAACTTACTGAAAGCACCACCAGAAAAGAGATCTAACAGACCAAAGAGGTTGCCGTTTGCGAACAACTGCTCAATCGCTGTCGGGTCAACCCCCGGAACGGGGATATGCGTCCCCATCCGGAAGATGGCAAACATAATCAAAGTAAAGGTTATTTTCTGCCTAAGCTCCGGAATTTTCCATACGTTGCCAAGGGCTGAAAGCACCTTACTTCACCTCAATCTTCTCGATCTGGCCGCCTGCTGCGGTAATCTTTTCCTCAGCGGACTTCGTGAAGCCATTAGCGCGAACCGTCAGCTTCTTCGTGAGTTCGCCGTTGCCGAGAATACGGATGCCGTCCTGAACGTTCTTCAGGATACCAGCTTCAACGAGAACAACGGGATCAACCGTCGTGCCATCTTCGAAGCGGTTCAGGGATTCAACATTCACTTCAGCGAAGGTCTTAGCCCAGATATTCTTGAAGCCGCGCTTCGGGAGACGACGGTACAGAGGCATCTGGCCACCTTCGAAGCCCGTGCGAACGCCGCCGCCGCTGCGGGAATTCTGGCCCTTCATACCCTTGCCGGAAGTCTTACCATTACCGGAACCCAGACCGCGACCTACACGGTTGCGAACCTTGCGGGAACCAGCTGCTGGCTGTAATTCATGTAATTTCATCTGCGTGCACCTCCTGTCTTATCTTATTCTGCGATTTTTTCTACGGTAATCAGATGCTCAACTTTGTGGAGCTGACCGCGGATAGCCGGGTTGTCCGGCAGTTCAACAACAGAGTTGATCTTGCGCAGGCCAAGAGAACGAACAGTCTTGCGCTGCGTTTCGGGACGGCCGATCAGGCTTCTTTTAAGAGTTACTTTAATTTTTGCCATTGTCGCGCCCTCCTTAACCTAAGATTTCCTGAACCGTCTTGCCACGGAGTTCAGCAACCGTTTCAGCACGCTTGAGGGCCTTGAGGCCTTCCATCGTAGCGCGTACCATGTTGTTCGGGTTGGAAGAACCCAGGGACTTGGTCAGAATGTCATGGATGCCGGCGAGCTCAAGTACGGCACGAGCCGGGCCGCCAGCGATAACACCAGTACCTTTGGCAGCCGGCTTCAGCATAACCTTACCAGCACCAAAGATGCCCAGCATCTCATGAGGAATCGTACGGCCATCGAAGAGAGCAACCTCGATGAGGTTCTTCTTTGCATCTTCAACGCCTTTGCGGATAGCTTCGGGAACTTCAGCAGCTTTGCCGAGACCTACGCCAACTTTGCCCTTCTTGTTGCCAACAACAACGAGAGCACTGAACGAGAAACGACGGCCGCCCTTGACGACTTTCGCAACTCGATTTATGTATACAACTTTCTCCTCGAACTCTGGAGTTTCGTTGTCCATATTTCTAGCCATTCATTTACCTCCTTCAGTATTAATGATTTAGAACTTCAGACCTGCTTCGCGGGCAGCTTCAGCCAGAGCAGCTACACGGCCATGGTAAACATAACCGCCACGGTCGAAAACAACTTCGCTGATACCCTTTTCGAGAGCACGCTTAGCAACTTCAGCACCGATAGCCTTAGCTGCTTCGATGTTGCCGCCGTAGTTTTCAAAGCCCTTGTCCTGAGTGCTTGCGGAAACGAGGGTTACGCCCTTTTCATCATCAATGACCTGAGCATAAATGTTTGCAAGGCTTCTGTATACGTTGAGGCGCGGACGAGCTGCCGTACCTGCAATATGGTTGCGGACACGCAGATGACGTTTCTGACGTGCCTTATTTTTATCTGCTTTAACCAGCACAGAGATTCACTCCTTTCTCGAATCAGTACCTTATTTCTTGCCCTTAGCGCCGGCTTTACCTTCTTTACGACGGATATGTTCGCCAGCGTATTTGATACCCTTGCCTTTGTACGGTTCGGGTTCACGGAAGCTGCGGATTTCAGCGGCAATCTGGCCAACAACTTCTTTGTCGATACCAGAAACCGTGATAGCGTTTGCAGAGGGGCATTCGAATTTGATGCCCTTCGGCGGCTCAACAACTACCGGATGGGAGAAACCAAGGGACAGGTTCAGCGCAGTGCCCTTAAGCTGAGCACGGTAGCCGACACCATTGATTTCGAGGTTCTTGGAGAAACCTTCCGTAACACCAACAACCATGTTGTTGATGAGCGTACGGGAAAGACCATGAAGAGATCTGTGGGTCTTATCGTCGGAGGGGCGTTCTACTTTCAGAACGTTACCTTCAACGGTTATTTTCATTTCCGAGCTAATCTGGCGGGAAAGTTCACCTTTCGGGCCTTTAACACTTACCAAATTGTCATCGCCAACAGTGACGGTTACGCCAGCTGGGATTTCAATCGGTGCATTACCAATTCTTGACATCTGTACACCTCCTGACTACTTTTCGATTACCAAACGTATGCAACAACTTCGCCGCCAAGGCCAGCTTTACGAGCCTGCTTGTCGCTCATGATGCCCTTGGAAGTGGAGATGATAGCGATACCCAGACCACCGAGTACACGGGGCAGTTCGCTCTTCTTAGCGTACTGGCGCAGGCCAGGCTTAGAAATACGTTTGATACCGGAAATAACCTTCTCACGGTTCGGGCCGTATTTGAGGGAAACAGAGATCATGCCCTGCTTGCCATCTTCAGTGAAGGTGTAGTCCTTGATGAAACCCTCTTCCTTCAAAACTTCAGCGATAGCCGTTTTGATTTTGGAACCCGGGATTTCAACACTTTCGTGGTATACATTGTTTGCATTGCGCAAACGAGTCAGCATATCTGCAATAGGATCAGTCATTGCCATTGAATCGATATCCTCCTTTTACTTTAAATCAATCTTACCAGCTGGCTTTGGTTACGCCAGGGATAGCGCCTTTGTAGCTCTGCTCACGGAAGCAGATACGGCACATATCAAACTTACGCATATAACCATGCGGACGGCCGCAAATTTTGCAACGGTTGTAACCGCGAGTGGAGAACTTCGGTTCTTTGCTCCACTTTTCTACCATAGCTTTCTTAGCCAAGTTTCCTTACCTCCTTATGCTTTGAACGGCATACCCATGAGTTTCAGGAGCTCTCTGGCTTCTTCATCCGTCTGTGCCGTCGTAACGATAACAATGTTCATACCGCGGAGCTTGTCGATTTTATCGTATTCAATCTCCGGGAAGATGAGCTGCTCTTTCAGGCCGATAGCGTAGTTGCCGCGACCATCAAAAGCCTTGTCGCTTACACCGCGGAAGTCACGTACACGGGGCAGAGCCACGTTCATGAACTTATCGAGGAACTGGTACATGCGCTGACCGCGAAGGGTTACTTTGCAGCCGATGGGCATGCCTTCACGCAGTTTCCAGGCAGCGAGGGATTTCTTTGCACGGGTCAGGAGCGGCTTCTGGCCAGCGATGATCGTCAGATCAGCTACGGCAGAGTCCAAAGCCTTGGGGTTACCAACGGCTTCGCCAACACCCATGTTGATGATAATCTTTTCGATTTTCGGAAGCTGCATTACGTTCTTGTAACCGAACTTTTCGGTCATTGCTTTGCAAACTTCGTTCTGATATTTTTCCTGTAATCTATCCACTTATGCTCCTCCTTTCCAAATTATTTCGTCTGGTCGATAACTTCGCCGCACTTCTTGCAGGCGCGAACCATCTTGCCATTAACTTCCTTATGCGCAACGCGGGTTGCTTTGGAGCATGCCGGGCAAACCAGCATAACCTTGCAAGCGTGCATGGGCATTTCCTTTACGAGGATACCGCCCTGGGGAGCCTTCTGGTTCGGTTTCGTGTGACGCTTAACTTTGTTAACGCCTTCCACAACAACCTTACCGTGCTTGGGCATAGCAGCTACAACCTTGCCCTGCTTGCCTTTATCTTTGCCGGACAATACAACGACCGTATCGCCCTTCTTTACGTTCAACTTAACGAATGCCAAAATCGCACCTCCTCACAATTAAAGTACTTCAGGAGCCAGGGAAACGATCTTCATGAAGTCTTTATCGCGAAGTTCTCTAGCTACCGGTCCGAAGATACGCGTACCTTTCGGAGTCTTATCGTCTTTAATGATAACTGCGGCGTTTTCATCGAAACGGATATAGGAACCGTCTGCGCGGCGCAGGCCTTTCACGCTGCGAACGACAACTGCCTTAACGACATCGCCCTTCTTAACCGTGCCACCCGGTGCAGCGGATTTAACTGCAGCTACGATTACATCACCAATGTTGGCGTACTTGCGGTAGGAACCGCCGAGAACACGGATGCACATGATTTCTTTTGCACCAGTGTTGTCGCCAACCTGCAGGATTGTTTGCTGTTGGATCATTGTTGGACCTCCTTCTTCTTTATTTTGGCTTATTTAGCGCGTTCGATGACTTCGACAACTCTCCAACGCTTCGTCTTGGACAGCGGGCGAGTTTCCATCAGGGAAACCTTGTCGCCTACGTGAGCATCGTTCTTCTCATCGTGAGCATGGAACTTTACAGTTCTCTTAACCGGCTTCTTGTAGAGCTTGTGCTGCTCGAGCTCTTCAACTGCTACAACAACCGTTTTATCCATTTTGTCGGAGATAACCTTACCGACCTTAACTTTACGTACGTTTCTTTCGCTCATTAGGGAGCCTCCTTCCTTCTGCATATCAGTGTGCGATTAGGCCTTCAGTTCGGCTTCGCGCTGGATCGTCTTAATACGGGCGATCGTCTTCTTTACTTCTTTGATACGCATCGGGTTCTCGAGCTGGCCAGTAGCGAGCTGGAAACGGAGGTTGAACAGTTCCTCTTTGAGCGAAGTAAGTTTCTGGTTAAGCTCATCAGCGCTCATTTCACGGATTTCATTAACCTTCATTTACTTCACCGCCCTCTGCTTTTACATCTTCTTTAACAACGAACTTCGTCTTGATCGGCAGCTTGTGGCCAGCAAGACGCATAGCTTCCTGAGCAACTTCACGGGATACGCCGTCCATTTCGAACAGAACGCGGCCCGGTTTAACTACTGCTACCCAGTACTCAGGCGAACCTTTACCGGAACCCATGCGGGTTTCAGCCGGTTTTGCCGTTACCGGCTTATCCGGGAAAATCTTAATCCAAACCTGACCACCACGTTTGATGTAACGGGTCATAGCGATACGAGCAGCCTCGATCTGACGGTTCGTGATCCAAGCAGGTTCCAGAGCAACCAGACCATATTCACCATGGCTAACGGTGTTGCCGCGATGAGCTTTACCCTTCATACGGCCACGGAACTGCTTACGATATTTAACTCTCTTTGGTAATAACATTAAGCTTCGCTCCCTTCAGCTACAGCCTGACGCTGCTTTCTTTCCGGAAGAACTTCACCCTTGAAGATCCATACTTTTACGCCGATACGGCCATAAGTCGTATGTGCTTCTGCCGTACCGTAGTCGATATCAGCGCGAAGCGTGTGCAGAGGAATGCTGCCTTCACGATAAGCTTCCTTACGAGCAATTTCGGCACCGCCAAGACGGCCGCTCAGAGCAACCTTGATACCCTTGGCGCCCAGACGCATCGTACGGCCAACAGCCTGCTTCATAGCACGGCGGAAAGCAATACGGCGTTCGAGCTGCTGAGCAATGTTCTCAGCAACGAGCGTTGCATCCATATCCGGCTGCTTGATTTCAGCGATATTGATGTCAACCTTCTTTTCCGTGTACTTCTTCAAACCTTCTTTGATCTGTTCGATACCGGAACCACCGCGACCGATTACCATACCCGGTTTAGCCGTGTGAATCGTGATCTTCAGACGGTTCTTGCTACGCTCCGTCTCAACACGAGAAACACCAGCTGCCTGAAGGCTCTGCTTCAGATAATCGCGGATTTTAATATCTTCATGCAGGTTATCTGCAAAATCTTTGTCTGCATACCACTTAGCATCCCAAGTCTTGACGATGCCAAGACGAATACCATGCGGATTTACTTTCTGACCCAATCCGTTTCCCTCCTTCTTAGTTCTTCTCGTCTACGACGATGGTTACATGGGACGTGCGCTTCAAAATCTTGAAGGCCTGCCCACGGGAACGCGGATGGATGCGTTTCATCGTTGGGCCGTCATCAGCGAAAGCCGTCTTGATGACGAGCTTGTCAACGTCCATATCATAATTGTTCTCAGCGTTTGCTACTGCAGAACGCAGAACTTTTTCAACTACTACAGCGCCAGCTTTCGGCGTGAATTTCAGAATCGCAAAAGCCTCTGCGACGTTCTTGCCACGGATGAGATCCAGGACAACACGAACTTTGCGCGGAGTGATGCGAACGAACTTAGCTACTGCTTTAGATTCCACAAGGATTCTCCTTTCGCAAAATTACTTGAGTCCGGTCTTGCGCTCTTCACCAGCATGACCCTTGAAGGTACGGGTGGGAGCGAACTCACCGAGTTTGTGGCCAACCATGTCTTCCGTTACATAAACGGGAACATGCTTGCGGCCATCATGAACAGCAATCGTATGACCTACGAAGTCCGGGAAAATCGTGGAGCTTCTGGACCAGGTCTTTACAACTTTTTTATCGTTAGCTTCGTTGAGAGCCGTGATTTTCTTCATGAGGCTTTCTGCAACGAAAGGTCCCTTTTTAATCGATCTTGACAAAGTGTATCCTCCTTCCGTCAGGCGGCGTTAAGCTGCCTGCCCGATTCTATCATTATTTCGTGCGGCCTCTGACGATGAGACGATCGGAAGCTTTCTTGCGACGAGTCTTGGCACCCATAGCGCATTTGCCCCACTTGGTAACAGGGTTCTTGCGGCCAACAGGGCTGCGGCCTTCACCACCACCATGCGGATGGTCGTTCGGGTTCATAGCAGTACCGCGGTTCTCCGGACGAACGCCGAGCCAACGGTTACGGCCAGCCTTACCAATCGTAATGTTTTCATGTTCCAGGTTGCCAACTTCACCGATGGTAGCACGGCAGTTGATATGCACCTTGCGAAGTTCGCCAGACGGCATACGGAGGAGTGCGTAATCGCCTTCCTTTGCCATGAGCTGAGCGGAAGTACCAGCACTGCGAACCAGCTGGGCACCCTTGCCAATCTTCAGCTCTACGTTATGAATAGTCGTACCAACGGGGATGTTCTTCAAAGGCAGGGCATTACCAACCTTGATATCGGAATCCGGACCGGATACAACTTTATCGCCGACTTTCAGACCGTTCGGAGCGAGGATGTAACGCTTTTCACCATCAACGTAGTTGAGGAGAGCGATACGAGCGCTGCGGTTCGGGTCATATTCGATGGTAGCGACGCGAGCCGGGATACCATCCTTGTTGCGCTTGAAGTCGATTACACGATACAGACGCTTGTGGCCGCCGCCCTGATGGCGAACGGTCAGTTTGCCCTGCTGGTTGCGGCCGCCTTTTTTCACCAGGCGCTCAGTCAGGGATTTTTCAGGTTTGCTTGCCGTAATTTCGTCGAAGGAAGCGACGGTCATGAAACGGCGACCTGCAGAGTAAGGTTTAAAACTCTTTACTGCCACTTAAATTTCCTCCTTGCAAGGGTTTACGCTTCGAAAAGCTCAATGCTGTTGCCAGCAGCGAGTTTAACGATAGCTTTCTTATAATCAGCGCGCTTGCCAACGTTGCGGCCCATGCGCTTCGTTTTGCCAAGTACGTTAACCGTATTGACCTTTTCAACTTTTACGTTGAAGATTTCAGCAACTGCTTTAGCAATTTCAATCTTGTTGGCTGCTTTCGCAACAACGAAGACGTATTTGCCTTCAGCCATGAGCTGAGTCGTTCTTTCCGTAATCAGCGGACGGATCAGGATATCACGTGCTTCCATTATGCGAATACCTCCTCGATACGGGTAACGGCATCCTTCGTGATGAACAGCTTGTCATGATTCAGGATATCATGAACATTGAGGCCCATCGTGCTGATTGCCTTAACACCCGGAATATTGCGTGCAGACTTTTCTACGTTTTCTGCTTCATCAGCAGTGATGAGGAGAGCCTTCTTCTCAACGGAGAAATCACTCATCATCTTAACAACCTGCTTGGTCTTGGCAGCTTCGAATTCGAGGCTGTCGAGAACTACCAGTTCGCCATTCTTCACTTTGTCGGAAAGAGCGCACTTGATAGCCAGACGACGCTGCTTGCGGGGCATGCTGAAAGCATACTTGCGCGGATGCGGACCAAATACCGTACCGCCGCCTACCCACAGCGGGCTGCGCGTGGAACCAGCACGAGCACGGCCGGTGCCCTTCTGCTTCCAAGGCTTACGACCGCCACCGCGGACGAAGCTTCTCGTCTTCGTAGCATGCGTGCCGAGACGCTGTGCTGCGAGCTGCATAACAACGGCCTGATGGAGAAGACCTGCGTTCATCTCTACGCCGAAGATATTGTCATTGAGTTCGATATCGCCAACCTGCTTGTTGGTGATGTCATAAACTGCTACTGTAGCCATAATTTAGGTTTTCCTCCTTCCAATTAGTTTTTGCCCGGCTTAACGGTGTTCTTAATCACAACGAAGCTCTTCTTCGGGCCCGGAATAGCGCCCTTGATGAGAATCAGGTTGCGGTCTGCATCTACACGGACAACCGTGAGGCGCTGAACCGTAACACGTTCGCCACCCATACGACCCGGCAGCTTCTTGCCTTTCAGCACGCGTCCGCCAGGACCGGAAATCATCGCACCAGTGGAACCCGGTTCACGATGGGATTTGGAACCATGGCCCATGGGACCACGAGCAAAGTTGTGACGTTTGATACCGCCGGCAAAGCCTTTACCCTTGGAAGTACCAGTAACATCGACTAATTCGCCTTCGCTAAATATGTCAACGCCGATGGAATCACCGACTTTGTATTCAGAAGCATCCTGAAGACGCATTTCGCGGATAAACTTAACCGGCTTAACACCAGCTTTGTCGAAATGGCCCTTCATCGGTTTGTTTACCTTATGTTCTTTAACTTCACCGAAGCCAAGCTGAACAGCGTTGTAACCGTCGTTTTCAACCGTCTTGTTCTGGATAACGATGTTGTTGCCAGATTCTACAACAGTAACGGGGACAACCTTGCCCTCTTCCGTGAAGATCTGAGTCATGCCCAGTTTTCTACCTAAAATTGCTTTAGACATTTATTCCACCTCCTCGGATTATAATTTGATTTCGATGTCTACACCAGCCGGAAGGTCGAGACGCATCAGCGCATCTACCGTCTTGTTCGTCGGCTGCAGGATGTCGATAAGACGCTTATGAGTTCTCATTTCGAACTGCTCGCGGGAATCCTTATTGACATGCGGGGAACGCAAAATCGTGTAGATATTTTTCTCCGTCGGGAGTGGAATCGGACCGGAAACCATAGCACCAGTCTTCTTTGCAGTATCCACAATCTTTACTGCGCTCTGATCGAGGGCTTTGTGATCATAAGCCTTCAACCGGATTCTAATCTTTTGGTTCTTAGACAATTTGTTTTCCTCCTTATCGTCCGGACTCTTGGCCCAAACATTTCTCCGTAACAGTTCCCTCGGACAACGCCGAGCCATCTGCCACGTCATCGCGTTGGGGGGTACCATATTTTATCTCAACCCTTAAATAAGAGCGGCGCGAGCGCCGCTCTTATCATGGGTCAATCAAACAACTAATTAGGCTTCAACGTCCGTTACGCGGCCTGCACCAACAGTGTGGCCACCTTCACGGATAGCGAAACGCAGACCTTTTTCGATAGCGATCGGAGTGATGAGTTCAACATCCATCTCGATGTTATCGCCAGGCATAACCATTTCCGTGCCAGCCGGCAGGGTAACTACGCCCGTAACGTCAGTCGTACGGAAGTAGAACTGCGGACGATAGTTCGTGAAGAACGGAGTATGACGGCCGCCTTCTTCCTTAGTCAGAACGTAAACCTGACCTTTGAACTTCGTGTGCGGGTTGATGGAACCCGGCTTAGCCAGAACCTGACCGCGTTCGATTTCCTTACGGTCGATACCGCGGAGCAGAGCACCGATGTTATCGCCAGCAACAGCGCTGTCGAGCATCTTACGGAACATTTCGATACCAGTTACAACCGTGGATTTCGGTTCTTCCTGGAGACCTACGATTTCAACCGTGTCGTTCAGCTTCAGTTCGCCACGTTCTACACGGCCCGTAGCAACCGTACCACGACCAGTGATCGTGAATACGTCTTCGACCGGCATCAGGAACGGCTTATCCGTGTCACGGGTCGGAGTCGGGATGTATTCGTCAACAGCATCCATCAGCTCATAAATCTTAGCCTGCATGTCAGCATCGCCTTCCAGAGCCTTCAGAGCGGAACCAGCAACAACAGGGATGTCATCGCCAGGGAATTCGTAGCTGGAGAGCAGCTCGCGAACTTCCATTTCAACCAGTTCGAGCAGTTCAGGATCGTCAACCTGGTCAACCTTGTTCAGGAATACAACGATTGCAGGAACGCCTACCTGACGAGCGAGCAGGATGTGCTCACGAGTCTGGGGCATCGGGCCATCAGCAGCGGAAACTACCAGGATAGCACCATCCATCTGAGCAGCGCCAGTGATCATGTTCTTTACATAGTCAGCGTGGCCCGGGCAGTCAACGTGTGCATAGTGACGTTTTTCCGTCTCATACTCAACGTGTGCCGTGTTGATGGTGATACCGCGTTCACGCTCTTCCGGAGCCTTATCGATATCAGCGTAATCTTCGAATTTTGCCATGCCTTTTTCAGCCAGGCACTTCGTGATTGCAGCCGTCAGCGTCGTCTTGCCATGGTCAACGTGACCAATGGTACCAATGTTAACATGGGGTTTAGTTCTCTCAAACTTTTCTTTAGCCATTTGTGTTTTTTCCTCCCTTATTCGCCTTTGTTTTTAGCAATAACCTTTTCGGCTATATTCTTAGGAACTTCATCATAGTAAGCAACTTCCATGCTGTAGTTCCCTCGGCCCTGAGTTTTGGAACGGAGGTCCGTGGAGTAACCGAACATTTCGGAAAGCGGCACGAATCCGTTGATTACCTGAGCACCGTTGCGTGCTTCCATACCATCGATACGGCCACGACGGGAGTTCAGGTCGCCGATTACGTCGCCCATGTATTCTTCAGGAACAACGACTTCGACTTTAACGTACGGTTCAAGAAGAACCGGGTTGGCTTTCTCTGCACCGCTCTTGAATGCCATGGAACCGGCAACCTTGAACGCTGCTTCAGAGGAGTCAACTTCGTGGAACGAACCATCGTAAACGATAGCTTTGATGTCCACCATCGGATAACCGGCAACAACACCAGTTTCCATAGCCTGCTTTACGCCGGCTTCGATCGGGTTGATGAATTCCTTCGGAATTGCACCACCAACGACCTTATTTTCAAAGCTGAAGCCTTCACCCGGTTCCTGCGGAATGAGTTCAAGCCAGCAATGACCGTACTGACCGTGACCACCGGACTGACGTACGAACTTACCTTCGGACTTAACCGTCTTGCGAATCGTTTCACGATAAGCAACCTGCGGTTCGCCAACCTTGCAGTCCACTTTGAATTCGCGGAGCATACGGTCAACGATAATCTGGAGGTGAAGCTCACCCATGCCGGAGATGATGCACTGACCAGTTTCCTGATCGGTACGTACACGGAAGGTCGGATCTTCTTCAGCCAGTTTCTGGAGAGCTACGCCCATCTTTTCCTGGTCGTTCTTCGTAGCCGGTTCAACAGCAACGGAGATAACGGGATCCGGGAATTCCATGGATTCGAGGATGATGGGATGTGCTTCGTCGCACAGCGTGTCACCAGTCGTGGTGTCTTTCAGACCAACAGCAGCTGCGATATCACCGCTGTAAACCTTTTCGATTTCCTTACGGTTGTTAGCGTGCATCTGCAGGATACGGCCGATACGCTCTTTCTTGCCCTTCGTGGAGTTGAACACGTAGGAACCAGCATCGAGCACACCGGAGTAAACGCGGAAGAATGCCAGCTTACCAACATAGGGGTCGGTCATGATCTTGAAGGCCAGTGCCGAGAACGGCTCAGAGTCGCTGGACGGACGATGGTCTTCTTCACCGGAATCCGGGTTGATACCCTTGATAGGAGGAATATCTACCGGAGCCGGCATATAATCAACGATGGCATCGAGCAGGGGCTGAACGCCCTTGTTGCGATAGGAAGTACCGCAGGTTACCGGAACGAGTTTGCACTCTACAGTACCTTTACGGATAACTTTCTTGATATCCTCTTCCGTGATATCTTCGCCACCGAGGTATTTCTCCATAAACTCATCATCGAGTTCGGAAAGAGCTTCGAGCAGCTTTTCGCGGTACTCTTCAGCCTTTTCCTTCATGTCATCAGGAATTTCAACTTCGTCAGCAACTTTGCCGAGGTCGTCTTCATAAACGATGGCTTCGTTCTTAACGAGGTCAATGATGCCTGCGAACGTATCTTCAGCACCGATCGGCAGCTGGATAGCTACAGCGTTAGCCTGGAGGCGTTCATGCATCATGTTGATAACATTGTAGAAATCTGCGCCCGTGATGTCCATCTTGTTGACATAAGCCATACGAGGAACATTGTATTTCTCAGCCTGACGCCATACGGTTTCAGTCTGAGGCTCAACGCCGCCGCGGGCAGTCAGAACTGCTACGGTACCATCGAGCACGCGCAGGGAACGTTCTACTTCTACCGTGAAGTCCACGTGACCCGGAGTATCAATGATGTTGATACGATGGTCTTTCCAATGACAGGTCGTTGCAGCAGACGTAATCGTGATACCGCGTTCCTGTTCCTGAACCATCCAGTCCATGGTAGCAGCACCATCATGAACTTCACCGATCTTGTGGTTTACACCCGTGTAGAAGAGGATACGCTCAGTAGTAGTCGTCTTACCGGCATCGATGTGAGCCATGATACCGATATTACGAGTTTTTTCAAGGGAATACTCTCTTGCCACTTTTAATATCGCTCCTTATAAATCAGAGAAAAGATTACCAACGATAATGAGCGAATGCCTTGTTGGCCTCGGCCATCTTGTGCGTATCTTCCTTCTTCTTAATAGCTGCACCAGTGTTGTTAGCAGCATCCATGAGTTCGCCGGAGAGACGTTCATCCATGGTCTTTTCACCGCGGAGACGTGCATAGTTAACGATCCAGCGAATGCCCAGCGTCATACGGCGGTCAGGACGAACCTCAACCGGCACCTGGTAGTTAGCACCACCGACGCGGCGAGCACGAACTTCGAGAACCGGCATAACGTTCTTCAGAGCCGTCTCAAAAACTTCCAGAGGATCCTTGCCCGTTTTAGCACGGATCGTTTCGAACGCATCATATACAACGCGTTCAGCAACGCTCTTCTTACCGGAAAGCATTACTTTATTGATGAATTTCGTAACCGTTTTGCTGTGGTACACCGGATCCGGCAGTACGTCACGCTTAGGTACGGCACCTTTTCTTGGCATTGTTTTACCTCCTTATCATAGTCTTCATTTACGAAGCTGTATTATTTCTTCTTTGCGCGTTTCGCACCATACTTGGAGCGGCCCTGAGCACGATCCTGCACACCTGCAGTATCGAGAGAACCACGAATGATGTGGTAACGAACACCCGGCAGGTCCTTAACACGACCGCCACGGATCAGAACAACACTATGCTCCTGAAGATTATGACCAATGCCCGGAATATATGCAGTAACTTCGATGCTGTTCGTCAAACGAACACGAGCTACTTTACGCAGAGCCGAGTTCGGCTTTTTCGGCGTAGACGTGTAAACACGAGTGCAAACGCCACGTTTCTGCGGGCAATTCTTAAGTGCTGGTGCTTTGGACTTCTCCTGCATGCTCTTTCTGCTCTTACGAACTAACTGGTTGATAGTAGGCATACATGCACCTCCTTCCTTCATATTGAGAATTTATTATTTATTAAAACCGCAAGCAAGCTTACGATTTTTAACAAATAGACTTACCTAACCGCTGCCGCCGCTGCCGCACCAACTTCAATGCTGCAAGCTGTCCCCAGCTCTTTCATCGAACCAACGCGGCTGACGGGAACACCATGTTCCGTGCAAAGTGCTTCCAGCGGTTCAACCACCTTCGCCTCTGCATCATCAGCGATAAAAACTTCCGTTGCCGCATCGCGTTTTACCGCTTTGGCAACCTGTTTGATACCAATGACCCGCTTGGCTGTTTTCAGTGCTTCCAGTGTCATTGTTTTCACTCCCCTGTATCACTAAAATCATGCCCTCGAATCAGGCACTCCTATATATTAGCACCCACTAAAACCCCTGTCAACACTTATTTTTCAAAGTTTTTCGTGTACACGTTCCCTCGCGTGTCAAAATGCAAAAAAAATTATAAAATGCCCTGTTTTCACGATTAAACACTTGCTGTTTTCACGAAAATCGAATCAATCAAGCCGCAATTCCAGATGAAAACTGCGCAGCGGATTGGGAATATATTTTCATAGCATTTAACAGGACTGTCCAAGTGAAAAAAACTAAGCCAGCGGGCTGATGATGTATTTCCGAAACGTTTGACAAGCCTGTCTAAGTGAAGGAAATATATCATCAGCCCGCTGGCGTCTTTATATATCGATGTTAACGCTCTAATGCCCTGTGCGCAATATCTTTCCGATAGAACGCATCTTTAAACGCAATCTTCTCTACACCAGCATAAGCCTTATCCACCGCAGACCGCACATCTGCCGCCTTGGCCACCACACCGAGCACGCGCCCGCCATCGGTCACAATCTGCCCATTCTTATGCGCGGTTCCGGCATGGAACACCTGGCAGCCTGCAGCTTTGGCATCGTCAAGCCCGGTAATGGCATCGCCCTTGTTATAGGCTTTGGGGTAGCCGCCCGCTGCCATAACCACGCAGACAGCCGCTTCTTTTGCCCACTCCACCTGCTGTTCAGCCAGTGTACCATCGGCACAGGCCACCATGATATCCACCAAATCGCTGTTTAAGAGCGGCAGCACCACCTGCGTTTCCGGGTCGCCAAAGCGCGCATTGAATTCCACAACCTTCGGCCCATCTGCCGTAATCATCAGACCGGCATAGAGACAGCCTTTATAGGGCTTGCCTTCCTTTTCCATCGCCTGAATCGTGGGCAGGAGAATCTTATCGTAGGTTTCCTGCACCATTTTATCCGTCATGACCGGCGCGGGTGCATAAGTTCCCATGCCGCCAGTGTTAGGTCCTTTGTCGCCATCGTAAGCACGTTTATGGTCCTGCGAGCTGATCATGGGGCAGATAGTCCTGCCATCGGTGAAGCAGAGCAATGACGCTTCTTCGCCTTCCATAAATTCCTCAATGACGACGCGCGAGCCTGCATTGCCGAATTCTTTATCTTCCATAATATCCGCAACTGCCCGCAGTGCTTCATCTTCCGTCATAGCCACGATAACACCTTTGCCCGCAGCCAGGCCGTCAGCCTTGATGACGATTGGAGCGCCTTCTTTACGAATGTACTCCCGAGCCGCATCTGCCTCGGTGAACACTTCGTACTTAGCTGTGGGAATCCCATATTTTTTCATCAGGGATTTGGAAAATGCCTTGGAGCCTTCAATCTGTGCCGCAGCCTGCGTGGGGCCAAAAGCCTTGATACCTGCCGCCGTTACTGCATCCACGAGCCCGTTGGTCAGGGGAACTTCCGGCCCGACTACGACCAGCTCAATCGCGTGCTTTTGCGCAAAATCCACAATCGATGCATTATCCGTAATGGCAATGCCTTCCACACACATCGCCACATCAGCCATCCCCGGATTGCCCGGCAATGCATAAATCTTATCTGCCTTAGGCGACTGCGCGAGCTTCCACGCTAACGTATGCTCCCGGCCGCCGCTGCCGATTACTAAAATGTTCATGGTTTCGCCCCTTATTTTGCCAGCTGTTTTGCCAGATAATCCTGAATCATCGTGTCGTAGGCCGCCGTATGCGCAAAGGCCTCCTGCGCCAGCTCCATGCGGGTACGGTCATCTACGCCGCCATTTTCCTTAATCTGCGCAATTACTTCATCATATTTAGCCGGATTGGTCACAATGGTCACGAACTTGAAGTTCTTGGCCGAAGCGCGTACCATAGCCGGGCCGCCGATATCAATGTTTTCAATGGCTTCTGCCAGCGTTACATCCGGCTTGGCAATGGTTTCCTTGAACGGATAGAGATTTACCGCCACGAGGTCAATGCCCTTAATGCCATGCTTTTCCATCTGTGCCACATGTTCGGCATTGTCCCGCACCGCCAGGATACCGCCGTGAATATAGGGATTCAGAGTCTTTACGCGGCCATCCATGATTTCGGGGAAGCCCGTCACATCGCTGACATAGGTCACAGGAATTCCCGCTTCCTTGATGGCTTTCATCGTCCCGCCCGTGGAGATGATTTCCACACCGGCTTCGTGGAGCTGGCGGGCGAACTCAACCACGCCTTCTTTATTGGATACGCTAATCAGGGCACGCTTAATCTGCATTTATCTGTTCTCCTTTACGCGTCTTACGCTAAAATCGTCACCTTACGGCCTTCAACCTTTAATTTTCCTTCACAGTACAGGCGGATACATTCCGGATAAATCCGATGTTCCTCTTTGAGCACGCGAGCGCCCAAAGTTTCCTCCGTATCATCATCAAGCACCGGCACAACTGCCTGCATGATGATGGGGCCGGAATCCGTACCTTCGTCCACAAAATGCACCGTACAACCGCTGACTTTCACGCCATAGGCCAGTACATCCCGATGCGCATGAGCGCCAGGGAAACTAGGCAAAAGCGCCGGATGAATATTCATTATACGCCCGGCAAAATGCCCCACAAAGTACGGGGTAAGTATCCGCATAAAGCCCGCCAACACCACCAGCGTTACGCCTGCGGCTTCGAGCTTTTCAATCAGCGCTTTTTCAAAGGGCTCACGGCCGTCAAACTGCTTACGGTCAACGCAGACCGCCTCAATGCCAGCCTTTCTTGCCCGTTCCAGCGCATAGGCTTCCTTATCCGTCAGCACGATGGCAATTTCGGCAGGAACCTGCCCTGCTGCAATGGCATCAATGATGGACTGCAAATCCGTACCGCGGCCGGAACAAAGAACACCTAATTTTTCCTTAGCCAACGAACACACCGCCCTGCAATGTTACATCATGGCCACCTTTGACGACCTTGCCGATTTCATAAACCGTCTCATCAGCCGCCTGCAAATGTGCTTTGACCGCTTCCGCTTCTTCCGCAGAGACAATCAGAATCATGCCGATGCCCATGTTGAAGGTGCGGTACATTTCCGGCCAATCCACATTACCCCACTGCTGCAAGAGACGGAAGATAGTCGGCATTTCCCATTTGCTCGTGTCGATTTCCACTGCCAAATTCTCGGGCAAAGCGCGGGGGATATTCTCATAGAAGCCGCCCCCCGTGATATGCACCATGCCGTGAATATCGAAGTTTTCTATCAAGGGCAGGCAGGATTTCGGGTACAGGCGAGTCGGCGTCAGCAGTTCCTCCCCAATGGTCTTGCCCAGTTCTTCCATGTATTCATCGCCCTTGAAGCCCTTATGGTCAAAGACAATGCGGCGCACGAGGGAATAGCCGTTGGAATGTACGCCGGAAGACGGCAGACCGAGAATCACATCGCCTTCTTTTACCTTGGCGCTGGTGATGAGCTTGCTCTTTTCCACCACGCCTACGGCAAAGCCGGCAATATCGTATTCCCCTTCGGGATAAAAGCCGTTCATCTCTGCCGTTTCGCCGCCAATCAGGGCGCAGCCGGATTCCTTGCAGGCGCCTGCTACGCCGGTCACGACATCGGCCACCTGTTCCGGCAGGAGCTTGCCTACCGCCAGATAGTCGAGGAAGAACAGTGGTTCTGCCCCCTGCACCAAAATATCGTTGACGCACATGGCCACGGCATCCTGACCAATGGTATCGTGCTTATCGAGCATAAAAGCCAGTTTGAGTTTCGTACCCACACCGTCCGTACCGGATACCAGCACGGGCTCCTTGTACTTGCCGCTGTTCAGGGCAAACAAGCCGCCAAAGCCGCCTAAGTCACCGAGCACTTCCGGACGGTACGTTGCCCGCACACTGTTTTTTATGAGTTCTACCGAGCGGTTCCCCGCATCAATATCCACACCGGCATCTTTATAGGTAAGTTTTTCCGTCATTATCCTCTTGTTCCTCACTTTTTGCGCTGTTCAAACACATACTTGCTGTCGCCGGCCGGCTTTTCGCCATCGGCGATGGGATAGGCACTATTAAAGCAGGCATAGCACATATCGTCGGCATTGACTTCCGACACACAGGATTTCAGCCCTTCCAGGGAAATGAAATGCAGGGAATCCGCACCGATAAACTCGCGGATTTCCTCCACGCTCTTGGTGGCGGCAATCAATTCCTTGCGCACCGAAGTATCAATCCCATAGTAGCAGGGATAGCCAATCGGCGGGCTGCTGATGCACATATGCACCTCTTTGGCGCCAGCCTGCTTGAGCATATTAACAATCTTGCCGCTGGTCGTGCCGCGAACGATACTGTCATCGACCATGATAACGGATTTCCCCGCCACCACGGAACGGATGGCATTGAGCTTGAGCTTCACGCTGGTATCGCGCTTCTTCTGTGTCGGCTGGATAAAGGTACGGCCAATATAGCGGTTCTTAATCAACCCTTCGACAAAGGGAATCCCCGACTCATAAGCATAGCCCGTAGCTGCCGTGGTACCGGAGTCCGGCACCGAAATCACGATATCGCCCTTGAACTTTGCCTCGCGCGCAAGTACCCTGCCCATCATAAAGCGGGCATCATGGACGCTCTGGCCGTCAATCACCGAATCCGGACGGGCAAAGTAAATGTATTCAAAAATGCAGGAAGCCTTTTTCTCGTTCATTGCGAACGGATAGGACTTCACGCCGCTGTCGTCAATGACCACCATTTCCCCCGGCGCAATATCGCGGACGAACTCGGCACCGGCCACATCGAGGCCGCAGCTTTCCGAAGACAGGATATAGCTGCCTTCCTCCGTCTTACCCAGGCAAAGCGGACGGAACCCCTGCGGGTCACGGGCACCAATCAGCTTATCCTCCGTCATAATCGCCAGACAATAGGCACCGCGAATCTTCTTCAGACTCTCGATAATCTTTTCTTCCACGGTTTCTGCCCGGCTGCGGGCAATGAGGTTCACAAAGACTTCCGAATCAATGGACGTTTGAAAAATCGTGCCCTGCTCTTCCAGCTCATGACGGATTTCGGCCGCATTGGTCAGATTGCCGTTATGCGCCAGCGCAATCTTGCCGCCCGAATAATTCACCATCAACGGCTGGGTGTTGCACAAAAGACTGGAGCCGGTGGTGGAATAACGTACATGGCCGATGGCAATGCACTGATTTTCCATATGGGGCACCTGATGACGGAACACCTCATTGACCAGCCCCATGCCACGGGTCACATCCATCCAGGCGCCATCGGTAATGGCAATGCCTGCACTTTCCTGACCACGGTGCTGCAGGGCATAAAGCCCTAAGTAGGTCAGCCCCGACACATCTTCCGTGCGGGAAAACACGCCGTAAACACCGCACTCCTCTTTCCATTTCGGTTCTACATTATAGCCATTTTCATACATGGTTATATCAATCTCTCACTTTTCTACTAAAAAACAGTCCGGTGCCGCGCATCTTAAAGCTGCGCAGCAACACGGGCTGCTTTCTTTTCCACTTCTTCAACCATTTTTTCACGATATGCCGCAAGCTTTGCCGCAAGTTCAGCATTACCCACTGCAAAAATCTGCACCGCAAAAATCGCTGCATTCTTGGCACCATTGATTGCCATCGTCGCCACCGGCACACCGGAAGGCATCTGCACCGTGCTCAGGAGCGCATCCATGCCATTGAGTGCCGTCGCATTGATGGGCACACCAATAACCGGCAGCGTCGTATAGCTTGCTACTACACCTGCCAAATGCGCCGCCGCACCAGCCGCCACAATGAACACAGAGATACCCTTCTCCGGTGCCGCGAGCACAAAATCACGCACCTTGCCCGGCGTGCGATGGGCAGACGCCACCACGACTTCAGCTTCAATGCCAAAGGACTTCAAAATATCCACAGCCGGCTTCAAAATCGGCCAATCCGAATCGCTGCCCATAATGATTGCTGCTTTCATTGCGCTCTCCCTTTCGTTAAAATTTCTTACCCGTCAATACTTCGTATGCTTCCTTGTACTTGGCAATGGTCTTGTCAATGATATCCTGCGGAAGCTCATAATCGCTGTCCGGATTTGCCTTCAGCCAGTCACGGACAAACTGCTTGTCATAGGACGGCTGGCTCTTGCCTGCTTCGTAGCCTTCCAGCGGCCAGAAGCGGGAGCTGTCCGGCGTCAGCACTTCATCGCCCAGAACGATATTGCCTTCTTCATCCACGCCAAATTCAAATTTCGTATCGGCAATGATGATACCCTTGGTCAATGCATATTCCGCGCACTTCTTGTAGATAGCAATGGTGTAGTCGCGAATCTTCTCTGCATATTCCATACCATGGCCGGGGAATTCTTTTTCCAAAACCTTGGCGCCCTGCTCTAAGGAGACGTTCTCATCGTGGTCGCCCAGTTCAGCTTTCGTGCTCGGCGTGAAAATCGGCTCAGGAAGTTTTTCCGATTCCTGCAAGCCTTCCGGCAGCTTGATACCACAGATCGTACCATTTTCCTTGTAGCTTTCCCAGCCACTGCCCGTGATATAGCCACGTACAATGCATTCCATCGGAATCATATGCAGCTTCTTGCAGAGCATGGTGTTGCCCTTGAACTCTTCCTGCTGGAAAAATTCCGGCATATCCGCATTGTCTACAGACAACATGTGGTTAGGCAGGATGTCCTTCGTGAAATCAAACCAGAACTTAGACATCTGGGTCAGGACAGCGCCCTTGTCCGTAATCTTATTCTTCAGAATGTGGTCAAAAGCCGAAATACGGTCTGTTGCCACCATGATGATGCGGCCATCAGCCTCATACACTTCACGGACTTTACCAGATTTGAAAGGTTTGTAGGTTTTCATGAGTTATATCGTCTCCCATAAAAATATAAAGTTGTTGCGGAACTTTGAAAAGTTCCCTTCCGACTATTCCATAATAACGAGATTTTTTTGACCTGTCAATGATTTTTAGGACACATGTCCTTGAATTCTGCAGTAAACACATAATAGAAAATTCCTTAGAAGAACGTGTTCCCAATTGTCTAACGCTGCAAACTATCTATCAAATCCTGACAAGTCTGCTCTTTTTTCTTCTTATGCTTGGCAAGTTTGCTTGAGGTTCTATGACATAGTGCAATAGCTGCCCCAACCAGTAGAGGTGTCGTACAAATATGAGCTCTTCCGCCTGTTGAACTTATCGTAAATAAAGTTCTGTTACGATATTCCAGCATTTTAACAGGCAGTTCAAGCGTATATGCCTTGCGGGGATGTTCTTCTAATTCCTTGATAGCCTGCTGAGCAGACTCCATCCCTGTCTTTTCCAATAAAGCAATCGCCACATACTTAACCAACGCTCTATGTATCAAAGCATATTCCTCATTTATCTGTTTGTTTTTTTCTCGTTGCTCATAAAACTCTTGCTCTTTGGCAACCAAATTTGCCAGCTTTCCCTGTGCTTCTTCTATATCCGTTGTCGTAAGCGGCACCTGTGCAATGTTTATCTGCGACAACATATCATAAGATGTAACCAGCAAAGGACCACCATTTGCAGCTACTAAATATCCCACAGCTTCTCCGTCAGCTAAAGGAACGTTGATACGTCGTACATACGACTGATATTTCTCCAGCTTATCGGACATCTCACTTAGCAAAGAATCTATCGCCTTATTCCCCCAAGTCACATACGGCAATGCGGATGATGACATTTGTCTGTTGGTCGTTGTCTGCCAACCAGAAAAACCTTCATTTGCCGGCATTTCTATCCTATAACCACTCTCTGCTTTCAGAACTTTCATTCCCATAGATTTCAAATAAGCCGAGTTGATGATCGCATTATGCAAATCCTCCACTTTAGCAGGCTGCGGCTGTTTAGCCATCAATTCATGCTCCTTGTGATAAATATCATATTGTGCTTCAGCATCCAGTTCCATCTTCTTCGCATTTTCCATTTGCTTTTTCAGTCGCTGCCTAGCCTTTTTTTCTAATTTGACTTCATCAATCTTGCCCGAATGTAAGTCAATGAAATCCTGCGGCTCAATCGGCAATATAGAAACCTGCTGGCTGCCCACAATCTGACCTGCCTTTTTCAAACGATTCGTCAGTCTGCCATAGACAATTTCCTCGGTACTTCCTTGATAACACATATTGAGCACGAATATGTCTTTATGCTTCTGTCCGATACGGTCAATACGACCTATGCGCTGCTCAATTTTCATTGGATTCCAACCCATATCAAAGTTTATCAACATATCAGCTGTTTGCAGATTCAGACCTTCAGCCGCTGCATCTGTACAAAGAAGCACATCTATTTTTCCAGTTAAAAAAAGATTTTTTATCTCCTCACGAGTTACGCGGCGATAGCATCGTGCTTCCGCATCATACCATTGGGTCTCCTTTCCAGAATACACACCTATGTGAAGTCCCGGTGCTCTAGCAGACAGATATTCCCGAATACTCTGCAAGCTGTCAAAGAAGCGAGTAAAAATAACTGTCTGCTTCATACGATTACTGCTCCCCACAATACGTCTCTGCTCCAACCGATTAAGCAGTTCCTGAATTTTGGTCGGAGTATCATGTGACATAGACCCAAGCTGCGCCAGCATCTCCTGCAAGCGCTCCTGTTCCCAAGCCAAGTCTTCAGGCGAGCGATCTTTCAGTAGTGCATCCACGGATATTTCACTAATATCATTTTCATCTGTATCTTCCCCATCGTCTTCCAGCTCATTCAGATATTCCTGCAGCTCCTCTTGTGAAGAAAATTCATAAGCTCCAAATTTCAGCGTTACTTGTACACGCATCAAACGTCGCTCAAGCGTCTGCTGAATTGCAAAAAGGCTGGAAGCAAAGCGCAACTGTAAAAAATTCAGGTAGAAAGCCATCATTTGCTTGGAATCTAGCCGATGCGCATTGATTTGCTGCATGAGTCCTGCACAATAAACCTCTAACTGCGCATAGAATTCCTTCTCTTTGGAACTGAACTCAATAATAGCCAAAGGCAACACATGTCGCTTAGCCAGATTACTTTTCAGTTCCCCATGCTTTCGATACTCCTCCAACAATTTGCGCGTATGCCGCATCATAACGCGAGACAAAGGTGCAGCAGAAAAAAGTGGTTTCAATACTTCCTTTGCATCGTTTCCTCGAGGCTCCCTCTTGGCCAATTCCTTCAAGGCCTGACGATTTTTGCCATTTACAACCGTCTTTTCCATTAATCGCAATAAATACGGGTCAGCAGCCTCCAGTGCCGCATAACTTCTCCCCAGGAGCCGCCAATTATCTAGTTTCAACTCCTTGCCTTGAGCAATATAGGAAAGCAACTCATAATATTGTTCCAGCAGGTAAGGCTCATAACGAAATGCCGCCGTCCGTCCCATAAGCTTGGTCAGATCATAAACCTCAATGGGATCTATCTGCATAGGCGTAGCCGTAGCCAGCCACAAACTTTTTGTGCGTGCAGCAAAACCATGTTCAATACAGTCATAAAGCTTGCCATACTTTGGTTCTTCCCAATAGCCCTTTTGCGGATTAGAACGGCGAGCATAATGTGCCTCATCCACCAGTACCACATCAGCCAAAGCTGCCATTTTCAGCATACTACGTCTTTCCTTGCGACTGGCTAGTCCTGTGGATACTATGTTTAGTTCTGGCTCATAAAGGTCTTGATCCGTATATTCATTCTCATTCAAATCTTTATGCAGGATTTGGCCACTCTGACCAGCTTTTGGCTTGCTGCTATAAAAATCCAGCATAGCCTTCTCCGCCAATTCCCGCTGCCACTGTGCCGTTAAACTGGCTGGTGCAGCAATAAGCACACGCTTTATTCTGCCAGAAAGCAGTAAGCTTCGCATAGCCAAGGCAGATTCAATAGTCTTTCCCAGCCCCACTTCATCACACAACAGATAGGAATAAGGCCAGCTTTCCACCAAATGACGACTGACCATTTCTTGATGTGGCCAAGGTTCTACTGGAGCAGAATACATACCAATGTAGATTCCCCCCGGCATCCTAGGAGCGTCTTTCAGAACGGCAAATTTCAGCAATTCCTCAAGACTCGGCTCCAAAGTTTTATTGAGTTCAGCCGCACTTGTACCATCAATTTCTGTCAATTTCCCCTTAAGATTCCGCAGCTTCACCAGTTTTTCTCGCACAGCCTGTGGCAGAGACATCACTTTCATATGAGGATTTTTATTATTCCAAAGCCTGTCAAAATCTTTCCTAGCCTGTTCAATACGTTGTGCCTCCCTGCCTCCTTCCCAGGAACAGTTCACATCGATATTTTCAGCATTCAGCTTCAACGCTTGACGTGATTCATTAAGCGACCCCGCTCCCCGCAGACAATGCCCTTCTCTATCCTCCATGAGGAACCACTTTTCATGGACATAGCCATCTTCCGTGGCCTCCACTGAAAGCGGCTTCCCCGTCTGACCATGGAGACGAAAGGCAACCTTCACCTCCAAGCGCCCTTGAGCCACCATATATGCTAAAAGTGCTACACCTGCTTTAATATTTTCTGGCCAAGCCTCACTGTTTTCCAATTCACTGAGCAACGCATTATCGAATCGTGCCTTATCTCCAGCCAGAATTGCCTCAACATCTGCTAGTGCCATATCCGCACCAACGATAAGCCTCATTTTTCCTTGATTATTCAGAAAAGCCGTGTAACCTTCTGAAGCGGCTGCCAAAGATGTGGAGCGAAAATACCCTGCTACTCTGTCATATTTTTCAGCCCGCTGCAAGGCTGGAATGTAGAAATCATGCAAGATATCTACCGCACGGCCATCATCTTTTAAGGAAGATGTCTGATAGCTTACCTGCCAAGGATAATCCATAAAATCTGCCATAGAACAAGCCTTCCTTTCAATTTTACGTTGTTAATTCCATCACATCTAAACTCTGCCAATCACTCTCCAACCCCATAATCTTGCGTATATCATCACAACTGATTGATTTTAAGCGATAATTCAATTTCTTGTTTAAGGCATAATCGATATGATGAATCAGATTCTTATAACGGGTGGGTTGCAAAAAATATTTCATAGCAATCAGCAAGGCTAAAATATCCTGCGTACCATATTTATAGCCCTTTTCATTGCGGGGAATATCCAATAATTCATGTAAAGGTAAATTATTTATTGGGGTCGGCCTCTTTTGATCCCTTATATGGCAGTATACACGTTCACCATGCGCACATTTATTTCTAAATACGGCTATGAAGTCAATTAAAGACTTAAATTCTGCCGAAGATAAATGAAATGCACCTGCGACCTTTTCCTTATCCTCTTTGCACATACATGCATAAAACGAATTGATTTTACCAAATGTCATAACTTTGGATAATACCCATAAGGGGACAGAACCATACTTGTCCATGTAATGCTGCACCGCATTATGATGCTTCCGTTGTTTATCGATAAGCTTCAGTAAATCAAAAATAAGTGCATTGACACGCTTAAAATTACTAAACCCTTTGGCATTAAAAGCTTCCGGACGCAGATATGTAGTATGATCCTCACCATGATGTTTCGAAAACACATCAATAATCATCGCTTTCACACAATGCTCGATACGCAGCAGTTCCGGCAACAATAATTCCCTAAGTCTGCGGTCAAAAGAATACAGCGCCACGATTTCATAGAAGGAAGTCCCTGGTTTATAAGCATCCCCATTATTTGTAGAACTTATAAATGGTGTCTTATATCCATTCACTACATAATAATAGTTTTCATAAGTCAGAACCTGTCTGGCAAATTTTTTATTGCTTACAACGATATTACGACTTTCCAAAATAGCTATTTGCTCATCTACTGTTTTAAAGGGTTTATTCATGCCTATTGCTCCTTTACATACGAATAGCCCCCAATGCCATAAGCAAAGGGGGCTATCGTTTGTCCGGGGGTACGGCTGCGAACACCGATTCCCGAATCGCTCTGTCCATATTATAATCTTGATTGGACAAAAATGTCAAGAAAATCTTATGCTTTCAAGCCAAAGATAAGTCTCTGCGTTTCCTTGCGCAGGTCTTCACGACCACAATTATCTGCCCAAATTTGCAAAATATTAAGCAACTTGTTTTCACTGCCCGTACCGTACTTCTGCATGTAGGCTCTAGCCACAGGGATATCACCTTCACGATAAGCCATAATGATTCCCTGAACCATATCCCACTCCTGCTGAGGATTAGCCAAGCGGCGCGCATTGCGCTCCTCTGGAAGCACCAGCCGCAATTTGCTCCCCTTCTTCACCACAGGAGCATAGTAACCTTCGTCTTCCTCATCCCGCCTGCTGCGCTTATTGACTTCATCATTGATGCCAACCATGGCATCTTCCTCGTGATAGCCCCCCACTTTATTCTCCAAACGAATATTGAGGGACTTGGAAAGACTCAGAGCATCATCATAGGCAAAACTGCCCGTGCCGTATATCCCAAGCATAGTCAGTACAATACCCGCCTCCGGCTTCAAGTCATTCACAGACATCTGCCCACCGCTGATACGGCTCATCTGATACTGCGCCACCACTGTACTGGCCTCCCGCATGGCTGTGATTGGGGAAACAAGTTCATCCCCATCCATAACAGGCCAATGCTCTGAGAGGACTTTCAAGGCACTGCCATAACTGGCCACCATTTCATCCACTGCATTCAGCTTCAGCACTGCAAAATCCCTCAAGCTCTGCTCCACCGCCTGATGAATCAGTTGGCGTACGCCCGTACCGCCAAAACCTGACCAAATAGAAGGCTCTCGCTCCTCCATGTCACGTTTACGGCAGGCGATGAAGATGGAGCTGGCTGCCGCAGCTAAATCTTTCTGGTTCAAAGCAGCTGCAAATTCTGAATCTACCGGGAAAGTTGCCGATATAATCCAACCATTTTCAATAAGTGCTCTTGTCAAAGTCTCCCATGCCGCCTGTGTCTTATGGGTGAACATCATCGTCAGCACACCATCATCTTTCAAAACACGACGACATTCAGCAAAAATCTCGCTCATTCGCTGTTCATAAGCAGCGTTAGCTTCCTTAGCAGAACCATCCCTTACGGGATTAGCAACGGCCTCATCCCGCTTATTGGTCAGCCTTCGATTGAAAATATCAGGATAAAGTCCTTCAAAAGTTCGTTTTTGCCATACATAGAAGAAATCCGAAAGTTCCGCGTATTGAACATTGTTATAGTATGGGGGATCAACACATATGACATCTACTGTTTTATCATCTACATCCATATTAGCCGCTGAACCATGAAGCACTTTGGCCGCCTTTGCATTACTGCTTTCAACCAATTCACATATGCCCTTATAGGCATCCGTAACCTGTCCTTTACCCCAGGCTAAGCCAGAATTTTCCCCACTATATATAAGTTCGCCAAAAGTCCATTTCAAAGAAAAGTCGTGCCTGCTAAATGTACCTGATACACTGCCACGTTGAGGAATCCACCGTGTCTGCCGACTGTTATAGTCTATGCACTTATCCACCATATACTGCAAATAATGGATAATAGCCGTCCCCTTTTCCTGTCCCTCTGCCGCCAGAATCTCCTTGCTCATATTTCTCAGAGTTTCCATAGCGATGAGATGGCCTAAAAGCTGACGAGACGTAAACATATCACACCAACGTTCCATACCGTATATTCTAGGTCGATTGTCGTTCATCTCAGGAATCTTCTCCGTAGGAATCAAATCCATATCTTCCCAGCGGTTCCAATTCTCCTGTAGTTTCTCCTCTGCCCGTTGCAAAGCAGCAAAATCGGCCTCAGTAGGCTCACGGAAGAAGGTCACTTTCTCTGTACGGATTTCCCCCTTATGAGCACCGCTGGCATAGCATAGGATATTTCCTGCCTTATCCTTCTTCGGCTGGAGGCGGACACCTACCACGCAGTAAAGCCTATCCTGCCAGGTACCATGGTCGGACTCACCCCTGGCCTGACGCTTGATTTCCTCGCTGTCAATAGCCTGACCGCAATGCAGACAACGCCCAGTGCCCTTATTCACCGTACCTTCTTCGGGATTTTCCCCATTTGGTCCCTTGCCATTCACTAGACGTACAGGAATAAAGCGAACTTTCTTATTTCCCGCCATCCCTTCAATTTTCGGAATTACCATCCAACCGTCTTTTTTCTTGGCCAGCGCAAAAGAATTCAAAAGCGGCGCACGTTCACCACAATGCGGGCAGGTTACTTCACGGTAGTAGAGATAACCTTGATGGTCAAATTCAGGGACATTAAATTGCTCGAATATATCTTCTCGATTATTGCATTGTTCCTTAAGTTCCTGTAACTGAATCCCAAAAGGTTTTTCAAAATTGTAAAAATCTGCTGTTTTATCCGCTACATCTTTAACCAGTTTATCTGCATAATTTTCTATAGTTCCCAATAAGTCATTGCCAAATCTGGCAGGATAATCCAAGGTTGCCTTCTGAATAGCAGTAGCCACTGGATTAAGATCGTTGGCAATAACATTGCAACCTAATCTCATAGCTTCAAACGGAATTGAACCACCACCAGCCGTTGGATCAAGCACTGTGATATTGTTAAAATTCTCGTTTACAGGGTTGCTATATGCCCTGCCATAAGCATATAAATCCTCTGGGTCTATTTTTATTTCCTGACCAATTATATTCTTAACCTGAGTACTGGCTGCAAAATCAATTCTCTCGTTAGTCAATGCCGGATTAGCAACAACCGTCACCACCTCTATAGAATTTGACAACAATCCCAAGCTTAGACTTGCATTGTCCCTCAGCCATTCATTGACTAATTCATTTGACATAAGGCTTGTGTCACTTTGAATCAATTCATTAAGCAATCGGCGAACCGTTTCTCTCCGTTCATTTTCCTTTTCAAAAGCCCTCCAAAACTTATCTGTAACAGGAATGTACTCCCTATTTCCATCCCGCTTAACAAGCTCAAGATTCTTCCCCACCAATGTCCAGCGGTTGTCACCTATGATGGCTTGTTTCTTCACAATCCCCAAATCTTTCAAAAACACCTCAGGATCAGTATCAGCAGGCAAGATACTTCCCAACACAGCAGCCCGGCTAGGGGTAAGGGGACGGCGTGCCCACCATACATGCAAGAAATACAATGGCGGTAAAGCCGAACTTGCCCCACGTTCTCGTTTTGTCTCCGCCCCTACCTGTTGGCAGGGGAATTTTCCTTCGATTAGCTTCTGCTGGTATTCCATAACGTCTCTCCCTAAACTTTCTTAATTATTTCCGCATCTTATCTAAGATATCACGTATGACTTGCTTATCATCCTGCCGACCGGCCAGCATAAGCCGGAGGCCAGACTTAGCCCACTCTATGCCCCGACGGCCATATGTTGGCACGCTGACCTTGGTCAGCCAATAGAAGGTTTCCTCTCTGGTGAATCGCTCAATCCGCCAGGCCATCAATTCAACTCTGTCCGCTCTCCGCACCTGCGGATGAAGCTTGGCCAAGAGTGCCAGTTTTGCTCCAATGGTGTCATTCAGTGGCAGATTTCCCCGGTAAGCGATTTCTCCTTCCAGCAGCTTATCCAACCCCAGACTGCGCCCTGCTTCATCTGTGACTTCGGATAACATAACCTGAATTGCCCGCCTGCAATGGCGCAAAGCACCATTATAGATACAGCCATACTCCCGCAGTTTCTCTGTCTTCTTTTCTGTGGTATAACGCTCACTTAACACTAGCGCCGGACCCGTATAATCCTTTCTCACCGTAATCCGCATAATCCACGGCGCACTTTTCACGCGCAGGGCAGCCTCACTTATTATTTCCTCCTGCCGCTTGCTCAGCTCTGCCATCTCATTCTCCTTGTTTTAGTTCCTTTATCAATTCATCGTCCTCATTCGAAGTATCCTGTATCGTAATATAGCCTTCCGTATGCTCCGATACTTCAGCCACTCCCAAGATATCCATGAACAATTCATCCAATTTTTTGATATCCCTTGACGTTAGCCCATCAAACCGGATACGCATGGTAGCACCACTTGGCAAACGCAAATTAACCAGCTCTAATTCTTCAATGTCCTGCTGTGCTTTGCCTCGATTGTACCAACCACTAATATTTTTGAGCACCTTGTAAATCTTATGCGCACGCTCATTGTCGCTTATGTTGCCCAAGAAAGTCTCACTACCAGGAAATTCAAGCCAGCCACGCTCACTTTTTTCTCGCTGCGTGATTATAATATCTGTAGGCTGGATATCATGGAACTGCGCGCTGTACCCCTCAATGATATTCTCCGGTTTTTCCTGCTGGTTCACATCACCTACATAGCCACTGAAGCCTGCTGTTTTCAGTACCTCCCGCACGCCTTCCGTGATTTGTTCATCACTTACGTTAGCATACGTTGCCTTTACAGCTTCCTGTAAATCGCTGACAGGAGATGCACCACTAGCTGCCAAAACTTCCTTTATCCTAGCCTGAATCTTTTCCGGCGGCACATGGTCCTTTTCCAACCAGCCGGGACGCTTCTTAGCGCCCTCAATAGTCATCAACGAATAACCGCCTCGCAAGATATCTGCGCCCATAGCTACAGGATTTTCCTGTGTGTAGATTTCTGCAGGGACATCATCCGTACTATCGCCCATATGATAGATAATCCATACACCACTCGCAACGCCTTCCCTCAAGATGCGCTCAAGGACCCCCGTGTTGCTAAGCATTGGCCAGCGACGATTACAATAAAAACCCTTTGTCATTTCTGCCACAGGCAGCCGCTCACCATTCGCAAAGAATAGACTTTTCAAAGACTTTAATTCCGTGGTATTAAACGCTTTATCGTAGATTAGCTTATTCGTCTCTATCAAAGTCTGTGCTATCTGATTAAGGATAGTTGCTCCCGAATCGCCAGAATCTGTCCTGATTTCCCGGCACTCAATCTGCATATTATTAGCAAAATAAACCTTTTTATATAGCGCTGCTACTTCTGTTGACAATGCCATTTCTCGTTCCCGGCTGGTTTCTACAAATTCCGGGTCTTCCAATTTATGCGCATTGATGCCATAAGACGTAGGTTTATCCTTCAAATCATTTATAGCAATAACCTGCCGCGCCAAATCCTCTACATAGCTTAAGGGACGCGTATTATCCATATCATTACCGAATAGATTTTGACTATCATTATCCAGCAATACTTTCACCGTGCTCGGAATCAACATGACCACCATGTTCTGATGCAAACGGGTCATATTCGCTCCCTTCTCCTGCAAAAGTTTCATGGGATCGATTTCTTTGGCATCAAGAGCAATCACCGCTACTGTTGGCTTGGTATTGTTATCTGGTATATCCTGAGGCAAACGCACATCCTGCTGTACATTGAAAAGATGATTATCTGACAATAAGGTCCCAGCCAGACTTTTTAATTTTTGCTGGATTCTCTTGGTATTCACATTTTCACGAATCTGTGCCAAAACGCTATTGAGTGTAGGATCCTGATGTGCAAAATATTTACCATCCTCGCAACGCAAGTAAAAAGCACTGCGACCAATTTCCTCCAGTGCAGTGTTGACCTGAGATGGCGGCAATACAGGAGAACTGATCATGAAAAGTGCGTCCTGCTGATTTATGCCAAAGGCTTTTGCTGTCTTACCTTCACCTCTCGCCACCAGACTATTGAGGAACACCGTTTTCCATGTCAGCTCATACATAGGCAGTCCATCGGGGTGCGGATTTTTCCTATCCGCACGCTCAGCCTGACTAAGACCGCTTCCCAGACTGGCTGTTTCCACAGAACCAATATCTGTATTAAGTGCAGTCTTAAGGTCGGCACTACCTGTTCTCCCCAAAATTTCATCCACTGTAGCTGCATTGCGCATATCCACATTGCAAGTATGGATTAGACTAATAGGCATGGATTTCTGCCAAATATTCCTAATGGTCAAAGCCAGAACACGTAAAACGCCTCGTGTACCTTGGAAATTTTCAGCCAAAGACAGTTTGTTATTTAAATAATCAATAAACGTTGGATGAAACGGATAATTTTCCACCATACGCTGAGCAAAATTCGCCATATTGGCCTCTTCCGGCAACAACGCAGCATTCTTGGCATACATTTCCGCATAAGCATGACTGACTTCTTGAGCAGCCGACATATCTATGCTTTTAAACAGTCTCTTGGCCAAAATGGGTGCAATCTCGCTGGCCTGCACTGGCGTGACAGGTTTTGCATTACGACTGATGACACTACCGGCGCTCTTGCTTGCTCTCTGGGCAATGGCACCAGCATCATCCTTCGTAAATTGATTAGTACCTATAATATCATTAAGTTTCTGCGACAATGCCTCTGTTTGTTTAGCAAATGCATCACTGCTGCTAGCTAATGTTACAATAACGGCAATCCCAGCATGATTTTGTGCATAGTTATTAAGTGACATCAAAAAAGCACTTAGCTGGTCAGCACCTTTCCCTGGTAATACGACTTCCAAACGAGAAGCATATTGCGCCAACTCATCAAACATCAAAATAACTTTACGTTCACCCAGTACTTTCTCAAAAAAAGTCAAGCCTGGCGCAGCGTATTCCTCAGCTTCATCCTTAACTTCCCGATAAAGTGATTCACCACCAAGCTGTAGAGCCATTTCTCCCCAAATAGTATATGGGGAAAGTTTATCCCCCTGTGTTTTGCGCACAGCCAGTTCGTCACCGGCAATACCAACTACACTTACGGTACCAGCCTCAGGCAAGTAACTACTATCAATCAGCCCCTGTGTAACATCTTTCAATTCTTTACCACGATAAGCAATATGTACACAGGAAATGAGCGAGTGCGTTTTACCTCCACCGAAGGCTGTTTCCAACTTCATTACAGAATCTGCCGTCATATCACCAGAAATACGGCGAAAAACATTGCTCAAAAGCTGTTTTAAGCCATCGGTAGGATAAGTGGCCTCTCGGAAGAACAGTTCTGCATCTGTATACACTTTATCAATATTAGCCTTCCCCTGTTTATGATAATAATCAATAACAGGCCTCAATGCAGCAGTAAAAACTTCCAGATTCAAGGTTCCGTCAATAATTCCTTGATGTGGTCTGCATGCTTCCAAAACAGTCTTCATAGCAAAAATCCTTCCTCTTCGAGCACAAAAATAAGACATTACAGCTGGTTTCCCCACTGTAAAGCCTTGTTTAGCTAATTCCCCCAAAGTGTACTTTATGGAACAGACATCAATATTTTTTGCACTCATTTACAAATGGTGTTTTCTTACAAAAATATCCTCATCTTAGAAGTATACCTTTTAGAATATGCTTTGTAAAGAAAACTCACTTAAATATAAGGATCTACCTTCACCACATAATTCTCCAGCATATGAAATACGCCAACTACATATACCGTCTGTCCATCTACACGAAATACAATCCGATAGCGCATCTTAGGCAAAAACGCTTCCCGATATCCCTGGCGTTGCAAAAATACATCCGGACTTTCCGGAAACTGATAGGGATTTTCTTCCAACCTTCGGTATACGGCATCTAAGCCATTCAGAAAATGTATCGCTGCATCGCGGTTATGCAATCGATTGATAAGATATCCCGTCAGCTTATCAATCTGATCGTTGGCTCGCTCTGCAATTTGCAAATTATAAGCCATACTTTGCCCTCACAGATGCCAAACCTTCACGAGCAGGCATAGCCTGGCCTCTGGCAATCTCTGCTTCAGCTTGTTCTATCTCGCTATACATATCCCATTTTTTCTGCATAGACTCAAAAACTTCCATACTCATCAAGACCATATCGCCATATCCATTTTTCGTCACAAATATAGGGCTGTCTGCCTGATGGCACATTTCAGAAATAGCCGCTGTATCCTTTAAATCTTTTATCGGTATTATCTGTGGCATAACACCGCCCCCTTTCTATGTGATAATTATACCATAATTATCACATAAACTACAAACATTATATACAAAATTTGACCCGTCAAAATTGACGGGTCAAATTAACTCAGTGATTCATCACCGCATCTTTATGCTCTTGTTTGTCCTGCTGCGGACCGCGCTCTTTAGATACGGCCAGCATGAGTTTGAGTCGGTTAAGCTGATTTACTTCACTCGAACCAGCATCGCAGTCGATGGCCGTGATATTGGCTCCCTTGTAGGCGTTGCGCAGTTCATGCATTACGCCCTTACCCGTAATATGGTTAGGCAGGCAGCCGAAGGGCTGCAGACAGACTACATTGGGTACGCCGGAGTCGATGAGCTTGACCATTTCGCCGGTCAGGAACCAGCCTTCACCGGCCATATTGCCCAGGCTTACATGGCGTGATGCCATCTCAGCTGTCTCATAAATGGAATGAGGCGGCGTGAAATGACGGCTCTCTTTGAGTGCCTTTTTCATGGGACGGCGGAAGAATTCGAGTATCTTGATAAACATCTTGCCGAAGACTTCTTCCTTGTAGGAACCAGCGAGCAGCTGCCGCTTGGCAATGGCATCATAGCCTGAATAGAGGAAGAAATCCACAAAATCCGGCATGACTACTTCGGCACCTTCGTCCATCAGGACTTTTTCAATATGATTGTTGGCCACGGGATGATACTTCACGAGGATTTCGCCCACAATGCCGACCTTCGGTTTCCAGAGCTGTTCATCAATGGGCAGGTGGTCAAATTCCTTGACCATGGCCTTGATGTTTTTCTGGAAACGGAAGTAATTGCCCCGGACGATTTCTTCCTTGGCGCGTTCCATCCACTTATCAAACAAGGATTTCGTGGAACCCTTGGTGATTTCATAAGGCATCATGCGGTTGCGCACGTTCATGAGCGTATCGCCGTACACGGCTGCCTTGATGGCATCTACGAGCATGCCACGGCCCATATGGAAGGAATCTGTTTCCTCCTTGAGCCCATGAATCGCAAACACCGGCACCTGCGGGAAACCGGCATGTTTTAACGCCTGCCGCAGAACACTCAAATAGTTGGTGGCCCGGCAGGCACCACAGGTCTGGAACAGCATGATACTTGTATGGTCGGGGTCGCAGAGTCCGTCCTTCAAGGCGGAAATCAGCTGACCGATAACCACAATGGCCGGATAGCACATATCGTTATGCACATACCGCAGCCCCGTATCAATGGCGTGCTTGTCCGGCATCGGCGGAATCACAGCCTTTAAGCCATGCTTGTTGAGCACGGTCTTAAAAAGTTCAAAGTGAATCGGCGCCATCTGCGGGGCCAGCACGGTATGGGTCTTTTTGCAGTCCTCCGTAAAGTGCGGCCGCTCGATATCCGGCACAGCCTGATAGGCAATGGGCTTTTTGCGGGCGAGCGCCGCCATCAGGGAGCGCAGACGAATCCGCGCCGCACCGAGGTTCGATACCTCATCCAGTTTAATCATCGTGTAGATACGCTGATGTTTTTCCAGAATGTCCTTGACCTGCTCCGTGGTCAAAGCATCGAGGCCGCAGCCAAAGGAACTGAACTGAATCAGCGTCAGGTTGGGGTGCTCGGCTACGAACTGCGCCGCATGATACAGACGGGCATGATAGCTCCACTGGTTGACCACCTGCAGATGCTGTGCCTTGACTGGCAGATGATAGACGGCATCTTCGGACAGGATGGGCAGTTTATAGGACTGAATCATCTCGGGAATGCCGTGGTTGATTTCCGGGTCCACATGATAGGGACGGCCCACGAGCATAATCGCCTGCTGTCCGGTGCGCTCAATATGCTCCAAAATCTTTTTGCCATAATCGCGCACATCTTCGCGATAACGGGCAATTTCCACATAAGCTGCTTCCACGGCCCCGGCGATTTCCTGCTTGCTAATGTTTTCCCGCTTGCCAAGTTCCTCGTAAAGGCGGGCCGTCAGGCGCTTTTTATCGTTTATGGGCACAAAGGGCTGAATGAATTCCACTTTCTGCTGGCGCAGAACATCCATATTCCCACGGATATTTTCCGCATAGGACGCCACAATCGGACAGTTGAAGTGATTGTCCGAATCATGCACCTCGTCCTCCATGTTGTAAGGCGCGCAGGGATAGAAAATCTTCTTGATTCCCTTCTCCACCAAATCCATGATATGGCCATGGGTAATCTTAGCCGGATAACACAGGGAATCCGACGGTACCGTGGCCATGCCCTTGTAGTACATCTTCGCACTGGACTTGCCCGACAGTTCCACCCGATAGCCCAAGAAGGTCAGGAAGGTGAACCAGAAGGGATAATCCTCGTACATATTGAGCACACGAGGAATACCAATCGTCCCACGGCTCGGATGTTCCAAAGGACGATAATATTTGAATACGCGGTTGTATTTATACGCGTAAATATTCGGCGTTTCTTCTTCGGTCTGTTTCTGGCCGCCCACGCCGCGTTCACAGCGGTTGCCTGTGAAATACTTGCCGCCATCCGGGAATTTCTGCATGGTAATCAGACAGCTGTTGCCGCAGCCTTTGCAACGGTAAGAGCTGGTTTCTACATGGAATTCCTGCAGTTTATCCAATGGCAGAATAGACGAATGCTCCTGCCCGCTTTCCTGTGCCAGAATCGCAGCACCATAAGCCCCCATGAGGCCGGCGATATCGGGACGGATAACTTCTCTGTCCAGCAGTTTTTCCATGCAGCGCAGTACCGCGTCGTTATAGAAGGTACCGCCCTGCACGACGATATGGTCGCCAAGTTCCCGCACATCTTTGAGCTGCATAACCTTGAACAGCGCATTCTTGATGACGGAAAAGGCGATGCCCGCAGAAATATCGGCGACTTCTGCCCCTTCCTTTTGCGCCTGCTTGACCTTGGAGTTCATGAACACCGTACAGCGCGTGCCCAAATCCACAGGCGCCTTGGACTTCAAGGCCTTCTGCGCAAACTGCGCTGGCGTCATGGACAGACCTTCGGCAAAGTTCTGGATAAAGGAGCCACAGCCTGCCGAGCACGCCTCATTCAGCGTAATATTGCCGATGTTGCCGTCTTTGACGAAGAAGCACTTCATATCCTGACCGCCAATATCGAGCACAAAGGTGACTTCCGGACAGAACTCCTGGGCAGCCCGCAGATGGGCAAAGGTCTCGACCTCGCCGCCATCAGCGTGCAAAGCCGCTTTGACAATGGCTTCACCATAGCCCGTGGTCATGGTGCTGGCGATATAGGCACCTTCCGGCATGGCCTTATAGAGTTCCTGCATTTCCCGCACAACTGTGGAAAGCGGCGAACCCTGATTACTGCCATAGGAAGTGTAGAGAATTTCCTTATCCCGGCCAATCGCCGTTATTTTCGTGGTGGTGGAACCGGCATCAATGCCCACGTAAACAGGCCCTTGATAACCTGCTATATCCCCGCGCTTTACCTTGTCCTTATCGTGACGAGCCTTGAATGCTTCATACTCCGCATCATTTTCAAATAAGGTGAAGTCGGCCTTGCGCGTTTCACTAGCGGCAGCAGTTTTCGCTTCCGCAATGCTCTTTTCCAGTCGTGCTACATCAATCTCCTGTGCTTCCTCGGAAAGTGCCGCGCCCATAGCCACGAAATAATTGCCGTAATCCACGTTGACCACATGCTCATTATCTAACTTTAATGTTTCGATAAAACGTTTGCGCAATTCCGGCAAAAAGTGCAAAGGACCGCCTAAGAAAGCCACATGACCATCAATGGGGCGCCCCTGCGCCAAGTTGCCAATGGTCTGATTGACTACCGCCTGAAAAATGGACAGGGCGATATCGGCTTTTTCTGCACCGTCATTCATGAGCGCCTGAATATCCGTCTTAGCAAACACGCCGCAGCGCGAAGCAATGGTATATATCTGTTTGCCCTTGGCGGCCAGCTCATTAAGTCCGCTGGCATCCGTAGAGAGCAGCGATGCCATATGGTCGATAAAAGAGCCGGTACCGCCGGCACAAACGCCGTTCATGCGCTGTTCCGGTGCTTCACCGAAGTAGGTTATCTTGGCATCCTCGCCGCCGAGTTCCACCACGGTATCCGTCTGCGGTATGAGATTTTTGACTGCCGCTGCGCAGGCAATAACCTCCTGCACAAAGGGCAGACCTATACGTTGCGCAATGCCCATGCCTGCCGACCCAGTAAGCGCGAAGGTAAACTTCTTCTCTCCCACCAGAGATTTCAGCTGCGTCAGATTCTCCTGCAAGGCATTGCCAATTTCTGAAAAATGCCGGGCATAGTTCTTGTAGAGAATGTTCTTCTCATGGTCAAGCACCACCAATTTAATGGTCGTGGAGCCCACATCTATACCCACATTCAATAGGGACTTCATAGTTTCACCACCTGAGTTGATTCCATTAAACCTCTTTTTCAGGTTCCTTTCATATTATATAAAATTCAACCATGCCTTGCAAGTTCATTTGTTACAAAATGCACTTAATCAATACTCAACACTGTATAAATATAGCCCACATGCAGGCGCTGTCGCACTGGCCTGATGGCGGTCAAGGCTCTCCATAATCTCCGCAAAGCGCTCCACGCTGATGCGTCCCAAGCCTACGTTTGCCACCGTCCCAATGATATTGCGTACCATGTGGTAAAGGAAACCATTGCCATAGATGGTAAATTCAAGCATATCCCCCGGCCGTTCCTCTACCTTGGCTTCATAAATCGTACGCACCGGACTCATCGGCGCGCCGCCTGCAGCCCGAAAAGCGCTGAAATCATGCGTGCCCTTGATTAAATCGAGCGCCGCCTGCATCTTGGACAGGTCAAGGCTGCGCCGTTCATACCAGGCATAGCGGGCAGTCAAGGGATTGGGCGTTGCGCCCTGCTGTATGCGGTAAATATAGGTCTTGGCCTTGGCACTATGACGGGCACTGAAATCCTCGTCAGCCTCCCAGGCCTCCTTGACCACGATATCATCCGGCAGCAGGCTGTTCACCGCCAGCGGCACGCGCTCAATGGGAATGCGGCCATTGGTAAAGAAGTTGACCACCTGCCCATAGGCATGAACACCGGCATCCGTACGGCCAGACGCCGCAAGTTCAATGCTGTCGCCAAAGATAACAGCCAGTTTCTGTTCCAAAACATTCTGCACCGCAACTACCGGCGGACTCTGCCGCTGAAAGCCATGATAGGCTGTACCATCATAGGCCACCTTTAAGGCGATATTGCGCGCCCGCGCCTTCATTTCCTCTTTATGTTCCGTTTTCATAAACCGTAACTAACTCCTAATCCGACACTCAATACGGCAAAGACACCGATTGCCACATAGTCCAGCCGGCCCAGCTTCATTTCCTTCATGCGGGTACGGCCTTCGCCCCCACGATAACAACGCGCCTCCATCGCCAAGGCCAAATCATCAGCCCGGCGAAACGCCGACAAAAAGAGCGGCACCAAAATCGGCACCATATTTTTAAGCCGTGACATGATGCTGCCCGTGACAAAATCTGCCCCGCGCGACTGCTGTGCCTTCATGATTTTATCCGTTTCACTGATAAGCGTCGGGATAAACCGCAGGGCAATGGTCATCATCATCGCCAGCTCATGCGCGGGCAAGCCCAGACGCTTAAACGGCGACAGCAGGCTTTCGAGCGCATCGGTCAGCTTCAACGGGCTGGTCGTGAACGTCAAAAGCGTACTCAAAATAATCAGCAGCATTAACCGCACACTGATTAACGCTCCCTGTTCCACACCTTCCTGTGTGATGACAAACTGCCAGATACGGTAAATTTCCCTTCCCGGATGGCTGAATAAATGCAGGACAAAGGTAAAGAGAATAATCCACCACAAGGGCTTTAGCGAACGCAGAACCATGCGCAAGGGCACCTTGGAAGTCATAATCAGCAGAAAGGTTATCCCCGTCATCAGGAGATATACCGGTGCGCTGGTAAAGACAAATACTTCAATGAGCAGAATGAGCAGCAGTAAAATCTTCACCCGCGCATCCAGCCGATGCAAAAACGAATCGCCGGGGAAATACTGCCCAATCATTATATTATTTAACATGAAAGACCCTCCTGAGGGATTGCAACCCTGCCTCCGGCGTTATCACATTGCTGTCCACGGGCAGACCTGCCTGCGCTAAACGCTGCATGATTTGCATAATCTGCGGTTGTTCTAACCCTGTTTCCTGCAATAACTGCGCATCGGCAAAGATATCTGCCGGTTTTCCCGCTGCCCGCAGGTTCCCTTTTTCCATAACCACCATCGTATCCGCCAAACGGGCAATATCCTCCATACTGTGCGAGACAAAAACGATGGTCAGCTTCCATTTTTTATGCAGGCGCTGAATCTCTCCCATCAGCTCATCACGCCCCCGCGGGTCAAGACCGGCTGCCGGCTCGTCAAGAATCAGATACTTAGGGCGCATGGCCAGCACGCCGGCAATAGCCACGCGGCGCATCTGCCCGCCGCTCAGGGCAAAAGGCGATACGTCTTTGTAATCTTTATAAGACAGCCCCACAAGTTCCATGGCCTCGCGCACGCGCTCCTGCACTTCCGCTTCGTCCAAGCCTTGATTCTGCGGGCCAAAGGCGATATCTTTTTCCACGGTTTCTTCAAAGAGCTGCGTTTCCGCATACTGAAACACCATGCCCACCTGCTGGCGGGCATGCCAGGCCTTTATCTTTGCCGCCTTATCCTTGCCCGACAGGTTTACGCCGTCCACGAGCACTTCTCCGGCAGCCGGCGTAAGCAGACCATTGAGATGCTGCACCAGCGTGGATTTGCCCGAACCCGTATGCCCGGCAATAGCCGTAAAGCTGCCTTTCTCAATGGTCAGGTTCACTTTATTCAGCGCGACGCGCTCATAAGGAGTCTTTGGCATATATATGTAAGTAACATCTTTTAACTCAATGGACATAACAAGCCTCCAAGGCGGTAATCAAATCATCTGCGCTCAAAATATCCGCGGGCAGCGGCAAACCGTCCTTGCGCAAATTCCAGGCAAGTTCCACAGCCAACGGAACATCAAGTCCCAGCTTATGCAGCCGCGGTGCATCGGCAAAAATTTCCTGCGGTCTGCCCATCTGCACCAGCTGTCCCTTTTCCATCACAAGGACTTTGTCGGCCTTAGCCGCTTCATCCATAAAATGCGTAATGCAGATAAGCGTCAGCCCACGCTCCTGATGCAAATGTTCCACCGTGCCCATCACTTCCCTGCGCCCCTGTGGGTCAAGCATGGCCGTAGACTCGTCCAAAATCAGACAATGTGTATCCATTGCCAAGGCACCGGCAATCGCAACACGCTGTTTCTGCCCCCCGGATAAGAGATGCGGGGCAAACTTGCGAAAATCTTCCATGCCCACAGCCCGCAGGGAATCGGTCACTTGCTGACGGATTTTTGACGGCTCCATACCGATATTTTCCGGGCCAAACGCCACATCATCTTCCACCACACCGGCAATCAGCTGATTGTCCGGATTTTGGAACACCATACCCACCTGCCGCCGAATTGCCCAAATATCCTCCGGCTTTTTGGTGTCCAAACCATTAATCATACACTCACCCTCGGTGGGCTGCAGCAAGCCATTCAAATGCCGCGCCAATGTGGATTTTCCCGAACCATTGGCGCCTAAGATGGCGACAAACTCGCCTTCTTCTATCGTAAAGCTCACATCTTTTAATGCACAAAACTCCTGTTCTGTGCCTTTTCCATATATATGTGTCAGATTGTTTACCTCTATAAATACCATTGGACTTCCTCTTTCACTAGAATCACAACACAGAGCCTATTATACAACAAAATCCCTGCGCGTCACAACATAAGCCGGCAGGGAATAAATCTTTGGCATAAGAAAAAGCACCCCGCAGGGTGCTCATCACTTAACTGGCAACGCCCTATCCTCCCAGTCCGTCTCCAGACAAGTACTTTCGGCGTATGAGTGCTTAACTACTGTGTTCGGTATGGGAACAGGTGGAACCACTCAGCTATCGTCACCAGATATTTAATTGAGTATATATGCTACACTCAAAACTATACAGAAGAAAAGCAGCGAAGCGCGCCTTTAGCCGCCCTGAGTCGCTTTGCCGTTTTGCGAAGCAAAACAGCTTCATTAAAATGTCGAACATTTTAGCTTTAGAAAGATAAGCCCTCGATTTATTAGTATTGGTCCGCTGCATGCCTTACGGCACTTCCACTCCCAACCTATCT
>NZ_AUJE01000031.1 GCF_000424065.1 Selenomonas ruminantium subsp. ruminantium ATCC 12561
CGAATTTTGTACTTCCGACAAATATCCAGCTGACCAGCCTTACCGTTTAAGTATTCTAGAACGGCCATTGTCTTGGTTTCTGGTGAATAAACTCTGTTACCGTTGTCCGTATAAAATCCGTCAACACCTTCTGCCTCGTAACGCTTAATCCACATTTGTACTGAGGATAATCTTACTCCTGTAGCTTTGCTAATATCACCTTGAGTAATTTCTCCGCGCAGATAAGCTCTTACATATTCTATTTTTTCTTCTATTGCTATTTTCTGGTGTTTGGGCATAGAAAACTCCCCCTATGATGACAGTTATATTTTTTACTGTCTCTCATAAGGGGAGCATATCAGTATGCAGATTTGTTTGTATACAGCCTTTTATTAGTGCTTTATTAGTACTTTATTAACGTTATATTAGTGCTTTAGTCCCAATTCTTGCTTGCATGTTCATTGATGAATTGTTATAATTGTAAGTAATATTTAGAGAAAATTTCACTTACATCAAGGAGCAGCTTATGACTCAGTCCGCTGCAGTCATCCCTAGCAATTTTAATCCTACCGTATATGAAGCACTAGAATCAGCAGATAATGTTATCTTTTTCCAATGGGATTTGACTGCCGATACGTTCAAGCTCCGCGACACCAGCAGCAAGCATCGTTATGCTCTGCCCAATCAGTTCAATCATGCATCTACCCAATTAACGCTGGGCGGCTTGGTTCATCCTGATGATGCCGGTATGCTTGAACAATATTTACACCGTATTTATCATGAACGCCGCATTCGGCGGAAACAATATAATATATCCGCCCGTCTGCGCAGCAACAAGCGCCCGCTGTGGCTCTGGTCAGAGGTTCATTTAGTAACTTACTATCAGGGCAGGCATCCCATGATGGCCTTTGGCAACATCCGCAATATTCAGGCCGAAAAACTTTGGCAGGAACGCATCAGCCGCCGGGCCAACACCGATGATTTAACAGGACTCCTCAGCAAGGGAACGGCACAGCTCCGCATACGCGCGGCGCTGCGTAAAATGGTTCCCGAGACCGGTTCTGCCAGTCTGTTGATTATCGATGCCGACGAGTTCAAAACCATTAACGATACCTTCGGTCATCTCTTTGGCGACAAGGTGCTCCGCGAAATTGCTCAGGCCATCAACAAAAACTTTCGCCAAAACGATATCAAAGGGCGCATTGGCGGCGATGAGTTTATCGTTCTCCTGCCCGGCATGAGCAACGCTGATGTTCTCAAAAGGCATTGTTCAGCTCTCTGCCGCAGACTTTCCCTCGTCCTTCATAAAGATGGCAAACACCATGCTTTTTCCATCAGCATTGGTGCCGCCCAATATCCCGCCCACGGACAAAGCTATGAAGAGTTGTTCGCCCGGGCAGACGAAGCACTTTATGAATCCAAACGCCGCGGTAAAGGACGTTATGTGCTCTATCAGCCGGATATGTCCGAAACGTCTGACAGCAATGACAGCCCGCTTCCAGACAGTCGTCCCATACAGACGGAAAGCATTACTGAATTGCAAGCTCGCATTCAGCAAATGCAAACGACCATCACCTATTTGGAAAAAATGATGTGTACGCTGTTGGAAGCAAAAAAATAATGTTCTACACAATAAAACGCCCTGGTTGGACTTTGGGGAAAAATCCAACCAGGGCTTAATTTATTATGCGAACTGGGGAAGCTCGCGAAGGGCATTGACGAATGGGGATTGGGAATCGGTCAATGCCGCTCAAACACTACTCGTTTATTATATGACATATAAGCAATGATTATACTGTAATATTTTACAAGAAATATAGTATACGACTGTATAAATTTACAAGTCAGAACATTTCACATAATCTGCCGGGTTATGCGCAATGCCTGACAGGCCACATAGAAGCGCACCCGCACATCTGCCTGATTCAATTCTACGCCCAAAATGCTTTCGATTTTTTTCAAGCGATTCCGCAGGGTATTGGCATGGATAAAGAGTTTTTCTGCAGCCAGCGACAAAGACTCATTTTCCTGAAAATAGATTTCCAGCGTGCGAAGCAAATCCGTATCATTATGACTGTCATAGGCAATCAGCGCCTCCAGTGTCTCCTGCGCAAAATCGTCCAACTCCTCTGTACGGATATGCGACAAGAGTTTCAACACGCCCAAATCCTCATAACAGGTTATGCCATTTTCCGGCTGACGAAAACGCCCCAGACTTAAGGCCTGTCTGGCTTCCTGAAAGCTGCGGCAGATTTCGGACACCGAATAATGCAGCCGGCCAATACCTATAGAAAAGGGCAGAATCGTGGGAAAGTCCTCCTTAACCTTAGCCATGGCATCGGCCATGATGGCAGCCAGTTCCCCTTGACTGCGTGCCGGCTCCCGGTCATCTTCAAAGAGAATGATTAACTGCATATTCAGCAGCATCAATATCGGCTGTACAAAGCGGGCCGACAGCACCCGCATCCATTCCCGGTCCAGTTCAGCCAAAAGCTGGGCATGCTTATCCACATCAATGTGCTGGTCAAATTCCACCACCACCACATGATGTGGTTTCTCCAGCCGCATATTCCAAAACCTGCCCATGCGGATAACTTCCTCGGAGGACGAAAAATTATGATAGAGAATATCATAGAGAAACTGTTCCCGATGTTTCCGCTCGATACTGCGGATTTCCTCCTCATGCCAAAGCAAAAAAGTCAGCTGCATGCTAAGTTCCCGAAACAGGCAGTCTGCCTCCTCCGTCATAGTGTCTGCCGGCCGATCAGCAGCCAGCCACCCCCGCAGCTGCCGCTCTTGTTTCAAAGGGATAATCGTTAAGTTTTCAAAGAACACCAGGTCATTTTTCTGCAGCGCCTGCTGATTCCGGCGCAGCAGGGAATAATCTTCCTCGCGAAAACCTGCGGTTTTCCCCCGCAAATCACCTAAATTGTCCAATACCACGAGTTCCAGTCCTGTGTAGTTGTGAACGACGGCCAGCTTGCCTGCAATGTCTTCAGCCTGCCATAGTTCCACTCGTTCTTTTTCCATCTATCGATCCTCCCGCCAAAAACATACAGGCTGCCGCGCCTTGATGAACTTCAAGGACGGCTGCGTATAGCGCACCAAGGGATAATCCTGCCAATCCCCCCCGGTTCCGTCCATTTCGCAAAGCCGCAGGGCCTCCACAGGGCAGGCTTCCACACACCGGGGCTGTCGTCCCGCAGCCAGCCGTTCGCGGCACATATCACACTTGGCTGCCTTCCCTGTAGACGGCAGAATCCTGGGCGCATGAAAAGGACAGGCCCCCACACAGCGTCCACAACCAATACACTTGGCACTATTATGCAAAACCACGCCGTTGCGGCGCTTTTCATAACAGCCGCACGGACACACCCGCATACATTCCGGCGAAGCGCAATGATTGCAGGACATGGATAAAAAGCCCTGTTCCCGTCTGTCCCCCGACCACTCGTCCACATGACGGAAGGCCTGCGGCAAATCCGGGTGCTTGTGATGGCAGGCCTTTTCACAGGCTCTGCACCCTACACAGCGGGACAGGTCCACCTGAAACCCCAACTGCTGCGCTTCCATAAAAAATCCCCCTTGCGATAACACATACTTATAACGTATATGATACCACAAGGGGGCAAAATAAACCGCTAAAATTTTACATACTCCCGCAATTTCTGAAAATCAATATAGGTTTCCACTTGCGGATTCTTCGTTAAATAATCCTGATGTTCTTCTTCGGCCGCCTGAAAATGCCTTAATGGCCCGGAAACTGCACAAAACCTACGGGCAAGTTTGGGATTGCTGTTCGGGTCATTGAGCGTAAGCTCACCGTCTGGTGCCGGTGCCTTGCCGCGGTTGGCGATGAAATTCAGATGCAGCTGTATCTGTGGCTCATCTTCCCCATGCACATAGAATACACCTGCCCTGTACATCTCGCCCCGCGCCTTCCCCTGCCCATCGGGCACATAGGGATTGACCACGGCAAAAAGGATATCCAGCAGTTTAGAAATATCCATCTTTTTGGGGTTGTAGGTCACTTCCACGCCCATATAGGCGTTGCACCTGCCCGCAGCAACATCAGCATAGGTTGTATCCCCGTCCCCATTGATATAGCCTGTGCAAGTTACCACAACGCCCGGCATATGGGCAAAAACCTCCTGCAGTTCATGGAAATTCCCGCCGGAAAAGTAGATTTTCTTGGTATACAAACACTCACCCCTTTTCCTGCTCGGGATGGAAAATATCCACCTGACGATGCGCCGCCCGCTCCACATCAAAGAGTTTCACGAGCTCGGCCACCGCCTGCGTGGGCGAAATCGTGCCGTCGAGCACTGCCTCGCGCACCTCCGGCATTCTCCCCGTAATCACCGGGTCTTCAAAGAACAGATTGTGCAGATGCTCGTCAATCATGCTGTGCATCCAGTCCAAAAGCTGTCCATCCCGGCGCTTATCCCAGATGCCGCTCTTTTGGGTATTCTCCCGAAAGCCCTTGATGACTTCCCAAAGTTCTTTTAAGCCCGTCTTTTCGAGGGCCGAACACATATAGGCATGCGTTGGCCAGCCCGGAGTAGCCGGGCGGATGTATTCGAGCATCCGCTCATACTGGCCCCGCGATACCTTTGCCTTGACCAGATTATCCCCATCGGCCTTGTTGACGACAATGGCATCGGCCAGTTCCATAATCCCCTTCTTGATTCCCTGCAATTCATCCCCGGCGCCAGTGAGCACCACGAGCAGGAAGAAGTCCACCATCGAGCGCACGGTGGTTTCTGACTGGCCCACCCCAACGGTCTCAATGATAATCACATCATAACCTGCCGCCTCGCACATCAGCATGGTTTCGCGGCTCTTGCGGGCAACGCCCCCCAGCGTCCCGCCTGCCGGCGAAGGACGGATAAAGGCCTCCCGCCGCCGTGACAGAGTCCCCATCCGGGTCTTATCCCCCAGTATGGAGCCCTTGGTGACGGAACTGGTCGGGTCAACGGTCAGCACGGCAACCTTATGCCCTGCATCACAGAGCATATTGCCGAAAGCCTCAATCATGGTGCTTTTACCCGCTCCTGGCACACCGGTAATGCCAATGCGCAGGGCGCTCCCCGTATGCGGCAAAAGCCGCTGCAGCACCCTTTGGGCCTTGGCAAAATGGCGAGGGCTGTTGCTTTCAATCAGCGTGATGGCGCGGGAAAGCGTCATCCTGTCCCCCTTCAGCACCCCATCCACATAGTCATCTTCGGACATGATCAGCCGTTTTTTCGGTTTCATCTTCCCGCTTTGCAGTGCAGGATTGATATTCCCCACGGTAGTATCCTTGATGCCTTCAATGCCCCCCATGACCGAACAGGCAAATTTTTCATTTGGTTCCTCTGGCACCCAGCTGGGCTTTGATGTACTGTATCTTTTCTCCATCATTGCCTCCTTCAAAAAGCCCTCCCTCAACATGCAGGGAGGGCTTGTCGGTTATTCTTCGGCCAGTTCCTCCTTCGCCCGGTCAATCAGCAGGGTCAAGAGCTTAATACCGGCCTCCGGGATATTGGTGCCCGGCGCGAAAATCGCCACCGCACCATGCTCATAGAGATTGTCGTAATCCTGTACAGGAATTACGCCGCCAATGCAGACCATGATATCCTCACGGCCCAGCTTTTTGAGTTCCTCCACCAGTTGCGGCAGGAGGGTGTTATGACCGGCAGCCAGCGAGCTGAAGCCGACCATATGCACATCGTTGTCCACGGCATCCTGCGCCGTTTCTTCCGGGGTCTGGAACAGCGGGCCCACATCGACATCCCAGCCCATGTCCGCAAAGGACGAGGCGATAACCTTCTGGCCACGGTCATGGCCGTCCTGGCCCATCTTGGCCACGAAGATACGCGGACGGCGCCCCGTGAGTTCTTCGAACTCGTCAGCCATGGAGCGGGCTTTCTCCAGTTCCGTCTTGTCGGTGAACTCGGAGGAATACACGCCGGAAATGGTATGGATAACCGCCTGATAGCGGCCCGAAACCTTTTCGACGGCATCGGAGATTTCGCCCAGGGATGCGCGTACTCGCGCGGCTTCCACGGCACATTCGAGCAAGTTGCCGTTATCGCGACTGTCAGCCGCCTTGGTAATCGCTTCGAGTGCCCGACGCACATCATCGTCATTGCGTTCACGCCGCAATTTTTCGAGGCGTTCCACCTGTGCATTGCGCACGGCGGTGTTGTCGATGGCGAGGATTTCCAGCGGGTCTTCCTTTTCGAGACGGTACTTGTTCAGGCCCACAATCGTTTCGTTGCCAGAGTCGATTTGTGCCTGACGGCGGGCAGCGGCTTCCTCGATACGCATCTTGGGCAGGCCGGTAGAGATGGCCTTGGCCATGCCGCCCAGAGCTTCGACTTCCTGAATATGCGCCCAGGCACGGCGAATGATTTCGTTGGTAAGCGCTTCCACATAGTAGGAACCGCCCCAGGGGTCGATAATCTTGCAGACCTGCGTCTCGTCCTGAATATAGAGCTGCGTATTACGCGCAATGCGCGCCGAAAAATCCGTCGGCAGAGCGATGGCCTCGTCGAGGGCATTGGTATGCAGAGACTGGGTGTGCCCGAGAGCTGCGCCCATGGCCTCCATCGCCGTACGCGAGATATTGTTGAACGGATCCTGCGCCGTAAGCGACCAACCCGAAGTCTGGCAATGTGTTCTGAGCGCCATGGACTTTGGTTCCTGCGCGCCAAAGGACTTGACGATTTTTGCCCAAAGCACGCGGGCCGCCCGCATCTTGGCCACTTCCATAAAGTAGTTCTTGCCAATCGCCCAGAAGAAAGACAGACGCTTGGCAAAGGCATCCACCGGCAGGCCGGCATTGATACCCGTGCGGATGTATTCCAGGCCATCGGCCAGCGTATAACCCAGTTCGATATCGGCAGGTGCGCCGGCCTCCTGCATGTGATAACCGGAAATCGAAATGCTGTTGAACTTGGGCATGTATTTCGTCGTGTACTCGAAGATATCCCCGATGATGCGCATGGACATTTCCGGCGGATAGATATAGGTGTTACGCACCATAAATTCCTTCAGGATATCGTTCTGAATCGTGCCGGCCAGGATTTTCTTATCCACGCCCTGTTCGACACCGGACTGGATGAAGAAGGCGAGAATCGGCAATACGGCGCCGTTCATGGTCATGGATACGGACATCTGGTCAAGGGGAATCCCCGAGAACAGGATGTTCATATCGAGCATGGAGCAGACCGACACACCGGCCTTACCTACATCACCGACTACGCGGGGATTATCCGCATCATAGCCGCGATGCGTCGGCAGGTCAAAGGCGATGGACAAGCCCTTCTGACCAGCGGCCAGATTGCGGCGGTAAAAGGCATTGGATTCCTCAGCCGTGGAAAAGCCTGCATACTGGCGTACCGTCCAGGGACGGAACACATACATGGTCGAATATGGCCCACGCAGGCATGGCGGAATACCGCTGGCAAAGTCCAGATGGTTCATATGGTCGTATTCATCATGGTTGTAGAATGGCTTTACGGGAATATGTTCCATGGTACGGCGGGTAAGGTTATCAAACTCAGCCCCAGCCTGCGCAGAAAAGAGTTTTTCCCACTCTTTGGCATCTGCTCCCGTCGGTTCCCGCAGGCTCATCTTGGTAAAGTCAGGATTTTGGTAGCTCATTATGCAATCATCCCTTTCTTCTGCTGCAGGAGCTGCAGGATTTTATAACAGTTGGCTTTAACGGAAATATATTCGTCAATACCAGCTTCGTTGTAAGTTTCGAGCAAATCCTTCGGTGCGGCACCGGCCAAGAACACTGTCGCTTCAGGCAGTACCTCATGGAGTTTGGGCGCCAGCTGCGGCACGATTTCGGGATAGGTCGCATCGGTCGAACAGATAACCACGGCATCAGCCCCGGATTCTTTCGCTGCCTGGGCAGCTTCTTCCACGGTTGGGAAACCGTTATTGCCCAGCACCTCAAAGGCACCGACCTGCAAAAAGCCCGTGGTGAAATCGGCTCTGGCCTTGTGCTGCGGAATCGGCCCCATATTGGCGAGGAAAATCTTCACATTATCGTTATGCTCAGCCTTGTAAGCCTCCGTGGTCTTGCGCAGGGCTTCAAAGCGTTCACTCCAGCGGTGCGGGTCAATAGCCGTAACCGTTTCGCTTTCCTTGCCGGCCAAAGCAGCAGCGATTTCGACCGTCGTGGCACCGGCCTGTGCCGCTTCGACAGCCAGGCTGACCAGGCAGCCCTCACCATTCTGCAAGGCTTTGATTTTTTCGGCCTTGAAGGCTTCGTCGATATCGGCCAGATAGGCTTCGACCTGTGCCGTACGCTGTTTCTTGTTCTCCTCCACATCTTCGGGACGCGGGTCGAGCAATTTTTCCGTCATATTCGGGTACATATTGTTGCCCACGATACGGTCCTTGCGGGTTTCCGCAGCCTTGAAGCGGGCGGCAAGAATAGTTGCAATCTCACTCTGCGGATAACCTTCCTGCAAAGCCTTCAGCATCCCGCCCTTGCCCTCGATTACCTGGAACTCGGCCCAGACTTTTTCCTTCATCTGCTTCGTGAGCGTTTCCACGGCCCAGGAGCCGCCGGCCGGGTCAATCGGCTGCAAGAGGCCGAATTCTTCCTGCAGGATAATCTGCACGTTACGCGCAATGCGGCGGGAGAATTCATCACCCTTGCGAATGGGCTCATCAAAGGGCGAGCTTTCAAAAGAATCCACGCCGCCCACGACACCGGAGAAAATCTCCGTGGTATTGCGGAGCATATTCACATAGGGGTCATAGACCGTCTTGAAGAACAATGCGGGACGCGCATGGATATGCATGCGCTGCGCGTCCTTACTGCCACCGAAAGCTTCGACAATCTGTGCCCAAAGCGGACGCAGGGCACGCAGTTTGGCAATCTGTAGGAAGAAGTTTGCCCCCATGGAGAAACCGAACATTATCTGCCCGGCCGCTTCGTCTATGGTCAAGCCGCGTTCGAGCAAAGCCCGCAGATAAGCTACTGCTGTGGCCAGCGTATAAGCCGACTCCTGCACATCATTGGCCCCGCCACGGCTGTACACATCACTGCGCACAAAGACCGTTTTTAGTCCCGGTGCATGTTTCACTGCCCACTTGGCGCACTTGGCCATATCGCAGTAAAGGCTTTCGAGGTCCTTGCTGTTTTTGCCCTTCGCCGTAAGTTCCCCCAACGGGTCAGCACCGACAATGCCGCGGATTTTCGTCAAATCCTGCCCGGAGGCTTTCAGTGCCCCGGCAAAGAGCGACAACATCGGCAGTGCCGATTCTCCGGCATAGAGATAGACAGGATATTTATCGAGTTTCAAGCCACTCAGCAGGGTGTGCATATCGTCCAGGGTCGTCACCGACACGCCCTCATCTCCGGGTGCAGCGGCCTTGCGCACATCTTCGGACTTTAAGCTCGCGCTGTCCAGTTTGATATGATAGATGGTCGAGCCCTTCTCCTGCTCATGGCGCAGAAGCTCGTTATTTTCCTCCGGCAGGGTTTCATCACAAACCTGCGCAATGCCCCAGGGCTTGCCCACATACCCGCTGGGCTGGGCACCGCGCAAATAGTCCCCCATTCCTGGGAAGGACTCTTTGGGCAGAATGTCCTCCGTGTCCTTGCGGAAGTACATGGGGTCAAAGGTGATGCCCTCATAGGTCTTGGTATACATCTTCTTGTCAAAGGGCGCCCCTTTGAGCAGGGTGATACAGGCCTCTTTCCACTCCTCATAAGTCGGTGGAGTGAACTCATCAAGTGGCACATCAGGAAAGTCCGTCTGCTGCTCGGCCTTTTTCAAGATGGCCTGTAAATCCAGCTCGCTAGTTTCTTTACTCATAGCACAGCCTCCTCTTGTCTTGTGAAAACCCGCACACCAAAAAAAGGCAATCCATCTGCGAAATACAGATAGATTGCCCTCTACTTGCGCACAAAGTCCCCACGCTTAGATTCAATCCCCTACCCATCGCTCGCAGGCACGACACGAAATTTCGCATCACGGTGATGTCAGAACAGGCAGTTCTCCTGGCTCGGTTTCATCATCCTGCATCGCCTTCCCAAGGTACGCATTTCTACCCCAGTGACATATTGTGCAGGACTCCATCTTACAGTGGCGGGACCGCTCCGGCTTATACCGGATTCCCTATTAAGTCCATAGGACACCTATTCCCAATATATTAAAATCTAATGTTAATATTAATGCTAATTATGCAATTTGTCAAGAAACTCTGTCACTTTCTGCAAAGGAAATTATTTTTTTCACAAGCAGGAAATACGCCGTTCCGGCACGAATAAAAATCAACAATAACGGGAGTGCATTTATGCCCTTTTATTGTTGCCTTTAAGCATTTGAAAAAAATTTTGTCTGATACGCAAAGAGGTGAGATTTTGAAAAAATTCATCAATGGAGCGGAAAATTTGGAAACAGAAACCGCACGCGGTATGGCTTTGGCTAAACCAAACATTCTCCGACAATTGCCGGGCTGCAATGTCATGGTCAGACAGAATAAAAAAACAGACAGAGTAGCTCTGGTATTTGGCTGTGGGAGCGGCCATGAGCCCGCTCCCAATGGCTATGTGGGATATGGAATGCTCGATGCCGGCATTCCTGGAAAACTTTTTTCCTCCCCTACGCCGGACATGATTCTTAAAGCAATCAAGGAAGTCAATAACGAGGCAGGCGTGCTCTGCATGATTGTCAATTATACCGGTGACGTACTGAATTTTCGCATGGCTATCGAAATGGCCCAAATGGAAGGCATTGCTGTGGAATCCGTCATCATCGCCGATGATGTTGCTACCCAAAAGACAAAATCTGTAGGACGCCGCGGCCTGGCAGGTGTAATGCTGGTCATGAAAGTTGCCGGCGCTGAAGCCGAAATGGGTTCCGACCTCTATCGAGTCAAAGAAGTTGCCGAATGGGCAGCCTCAGGCCTTAGAACCATCGGCGTGGCCTGCCGTCCCTGCATTATTCCTACAGATGGTGAACCAAGTTTCGAACTTGGAGAAACGGAAATGGAAATCGGCATGGGCCTGCATGGCGAACCAGGCGTACTGCGCTGCAACATGATGAGCGCTAAAGAGACCGTCGCACAAATGCTGGAACTTATCCTTTTGGACTGCAATTATGAAAACAGCGAAGTGGTCGTTCTCATCAACGGTCTGGGCGGCACACCTCCCATGGAACTTTATGTGGTCAATGAATGCGTACACGACTATTTGTCTGCGCAGGGCATAAAAATTTATGACACCATGATTGGCAATTTCATGACTTCTTTGGAAATGGGTGGTTTTTCCATTAGTCTCATGCGTCTGGACCCGCATCTAAAAGCTCTTTATGATGCAACGGCAGTAACATCCATCATCAGGCGTTGAGGGAGGATTGCTATATGACCGGAAAAAATTTTCTGCTTGCAGCCTTAGAGGCCATAAGCCATAATATCATCGAGCATGAAGAAGAGTTGAATCATCTGGATAATGCCATCGGTGATGGTGACCACGGCACCAATATGGCGCGTTTTTCCCGCATCATATTAACAGACCTGCCTGAACTATCCGAAAGCAATGATGACCTGGGCAAAATCCTGCATCATGTCGGCATGCGCTGCATCACCGAAATCGGTGGCTCCGCCGGCCCGCTGTTTGGCAAATTTTATCTGCAGGCCGGCCAGAGCAACACAAACAACACCACCATGGAATCCGCTAATTGGGTATTAGCCTTTGAAGAAGGAACGTTGGGTGTTGCCCAGATAGGCCGCAGCACCGAAGGTGAAAAAACTATGCTGGATGCGCTCTTTCCCGCCAGCAGAGCAATGCAGGAAGCCTTAGAAGAAGGATTGAGCCTGTCCGCAATTTTCCAAGCCGGATCAGAAGCAGCCAAGACGGGTGTGGAATTTACCAAAACCATTTCGGCCAGCAAGGGGCGAGCCGCCTATATCGGCCAGCGCAGTATTGGCCATCAGGATCCTGGCGCCACTACCGTTCTGCTGATGCTGCAGGCTCTGCACAAAACAGCCATAGAAATGAATGTCGAATAAAATATTCCGCCATAAGGGCTGACCGTTTATATGGTTCAGTCCTTATTTCACTGCTATAATAAGAATAAATCAATTGAGGAGTTTTTAAACAATGAACAAAATCTTATTCGTATGCCACGGCAATATCTGCAGGTCAACAATGGCCGAATTTGTGATGAAGGAACTTGTACGCCAAGCGGGAAAGGAACAGGAATTCTTCATCGATTCCAAAGCCTGCCGCACCGATGAAATCGGCAATGACACCCATAAAGGCACCAAATCAGCCCTGCAGGCTCACGGTATTCCCTTTACCAAACGAAAAGCCCGCCAGATTCAGCGGGCTGATTATGATGCTTTTGACTATATCATCGCCATGGATGAGGAAAATATGCGCGATTTGCACCGCCTGACCGGCGGTGACCCACAGGGCAAATGCCATCTGCTCCTGACCTTTGCCGGCGAAGAACGGGAAGTTGCTGACCCTTGGTATACAGGCAACTTTGAAGTCACCTATCGAGATGTCGACAAAGGCTGCCACGCACTGCTGAAGCAGCTTACAAGCGGCGGGCCGCAATGACCTCTCTCATCTTCTGCAGATTGGTATGGTACTGCTCTGGCATTTTCATAGCCAGACAGGTATAAAGGATATCGCCAATAGCCATATGCACCAGCCGTGAGGCAGCCGCTTCCGAACGGTAATGGACCTCCCGGCCCATGCCCACCAGAGCTATGTCCGCACTGCGGGCCAGCTCAGATTGCGCATAGCTGGTTATAGCAATGATTTTCACCCCATTTTGGCGAGCTATGCGCAAGGATTCCAAAATATCCTTATTAGCACCCGTATGGGATACGGCAATCACCACATCGCGGGCATCCAGCAACGCGGCTGAAGTCACCTGCATATGCACATCATTGAAAGCTTGTACTGCCATGCCAAAACGCAAAAGGCGCGTTTCCATGTCCTGACAGACCGTTGCTGAATTACCAAAACCATAGATGGCCACCCGGCGGGCTGACTGTAAAAGATCCACCGCTGCTGCAATCAGGGAAAAATCCAAAATCTTCAATGTATCTTGCAGACCGTCTGTGATATTACGGAAAATCTTCCCCGCCACAGCTGCCTCATCATCCGTCTTGTGAATATCCTGATAGGACTGTTCACCAGCCGCCGATAGTTCCGTGGCCAATGCAATCTTCAATCCCTGCAGACCGCTGAATCCCAACTTCTTACAAAAGCGGGAAATCGTAATTTCCGAGTTGGCGGTGTTTTTGGCAATTTCCGCCACTGTCTGCCCCATAATCTCATCCTTATGGCCGGTTATGTAATCGGCTATTTTTTTTTCCGATTTTGTCAAATCCTCATAAGCACTGCGTAAAATCGGTAAAACCTGATCCTTCATATTGGTTCCTCTTTTCTAACATCCTTCAGGGATATTATACATGATTTTTCCCTATGTAAAAAGCCTTCCCAATGAAACGGAAGGCTTTTTGTATAATGTCAGATTATCGCTTCGAGAACCAGAACCCCGGCCAGCCCCATCACGGAGATGATTGTCTCCAGCACGCACCAGGTACGCACGGTCTGCTTGACCGTCAAGCCGAAGAATTCCTTAAAGAGCCAAAACCCTGGATCATTCGGGGGACTGAAAATCAGGCTGCCAGCACCTGTAGCCAGCACCATAAGTTCGGGATTCACACCGGTCACGGCCACCACCGGTGCGGCGATGCCCCCTGCAGTCAGGGCAGCTACCGTTGCACTGCCGCAAGCCGTACGAATTACTGCTGCCACCGTCCACGCCAGCAACAGGGGAGATAACTGCGACTTGGCGGCAATCTCACCGATATAATTGCCTACGCCACTGTCGATAAGAATCTGTTTCAGCGCACCACCGCCGCCCACAATCAGAAGAATCATGGCAATGGTCAATACAGCACTTTCACATATTTTCATGATTTCAGGAATAGACTTACCCTGCCGCAGGCCAAAGGTGTAAATAGCTGCAGCCACAGCAATGGTCAGCGCCATATCCGGCGTGCCTAAAAATGTCAGCCACTGATAGAACGACGAAGCGGGAGCCAATGTCAACTTGGCAATAGCCGAAGCTGCCATCAAGACCACGGGAACCATAGCTGTAAACACCGAAATGCCAAAGCCCGGCATTTCATTATCAGCAAACACTTTGCTGCTCTGCATGCCCTCAGGCACTTCCGGCTGAATATGCTTCGTGGTATTGGCAAAGACTGGGCCGGCCACGATGGCCGTAGGGATGGCAATGATGGCACCATAGAGTAGTGTCAAGCCAATGTCGGCATTGTAAATGATGGAAATGGCCGTAGGACCGGGATGCGGGGGTAAAAAGCCGTGGGTTACGGACAAAGCTGCTGCCATCGGAATGCCCACTTCCAGCAAGGGAATTTTCGCTGCCGTGGCAATGGTAAAGACCAGAGGAATCAGCAATACAAAGCCGATTTCATAGAACAACGCTATACCGACGATAAAGCCGGTCAAGGCCACAGCCCATTTGACCCAGCGGCGGCCAAACACATCAATCAGCGTGGTGGCAATGCGCTGGGCACCGCCGCTTTCTGCCATGAGCTTTCCCAGCATGGCGCCAAAGGACACGACGATAGCCAGGCCGCCCAGGGTTCCTCCCAGACCTTTTTCAATCACAGGGATAATCTGGCCTTCGGGCAGCCCTTCGGCATACCCGACCAAACCAGCGACCAGCAGCAAGGCCAAAAAGCTGTTAAGCCTTACCTTCACAATCAGGAAAAACAAAAAGAGAATACCAACTGCCAAAATGATAAGCGGCATAATCATAGACCTCCCTTGTCAAAGGTAAATGCGAATTTTAGAAATTTTTCTGCCATTCATGGTGGAACGAGCCTTCTTTATCGATACGCTTAAAGGTGTGTGCTCCAAAATAATCCCGCTGTGCCTGAATCAGATTAGCCCCTAACGGCGTACCACGCAGGGCATCAATATATTCCACCGCACAAGCCAGTGCCGGCACCGGAATCCCCAGCTGCACAGCACTGGCCACCGTCCGGCGCAGAGCCGCGAGGTTTTCATTAACCTTGCCTGCGAAGAACGCATCCTGCAACAGATTATCCAGCTGCGGAGTCGCGGTAAAGGCTGCGGTAATCCGATTCAGGAAGTCTGCCTGAATGATGCAGCCTGCCCGGAAAATTGCGGCAATCTGCCCCAGATCCAGTTGCCAGCCATAATGCACATCTGCGGAACGGTAAAGCGCAAAACCTTGCGCATAAGCAGCAATCTTGCCCAGGTACAGACTCTGCCGCACCATTTCCACAAAACCAGCATCTGCCTTTGCCTCCGCGCAGGCAGGCTGAATGATTCTTCTCAACGCCTGTCTTTCTGACAGCAGATTCGACATCACCCGGGCATTGCAGGCCGCCGTAATCAGGGAAGTATTCACGCCCTGCCGCAAGGCCTCAATACTGGTCCAGCGCCCCGTGCCCTTCTGTCCGGCGCTGTCCACAATCTTATCCAGCAGCTGCCCGCCTGCCTCGTCATCTTCAGCGAAGATATCTGCCGTAATGCCAATCAGGAAACTCCTGAGTTCTCCCTGATTCCACTGATGAACGATTTCGGCAATTTGCCTGTTGCTATAGCCCCCAGCATATTTCAATAGCAGATAAGCTTCGGCAATCAACTGCATATCTGCATATTCAATGCCGTTATGCACCATCTTCACATAATGCCCAGCGCCATCCGGGCCGATATAACTGCAGCAGGGCTGACCATCTGCCTTAGCCGCTACAGCCTCATAGACCGGCCGTACAAATTCATAAGCTTCCTTATCTCCCCCAGGCATGATACATGGGCCTCTGCGGGCGCCATTTTCCCCGCCGGAAATTCCCACCCCAAAATAATGGATACCGGCCTGTTGGAGCTTTGTCTGCCGCCGCCGAGTATCCCCAAAGTAAGAATTACCTCCATCGAGAATAATATCCCCCGGCTCCAAAAGCGGCGTGAGCTGCTCAATCATGGAATCCACCGGTTCCCCTGCCATAATCAACAGCATAATGCGGCGAGGTTTCTGCAGTGAATCCACAAACTCCTGCAGATTGAAAAAACCATGCATATGCTTATGTGGATGCTCTCGCAACACTTTTTCTGTCAAATCCGGCGTGTAATTGTAACAAGCTACATCAAAACCATGGTCAGCCATGTTGAGGGCCAGGTTACTGCCCATCACGGCCATCCCCACCATGCCGATATCCATTTTCTTCTCCATTATCCTTCCTCCTTATGCCTGCGCCTGTTGGAACGCTGCGATAGCCGCAAGTTCTGGCTGCAATTTCCAATACAACTGGTCATAAATCCGATAAAGTTCCTGATAAACTTTTACGTCGTCCTCATCTGGACGGATAATACGCTTGGGTTTAACCAATTCTTTAGTCGCACCGATACCTGCCAGTTCACGACTGGCAATAAAGCCCAGCACCGCCGCCCCAAAAGCTGCGCCTTCGCTGTTATCGGGTAAAATCAGTTCCTCATTGAGAACATTAGCCAGAATCTGCAGCCAAAGTTCTGACTTAGTGAAACTGCCGCTAACCCGGATATCCTTGATTTCCCCAAAATCCCGCAAGGCCAGCATTACCGCGTTCATGCTATAAGCAATGCCCTCCATACAGGCACGAATCATATGGGAACGGCTGTGATTCAGAGACAGTCCAAAAAACATCCCTCGAAGCTCCGAATTCCAATAAGGCGCGCGTTCTCCGGTAAAGCTCGGCAGCATAATGAGGCCTTCCGCTCCAGCCGCTACATGAGCTGCCTTCATAGTCATGAGATCATAACCATCTACATCGAGATTTTCCAGATGATGCGGCGTATAGTGGCAAACCTTATCCCGCACCCAACGCAGAATCATGCCACCATTATTGATAGCACCACCGGCTACCCACATATCGTCCACGAGATTATAGCACCATGTCCGCATCTTCTTATCCGTCAGCGGTTTTTCCGTCAGCATTCGCAGAGCACCACTAGTGCCGATTGTTGCACTGAGCTGCCCCGGCTGTACGGCCCCAATGCCCACATTGACCAGCACGCCGTCTGTTGCACCAATAACCACTGGCAGGCCTGCAGGCAGCCCCATAGCTTGAGCTGCATCGTCCTGCAATTTCTCCATATGTATCGTGGAAACCACTGGCGGAAGCTGCGCCTTTTTTAGGCCCGCATAGTCAAGTATTTCATCATCCCAATCCATCTTCACTTCGTTGTATAAGCCACTGGTACTGGCCGCCGAGTGATCAATGAGCCATTTGCCTGTCAGCCCATAGAAGAGATAATCCTTCAACGAACCCACATAACGCATCTGATGAAACAAATCCGGATGATTCTTGCGCAGCCAGAGTACTTTAGCAAGCGGATAGGAGGCATGGATTGGACAGCCGGTTTTTTCATAAAAACGGCAGCACAACGCTTCGTCTTTTTTCATCTCCCGCACGATTTCCGCACTGCGGCTGTCTGCCCAGGTCTGCATATCCATCAGCGGCTGATAGTTCGCGTCCAAGCCAGCAAAACTATGCATGACCGTACTCAACGAAATACCTGCCAGCTGACGGCTCTTGTATCTCAAGTCAGCTGCGGCCTTGCCAACTACCTCCTGCACTGCTGAAAAAATCTGCGCCGGATTTTCCTCAGCCCAATTCGGGTGCGGCGTAAGCAACGGATAAAAGGCTTCTGCTGCCGCTACCTTTCTGCCGGTAATATCATAGGCAATAGCACGAACCCCGGTGGTTCCCACATCAATGCCAATCCAAACGGATTCCTGACGATATTGAATATTCACTATCATCACTCCTTATATAAAATGTTATATATCTTTCATTCACAAAGTCATTATAACATGCCCTCCTGTTATTTGCAAGGATAAAAACAATATCATATATTATTTTTGTTATTTTTATATCATTGTAAGATGTAAAAAAGACTGCTTTGTTAGCAGTCTTTCATGACTTATACAATTACAAACGGCTTTGAAACAGTTTTTCCAACGGCTTGATAGCACCATAGAAGGCCAGAATATTCACGGCACCTTCAGCCAAAAGCCCCGGGGCTGAAGCGAGTCCTGCGGCCAGACTGTCATAGAGCACCGCCCCGAAGGCCGTATACCCGGCCGCCATCACCAGGCAGGCCAGCACGAGCGCCAACAGCGTGCGGGGAGATTTTATAAAATCCTCATTTGACATGTCAGATACATGCAGGAAGGTTTCAGCCATGGCCCATTTGATGATGAGGGTCGGCCCTATCCACAGGGGAAATCCTCCCATAAAATCCGCCAGCATGGAACCGGCACAGGCGGCCACCAAGGCTTCCCGCCGCCCTGCCAGACAGACCATCACAAAGATGGCCGCATCGCCCAAATGGGCATAGCCCAAAGGGATGGGAATCTTGGGCACAAACGTCAATAAGAACACCACAGCCGTCATGGCCGCCGTAAGACTAATCTCTCGCGCCGTCCAGCGGCTTTTTTCTACATTCAAAGTATGCATAAAACTCCTCCTTTTGCTCAATATGGACACATTGTAGCACTTTTCCTCACCCAGTTCAATACTAGGTGTAATATTTTTCCGTTATATAGAAACAATTATCCATTTTTATCCTTGACTTTTCTTATATCCACTTGTAACATTGTAAACATCATAAAGGAAAGGATTTGGTCTTATGTATTATCTGGAAAAACTAAGTGCTCTTATCTCCAAGTACATGGCGGTACTGGTTATCGCCATCGCGGCCATTGCCCTGATTGAACCCATGAGCTTCAAATGGGCAGCCCCGAACATCACCATGCTGCTGGGCATTGTCATGTTCGGCATGGGCATGACCTTAAAACTTGCGGATTTCAAGCTGGTGTTCCAACGCCCCCGGGATGTATTCATCGGCGCGCTAGCCCAGTTCACCATTATGCCTCTGCTGGCTTATTTTCTAGCCACAGCTTTCGGCCTGCCACCTGAGCTGGCCGCTGGTGTAATCCTCGTCGGCACCTGCCCCGGAGGCACCTCCTCTAATGTCATGACGTACCTGGCCCGCGGGGATGTGGCGCTATCGGTATCCATGACTATGACCACCACCGTACTGGCTCCGATTGTTACCCCGCTCCTGACCTGGTGGCTGGCTGGTGCCTGGGTGGAAATCTCCCTGGCGGCCATGATGATGTCCATTGTACAGGTGGTCATTCTGCCCATTGTCGCAGGACTTATCATCAATTCCTTCTTTGAGGCTCAGGTACAGAAAGTCGTCAAAGTCCTGCCACTCGTTTCCGTTATCGCCATTGTGCTGATTGTCGGCGGCGTAGTTGCCGTAAGCTCTCAGAAAATCATGGAAACAGGTCTCTTGATTATGGCGGTGGTTATGTGCCATAATCTTTTGGGCTACGGCACCGGCTTCCTGCTGGCCAAGGCGCTTCATATGGACATTGCCAAAGCCAAGGCCATCTCCATTGAAGTCGGCATGCAGAACTCTGGCCTGGCAACCAGCCTGGCCATGCTCCACTTCGGTCCTGCCGCTGCCATCCCCGGCGCTATCTTCAGTGTTTGGCACAACATCTCCGGCTCACTTGCCGCCAATTATCTGTCCAACAAAATAAACAATGAAGAACTGCCGGAAGTGCAGACCGCAAAATAATCGAACAGGAAAAGCTGTTGCGCAAAAATGTGCAACAGCTTTTTTATCACCAAAATATATCAGCCCACCGCGAGTTTATTGGTCTTTTTCAGGAATTTTGCTGGAATGGGCTGCTCCAGTTTCCACACGATATTGATGGGCTTTTCGCCTTCATGGCTTACGTAATTCGCCCGCCCCAAATAGGTATAGGCCGCGGCGCCGCCAGTCAGATTGTCCTTCTTGAACTCCCGCACGAACAAAAGGATGGTACTTCCCTGTTCCTGATGATGAATATACCTCTGCCCCGTAGGCGATTCCACCGTCGTTACGCTCTGGCTCTGCCAATGAAACAGCCATTCATTTAATGAGTAATCATCATACATGGTCGTGGGCGAATATTCTTTGTCCGCCTTGTTCAAGGTTACAAAGAACAAATCCGTTTGCTTATCTTCCAACCACTTAACTCCTTCCCGCACAGTGTTTGGCTTGTCAAAATCCATCGCTACCAATATCTGGTCACGAGTATAAGTGCAATGCAAATCCAATGGGCAGTCAAAACCAATATCCACCGGTTCATCAATAAAGTCAATGCTATCCAACTGATAGCGCAAAAGCTCCTGCATTTCAGCCAAAATATGAGGACTAGCTGCCAGTACTGCGAGATTATCCTGCACTTTCCCATCCTGCCAATCACTTGCATATTCGCCCCATACCGTTACGTAAAACATCTGCAACATCCGCGCGTCTAACAAGGAAAGACGGTCAAAATCCGTCTCCGCCAAGCGAGGCAACAAGTTCAGCAAAAATTTTATCCACCGCTGGGAATCTGCCACAGCGAGTTTCTGAAAGACGATACTCAGATTTACCTGCTCTTCCAATGGTTCCGGCTCAAAATCGACCTGTACGCCCGCCCGCACACACATGCGGGTGAAACTTTGCCAACTCTTTTGCCGGTAAAGCTGGCGCGGATCCATGTGATGGTAGTGCAAAAAATTTGCCAGCGTCAAGGTCAGCCCACTATCATCGGCAAAGCTGGCAATATGTCCAGCCAGCCCCCGCAGGGTATCATAAGCCCCTTTGATGTTATCCAGAATATACTTAGCCGCTTGTTTTTCCAACTGAATATAGCAGCCTTTAGGTGCAGAAACGAAGCCGTTTTCCACTTCCTGCTGCACACTATGAGAAGTATTGCCTAAAAGCGCCGCAAACTTGTGCGTAAAACTGTATTTTTTGTTGGCCTGCCCGATAAAATCCAGTACGGTCAAACATTCCTTTTCCGGCGAAAGACGCAATCCACGCCCCAACTGCTGCAAAAAGATGGTCAGGGATTCCGTCGGGCGCAGAAAGAGTACCGTATTGATCTCCGGAATATCTACCCCTTCATTATAGATATCCACGGCAAAGATAAAGTTCAGCTTCCCTTGCGCCAACCGCTTTCGTGCGCTATCCCTATCAGCCTGGGGAGATTGCCCCGTAAGGCACAAGGAGGGAATCCCCATCTGATTGAAATAGTCACTCATAAATCTGGCATGTTCGACGCTGACACAAAAGCCCAGCCCCTTCACCGCCACTACATCCGTTACATAGCGCTGCAACGAGTTGACGATTAAATCCGCCCGCCGTTCTGCGACCTTGCCGCTGAGGCTGTACACATTGCTAAGTGCCTGCTTGTCGTAACCACCTGCCGTCCATTTTACATCCGTCAAATCCACATTATCGGTAACACCAAAATACTGGAAGGGACACAAGAGCTTCCGCTCGATGGCCTCCGGCAACCGGATTTCCGCTGCAATCCTATCCCCGAAGTAAGGCAGGACACTTTTTCCATCCAGTCGTTCCGGCGTGGCTGTAAGCCCTAACAAAACCTGGGGCTGGTAATAATTCAGCAGCTTTTGGTAACTGTCAGCCGGTCCATGATGAATTTCATCCACCACGATAAAATCGTAAAAGTCAGGGCTGGTCTTCGTGGTAAAATCCTGCGAATTAAAGGTTTGGATAGAGATAAAAAGCTGGTCAATACCATGTGGCGTATATTGCCCCACAAAAAGTTCACCAAAATTATTATCCTTCAGCACCGCCTGAAAGGTTGAACGGCTTTGCTTCAAAATCTCCTGCCGATGTGCCACAAAGAGCAACCGATTCGACTTCCCAGGATTCTCCCTGCAAAAGCGGGCATAATCAAAGGCGGCAATAACCGTCTTGCCTGTACCAGTGGCAGCCACTAAGAGATTGCGATATAGTCCCCGCACAGCCCGCTCCGCCGCAAGTTTATCCAGTATTTCCTGCTGATAAGAATAGGGCCGCACATCCAATGTATAGCGCGTGGTGTTACCATCTTTAAAATATTTCTCATCACGCAAGGCCCTATACAATCGCAATTCCTCAGCTGCTGTATAGGTTTCAAACTCCCGGCTTTCCCAATAGCTGGCAAACGTAGCCGCAATTTTAGCCAAAGTTTCCGGCTGATCCTGCGCCGTGATTTTTACATTCCACTCCAAACCGCTGGACATGGCCGCCTGCGAAAGATTAGATGAACCGATATAAGCCGTCGTATACCCCGTATCCCGATAAAACACATACGCCTTGGCATGCAACCGCGTACGCTGGGTATCATAACTTACTTTGATTTCTGTATTTAACAATTTGCTGAGCTCTTTGATTGCCTTAACATCTGTAGCCCCCATATAGGAAGTGGTAATAATCCGCAAATTGCCACCATTTTGGGTGAAATGTTGCAGCTCCTCCATCAGCAGCCGCAAGCCACTCCACTTAATAAAAGACACCAACATATCAATACGATTACAACTGGCAATTTCCTTTTTTAACTCCGTATACATCTGCGGCTCATGAACAGCCCCGGTAAACAGACTGGATTGCGCCAGCGAGGTCTCCGGACGGTCAACTTTATCCTTTCCTTTAGCCCCCAAAGCCAAAATGCTATCCTGCCGATCATACAATGCCAACAGTTGCTGTCCTGTCTCATCTACCTTCATAGCAGAAAAATCCTGTTCCTGCGTTTTCTCCTGAACCGTAGTGATAATTTCATTCACTAGAGATACCTGGCTCGCAATATCTTCACTATTATCCCGCACCGACTTTAAGCCTCGCTCGACCACAGCTGCTACATACTGCGCCAAAATCTTAGCTGCCTCAGCCTTATCAATAGCGGCCAGTTCTTTATACTTATGAGGTAAAGCAGCCAGCTCATTTGACAATGAATCACTAACTACTTTTTCATACAAACCATCTTTCAGCATAACATCCCCGCCTTCTCCCCTATATCCTACGCATATTTCACTGTTAATTATACGCCCTTTTATTTGTCAAATCCTCTTCACTAGCGGTATAATGAAGAAAATCCGTTTTAGAGGTGAAGTTCCATGGCCTTGCGTAATATCGACATTAACCGCTGTCTTTTTCAATATACCAACATCACCTGCAACCGCTGTCAGGAAATCTGTCCGCAGCAGGCCATCTGCAACCACAAAATTGATTCCGAAAAGTGTGATAACTGTGGTCTGTGCACCGCTGTCTGTTCCACGGGAGCCATCCAAAGCGATACCGATTATGATACCATGCTCACGGCTGTAAAAAACCTTTCGCCGCCAGTCTTGATGTGCAAAAAAGCGTCTCCGCAAGCCATGCCTTGTTTAGGTGCCTTAAACCGCCGCCTGCTATGGGCACTGGCGGAAAAACAGGCACTTGCCATCGACACCAGCCGCTGCCATACTTGCAATCCTGCTGTAGCCAGCTGGCTTGACGGTGAAATCGAAGCCTGCAATACTGCGCTGCAAGAAGCAAACAAAGCACCGATAAAGCTGGTTCATGTCAAGGAATCTGCCCCTGCGCCCCAGCCAGTCGCCCGCCGTTCTTTTTTCCGAACCCTGTTCCATGCAGCTTCCGAAACGGCTGTTGAAATCGCCGCAGCACAGACGAACCGGCAATATGCCTTTGACCCGGTAATCTGGCTAACCAAGCAAAATACCACCCCAAACGGACTTTTTCCTCATCTCTCACTTGCAAAAAACTGCACCGTCTGCGGTCTTTGCCATATGCTCTGCCCGGAAAAAGCGCTAACCATCCGCCAGGAAGCCAATAAACCTGCGCTTGATTTTAATCCCTTAAAATGCACAGCCTGCGGTCTTTGTGTCAACAACTGTCCGCAATCTGCCCTAATCTTGCAGCACAACGAATAAATCACCTTCGAAAGGAGTCCTTCATGTTTTTCCATGGCAACTATCAGGTAACCCGCCATATTTGCCCCCGCAACTGTTATGATGCCTGTCCTATTCTCGCCTATACCCGTGGCGGCAAAATCGAATACATCACCGGCGATACAAGCGCCGGTTCTTCTGCGCGTCTTTGCAGCAAGCGTGAGGATATTCTGGCCACGGTTTACAACCCGAGACGGATTCTCTACCCACAAAAACAGCACGGCCGCGGTTCCGGCAACTGGCAGAAGATTACCTGGGAGGAAGCCATTGATACCATTGCCCGGAAAATACTCTCCCTCAAAGAACGCTATAACTCCACGCTGCCCCTGTGCCTCAATAAATATTCGGGGAATTTCGGCCTGCTGCACTATGCGGTAGAAGGAATGTTCAACGGCTTGGGTGCGACCACGCAGACCATCGGCAGCCCCTGTTTTTCCTCAGGCATTGATGCGCAAAATCTGGATTTCGGTGCCAATATTACCTGCGATATCCGCCAGCTGCGGGAATCGCGCCTGATTATTCTCTGGGGTGCCAATCCTGCCTGGACCTCCATCCATACCATGCCCGTGATTTATGCGGCGCAGGAGCGCGGGGCAAAAGTTGTGGTAATCGACCCCGTGTTCACGGAAACCGCCCGCAAGGCCGATTATTATTTTGAACTGCGCCCCGGCAGCGATTCCGCATTAGCGACCCTGCTGCTGCAAAAACTCGCACAAAACAAGCAGCTTTCCTATAATCCGCAGCAGGTCACCGGTGCTGATGAACTCATTGCCGCAACCCTAAAAGCCCCGACTGCAAAACTGCGCAAAGCCACCGGACTTTCCGCAGATGCCATCGATGTTCTGACGGAGTTGCTGGCACAAAATCATCCCGCCCATATCTGGTGCGGCTATGGCCTGCAGCGCCATGTAGAGAGCGGGATCGCCGTCCGCCTTATCGACGCCCTGTCCATGCTCACAGGCAATATCGGCATAGCCGGCGGCGGCGTAAACTATGCCGATATGGGACTTGTGGAAAACATCGACTTTAAGTTCATGCTGGAGCGCTCCGATACCCGTTTTATCGATATCAATAACTTTGCCCATAGCCTAAAAACATTGCAAGACCCGCCCATAAAATTCCTCTGGATAGCTGGACGCAATGTGCTGCGGCAGGACGCAAACCTGACCGAGTTGAACAAGCTTTGGTCACAGTTGGAATTCGTGGTCGTCGCCGATAAATTTATGACCCATTCAGCCAGAATGGCCGATATTCTGCTGCCCGTTACCACAGAATTTGAACATTTAGATGTCGCCGGCGGTTATTTTGTCCAGCATTTAGGCATCAACGAACCGGCCATTCCTCCGCGCGGCGAGGCCAAAAGCGATATCGACATCGCACGCCTGCTGACCAGACGGTTGAATGAATTAGCTCCCGGCACCAGCACTTTCCCGGCGCATCTGAGTGATGAAGAATTTTTGAGTGCAGAATTTACGCCGGATATTTGCGAAAAGCTGCAGATAAAAAAATGGCAGGACCTTTACCAAGGCCCTGCCCGCTACCGCCCACCCACGCCCCCCTGGCAGGAGGGAAAATTTGCCACGGCTGACGGCAAATTCCACTGCTGTACACTGCCGGAAAAATTTTACCAGCTGCAGCCAACCAAGGAATATCCCTTCCACCTGCTCACTCCACATGCACAGGAACATATCAATAGCCAAAGCCATCCCCTGCTCAAGAATCTGCCGGAATATCCGCAGGTTTACCTCCATCCATCGGCAGGAGAAAAAGTCAACCTGCAGGATAAACATCCGGCCATCCTCTGGAATGATGAGGGCAGTATCACGGTAACGGTTCACTTCCGCGAGGATTTAGCCCCGGATATCATTTTGAGCATGCAGGGCGCCAGCGTTAACGGTGGGCTCAATCGCCTGTATAAGGGACTATCCACGGATTTGGGCGAGCTGGTGAATGGGGCGCCAGGAACAGCCTTTTATGATGTATTCGTCAATATTCGGGCTAAATGAGTTTCCCGAAAAAGGCTCTGTGAGAACTCATCCGTCCCGTGGCAGGTAATGACTTTACGTCTGATCGTCTTCGGCTTCACACGGGAATATTTTTTCTTTTGTGGGCTGTACAGCCCTGCCGATTAATTTCTTATAATAATTGGCTTCCAGTTCGGCATGATGGTGAAGGTCATCTACTAGACCGGAAATCATTTTTCGCGTATCCTCATCCCAAATGTCCAGCATGTCATACTGACTCAGCTGGCGGATACAGTTTAGGATAACCATGTGACTGGTGGTAATATCATTTTCATCAAGCATGATCGAACCTCCGTAGATGAAATAAAAACTCCTACCACATTAAGCGGTAGGAGCTGCCTGTACGCCTGTCACCAGAAAGGAAATACATAGCGGGTGCATCTCCTAAATCGTAACAGAATAATATCTGTAACTGATATTTATAAGGGTAAAATATAGCCACAGATATTTAGCGAAAGGCTGTTTTAATCATCCGTCAGTTTTATATCACGATTCATAGCGTAAAAGAGACGTTCCTTCTCAATGGTTTTTGTCATTTTCATGAGCAAAGCCCGGACTTCATCCTGCATATCCTCGTCCCAATGCGCAACTTTATCGTATTCCCTCAAGGCAGCTAAGGATTGCAAGAGAACGGAATGTAGTTCTTTATTCCCATGGTTTTGCATACTAATCTCTCCCCATTATTTTATGAATGCACACCATCTATATCCTAACGGTCAGGCTGACTGTTGACCTTATCTGTGTATATGTACACTCCCTAGATATACTATTCTCCCCCCCGTGGATATCCCTGCTTGATTGTAATTTTTTTTTGCAAAAGGCGGGTACCCCCAATAAAAAACTGACCCGTCACTTGACGAGTCAGCTATGAAAAAGGCATCTAGGTCTTTTCGGTAACGTTGTGGTTAATTGTTCTGATACTTAAAACCGAGCCATAAGCACAGAAGCCATGCCGGCAGGATATAAACGGCTAAGTCCATACCTTCAATTTGGGTCATTAAGCCCCAAATGCTAAGCAGGAAGGCAATGCACAGATAGTTGATGAAGGGATAGAGCGGCGACTTGAACTTTGTGTCCTTTCCGTGTGCCTTGCAATATGCCCGGAATTTCAGATGGGTGATGACAATCGTAAGCCAGCTTATGGTCGCCGCTATCGTGGCAATGGACATCAGCAGCATAAAAATCTGTCCTGGGAAAAAGTAATTCAACGCCACGCAGATAAGCGTTATGCCCGAGGAAACGAAAATCCCCCGCACCGGCACGCCGCGGCTTGAAAGCTCGCCTAAGAACTTTGGCGCCTCATTCTTAGCCGCCAGACCATAGAGCATACGGCTATTGCTGTAGATAGCGGAGTTATAAACCGACACTGCCGCCGTCAGCACTACAAAATTGAGGATATGCGCTGCCGCCGGAATGCCCACGCTCATGAAAATCTGCACAAAGGGGCTGGCCTCCATGCCGACTTCCTTCCAGGGCCAAAGTGCCATAAGAACCGCCATCGTGCCCACATAGAAGATGAGAATACGCCAGATAACCTGATTGATGGCCGTCGGAATGGTCTTGTCGGGGTTCTCCGCTTCACCGGCGGTGATACCGATAAGCTCAATGCCGCCAAAGGAGAACATGACCACCGCAATAGCCAGCGCCAATCCCCATACACCATTGGGCAAAAAGCCGCCATAGGACCAAAGATTGCTGAGGTTGTCGGGGAAGGGCTGCGGACTGCCGAGCAAGATATATACGCCCAGCACAATCATCAACACGATGGCGGTAATCTTAATCAGCGCCATCCAAAATTCGGTTTCCCCATACAACCGTACATTAATCAGATTCAACGCCGTAATGGCCACCAGACAGATGAGCGCCGCAATCCACTGCGGCAAGTCCGGGAACCAAAACTGCATATAAATGCCCACCGCCGTAAGCTCGGCCATGGATACCAGCACATAATTAAACCAATAATTCCAACCGGACATAAAGCCGGGAAACTTGCCCCAATATTTCGTCGCATAATGGCTGAACGAGCCGGACACCGGTTCATCTACTGCCATTTCCCCCAACATGCGCATGATGAAAAAAATCATGATGCCGCCAATCAGATAGGCCAGCATCACCGCCGGCCCTGCCAGCGCAATGGTCGAGGCCGAACCGTAGAACAGGCCCGTGCCAATGGCACCGCCCAGGGCAATCATCTGCAGGTGGCGGTTCTTGAGCCCCCGCTTTAAGTTACCATTCTCATTCATAAAATTATTCCCCTTCAAAATTAAAAGTACCTGCCTATTATAACGCAATTGTTCAAATTTTGCCATCGGCAAAATCTTCCTTGCAGCGTTTCAACGACATGTTAACATGTCGTTATAACATTAAAGGCAGGTACTTTACAATATTACAAATCAGTAGCGCTGTCTATCTTTGAGCGCGCGTTCCACTTCCCGCTTGGCGGCCTTTTCATGTAAATCCTGCCGCTTGTCGTAGTTGTGCTTACCGGAGGCCAATGCCAGTTCCAGCTTGGCCTTGCCGTTTTTGAAGTAGATTTTCAGCGGCACCAGTGTGAACCCTTTTTCGCGAGTCTTGGCAAAGAGCTTGACAATCTCACTCTTGTGCATCAGGAGTTTTCTGGCCCGCAGCGGGTCATGGTTGAAGATATTGCCCTGGTCATAAGGAGAAACGTGCATATTTTCCACGAAAATCTCCCCATCCTTAATCATGGCATAGCTGTCCTTGAGGTTGGCCTTGCCTGCACGCAGGGATTTTACCTCTGTCCCCACGAGGGCAAGCCCCGTCTCAAAGGTTTCGTGTATGAAGTAATCGTGGCGCGCCTTGCGGTTTTCGCAGACCACCTTCATGCCGATATTTTTCTTGCCCATCTCATCACCTCATTATTTGCTGTTAGCCGTACCGCCTTCGGTCTTGCGATGCGGACGAGGACGGCGCGAGCCGCGGGATTTCTTGGACTTTTCCTTTTCGGCTTTAGCTGCCGCTGCTGCCATCTCCCGTTCCTTCTTTTCATGGTATCCGGGAGGATCCGGCCAGACGGCGCTGTTGAGCCCCGTCACATAAACGCGATGGTAGCCCACCTCTTTGTCGCTGCGGCGTTCTTCGCGATTGCGGCGGCTTTCGCCACGGAAAGAACCTGTGCCCATGCGGCTTTCCTTATCGGCGCGCTCTGCCTTGCCCTGACGGCGGCTGCGGTCAGCCTTAGGCTTACGGACTTCGCCCTCGCGCTTATCCGTATGGGGCAATTTTTCCCCGGAAGCACCGCGCTTTTTATGCCCATTATGCTTTCGCGGTTTATGCTCTTTCTGCTTGATTTCTTCTTCCGTCAACATGGGTTCCGCAATCAAGTCCTCTTCCAGCAGCGGCTTTTTCTTGGGGCGCGGAGCCTTGGGCTTTCTTTCCCCTTTGCCCTTATTGCTGTTCTGGCCCTTCTGTGCAGGGCGCTCCGGCACATACTGGCCGTTGTCTTTTAACACAAAATCCAAATTCCGTTCCTCCACATTGGCGCGCGCAAGGATTACTTCAACCTCGTCACCCAAACGGTACCGCGTGCGGGTGCGTTCGCCAATCATCGCATATTGTTCTTCCACATATTCATAATAGTCATTGGTCATGGTGGAAACATGAACCAGACCTTCCACGCCGTTATCGAGCTCCACAAAGATGCCAAAGGCGGTCACACCGCTGATAACGCCGGTGAATTCCTCACCCACGAACTGCGCCATGTACTCGATTTTCTTCATGTCCGTGGTTTCTCGTTCCGCCTCGATGGCCACGCGCTCCCGCTGAGAAGTATGGTCGGCAATCTCCGGCAGAACCATCTTGAGCTTGGCCTGACGCTCTACAGGCAGACTGCCCGTAGCAAAAGTCTCCCTGAGCAACCGGTGCACAATCAAATCCGGATAGCGGCGAATCGGTGAGGTAAAGTGCGTATAGTAGCGGGCAGCCAGGCCGAAGTGCCCCAGGCTCAGCTCGCTGTAACGGGCCTGCTGCATGGAACGCAGGGATACTGTACTGATAATCCGTTCTTCCGGACGGCCTTCGACCTTTTCCAGTACCTTTTGCACGTCCATGGGCTGGATATGCCCCTGCTCGTCCTGCTTGACGAACAGTCCAAAAGCCGCCAGCAGATTGTTGAGCCGCTCGATTTTTTCTTCACTCGGCTGCTCGTGAACACGGTACATAAAGGGCAGATTCTTCGTGTCCATATGGCGGGCCACAGTCTCATTGGCAATCAGCATACATTCTTCAATAATGGATTCGGCCAGACTGCCTTCGCGCTTAATCAGCGCCACCGGATGCCCCTTTTCGTCCAATTTCACCTTGACCTCCGGCAGGTCAAAATCAATCGAGCCGCGGCGATGACGCTTGGCCTTTAAGGCATGGCGCAATTCGGCCAGCGTTTCCAGCATGGGCAGGATATCCTCATTGTCCGACAGGAACGGCTCGGCCTTATCCACGAGCACCTTGTTGACAATATTATAGGTCAGGCGGCGGTAAACATGAATAACCGTCGGGATAATCTCATAGCTTGTTACCTCGCCATCTGCGGAAATCTGCATTTCACAGGCCATGGACAAGCGGTCAACGCCGGCGTTCAGACTGCAGATGCCATTGGAAAGCTCCTTGGGCAGCATGGGAATAACGCGGTCAACAAGATACACACTCGTCCCGCGGGCGTAGGCTTCCCGGTCAAGCGGCGCATGCTCCCGGACATAATGGCTCACATCGGCGATATACACGCCCAGGAAGAAGGAACCATCGGGATTCCTGCGGGCATAGACGCCATCGTCCAAATCCTTGGAATCCTCACCGTCAACGGTCACAATCTGCAAATCACGCCTGTCGCGGCGTCCTGCGTATTCGGCCGGATTCGGTTCCGTTTCCGTAGCCGTGGCTTCTGCCTGCACATCTTCGGGGAAGGTCTCTGACAAATCATACTGGCGCATAACGGAGAGCACATCCACACCGGGGTCGCCCACCTTGCCCAGCACCTCAATGACCTCTCCTTCCGCGCTGCGGCGGCCATTCGGCCACTTGGTGATTTTTACGACCACCTTGCTGCCCGTCTTGGCACCCTTGAAAAACTTTTTCGCCACAAAGATATCCTGCGTGAGTTTCACGTTATCCGGCGTAACAAAACCAAAGTTCTTGCTGCGCTCGAAAGTGCCCACAATCTTTTCATTGGCACGTTCCAAAATGCGGATGATTTCCCCTTCGCGGGAACGACCTTCCTCCTGTGCCGGCATGACACGGGCCACCACGCGGTCATCATGCATGGCAGAGCCCACAGCATTGGCGGGCACAAATACATCCGTTTCCTCTTCCGTTTCCCGCACATCGGGAATAATGAAGCCAAAGCCCTTGGCCGTCATGGAGATGCGCCCCACCACCAGATGCATCCGGCTCGGCACACCATACAGGTCACTGCGGTTCTTGATAATGGCGCCTTCTCTTTCCAGTTCTTCGAGCGCCACGGGGAAATCCACTAACTCCTCATCCGTCAGCCCCATCGCTTCGCCTAAATCCTCTTCGGTTAAAGGTTTATAGGCACTTTCCCGCATATAAGCGAGGATTCTTTCTTTTAAGTCCATTTGTTCTCCTTACAAATTTCGATTCTCCCACAGTTGTCCGTTTCCTTGGCACCCATGGACGGGTGCCCGTGGCCGTAAATCCCCGGATGGGATTTCAGGCCACAGTTTCTTTTGGTACTTTTCTTTGCACCAAAGAAAAGTACTAAATCTGTAGGAAGGCCGCAGCCTCTTCAAAAACTCTCTCTCTTTCGCTGGCCAGAGGCAACAGATGCCCGGATTCATTAAGCCAGACGATTCGCGCCTGCCCCTTTACATGGGACAGGATATAATCCGCACTCACCGGCGCGGCCGTATGATCATCACGGCTGTGCATGATGAGCACCGGAGCCGTTACTTCCTCGATAGCTCCCTTGGTCTTTTCAATAACGTCCACCAGTTCATGAATGGAAATCAACGGCATTTTCCGATAGGTACAGTTGGCAGCCGGTGGAACATCCTTCAGGCGGCGGCGCGCCTTGGGCACAAAACCGCCATAGCAGGCCTCCCTTGGCGGCAGTGCCGCAAGCCCACGTTCTTCGGGGATAAAGATGGGGGCCGCCAGCGTCACCACATGGGAGACGATTTCTTCCGTAGCCAAAAGCAGAGCAAAAAGCCCGCCCATCGAATGACCGATAACGGAAATATCCTCGCAATAACCAGACAGCAAGGCATAACCATCCCGCACCGAATCCATCCAGTCTTCCCAGGTCATATGGCTCATGTCCTCTACGGTCGTGCCATGGCCGGCTAACCGCACGCCCAGTACCGTAAAGCCTGCCTTATTCAAATGCTGCCCCATCAGCAAAAGTTCTGCCGGCAGCCCCGTGAACCCGTGGATAAGGAGCACCCCCTTTTTCCCACCAGGCATAAAAAAGGGCTCCGCTCCCGGTAAAATCATCATTCCACCCCCAAAACCCAAAATATCCCTGCTCGTAAGAGAACAGGGATTTTACCGCGATAGCGCTATTAGCTTGTCATTTTGGCAATCACCATGGTGATAATGGCAAACAAGATGGCAAGTACCACCGTCACCCGCGCCAGCAGGGCATCCATTCCCCGTGCCTTGCCGGAGAAGACGGTATCTGCACCGCCGCCCATGCCGCCCATGCCAGCGGATTTTGCTTCCTGTCCCAGTACCGATGCGATAAGGCCAATGGCCACAATAGCATCTATTATCATCAAAATGGTAAGCATTAGATAAGCCTCCCCTTATTACAGTCTCCAATCAATAGTAACACAATTACAATATGATATGCAAGTATTTTCGCTACAAAAAAGACTTCCACCCATCGGATAGAAGCCTTATCATATTTCAATATGGTGACCCAGGAGGGACTCGAACCCCCGACCCTTTGATTCGTAGTCAAATACTCTAATCCAACTGAGCTACTGAGTCATTGGTCAACTGCTCTCGCAATCAACAAGAATTATTATAGCGACTCCGAGAGCAGATGTCAATACTTTTTTTTAATTATTTTTCAAAAGCAGCTTCTGTTTCCACTACAGCTTCAGCATCGTCCTGTTTGTTAATCAAACGATTGAGCAGGGGAACCGTCAAAGCCATAACCACTGTTACGCCCAGCGTAACCATACCAATCTGCGTAAATACGTCAGAGTAAACGCCCAGCGTCAGCACAGGGTCCGTAACATCCTTCGGCACAGCCGTAAGGCTGGCTACCCAGCCGCCGATAATGGAGGAAATAGCCGTGGTCAGGAACCATGCGCCCATCAGGAAGCCAATGAGTTTCTGCGGCACGAGTTTGGAAATCATGGACAGGCCCAAACCACTGATCAAGAGCTCACCGATGGAGCTCAGGAAGTAGGAACCCACCAACCACCAAGCAGATACGATACCGGCTTCGCTGGCAAAGTTAGCCGAGAAACCAACCACCAGGAAGGAAGCTGCCGTCAGCAGCATACCCAGAGCAAATTTAGCCGGCATGGACAAATCCTTGCCCTGGCTGCCAAAACGGGAATAAAGGAAAGCCAAAATCGGGCTGGCCAGCATAATCCAGAACGGATTGAGGGTCTGGAACACCTGTGCATCAGGAATATCAATCCCCATAATGCTGTGTTCCACATTCTTAATCGCAAAGAAGTTCAGTGATGTCGGCATCTGATTGTACAGCGTGAAGAACACGATAGCTTCCACAATCAGAATCATTGCCGCAATCATGTGGCTGCGGGTTGCCCCCGTAGACTGGAAAATCATCTTGAAGAACACGCCATAAACGAGAATACCGATGATTAAGAGCAGCCAATGCGCAACAGACAGATGCGACAGGAGCCAGCTGGATACAAACGTCATGATGACAACACCGGCAATCGTAGCCGCCAGTTTCACCATCGAGAGTGGCTGAGCACCAGCCGGAGAGTCAATGCCCTTGACCAGATAACGGAAGCTCACAAAGCCGCCAATAGCCAGCACAAGACCCATAGCACAAATCATGAAGCCCAAATCAAGGCCATACTGTGCACCAACAATCGGTACGAGCAACATGGAAATAAACGAACCGATATTTACCGCCATATAATACATGGTGAATGCACTATCCAGTTCTTCCTCGGCCCCTTCATAGAGCTTAGAAAGCAGGGAGGACGGGTTGGCCTTAAAGATACCGTTACCGCAGGCGATAGCACCGAGTGCCAGGAACACCATGTCCTTGTTGCTGCCGGCCATGCCCATCAGGAAATAACCAATCATCAGCACCACGGCGCCCAAAGTAATCGTACGCTGCGTTCCCAGCACCTTGTCGCCGATAAAGCCGCCGATGGATACATAACCATATACCATGGCACTGAATGCACCGAATACAACAAAGGACTCTGCATCTTCCATGCCCAGGCTCTTAACGAAGAACCCTGCCAACACAGCCTGCAGGCCATAATAACCAAAACGCTCCCAGAATTCCAGGAAAAAGAGCATATTAAATGCTTTTTTACGGTTTACTGGATGTGATTCCACCATAATCATTCTCCTAACTTCTTACAAAAATACACACATAACATCGTTTTTTCACAATGTTTGTTACGAGTAGACATTATAGCACAAATTGAAGTATCTGCAAACTGCCCATAAGTGTAAAAACTGTTACATAGACAACTATACATTTTTCTCCTCTCTAAATCAAAGACATTTGTCTTTTTTCTTTGCCATAATCCATATAACCAAGCAATATATCCTTCAATAAAGAATTGTATGTTATAAAAATAACACAAAAAATTTATCTTATATGTAAATATGTACTTTAAGGACTACAACAATTCAAAATGTCCACAACTTGTATACACCACTCCTTCCTGTAAATTGACATTTAGAGGATATTTGTTACAATAATAGCGGACTATACGTCCATGATTATATTGAGAAAGAAAGGTTTTATCATGCTCTACATTGTTACCTGTCTTATAACAGAGGAAAGTAATACCGAGTTCTCCCTTATCGGCGCTGCTGCCGACAAAAAAAAGGCCGCTGCTATGGCCGCCGAAATTTACAAGGATTATAATAAGGTTGCTTCCTTTCAGAATATCGAAATGATTACGGAATGGCTTGCTACGCGCAGCAGTTATTCCTTCCGCAAAGACAAAAGTCATCGCCTACAGCTGGCCATTACGGAAGTTGATGCAGAAAACGATACGCCAAACAAACAGGTTGTCTTCTCTGCTGCCGCTGAACAAGACGAACTGATGCGCAAAGTCAGTCAGGCACTATTCGAGGGAAAGCATACGGCAGAACGTGGCGATACTACGCCCTCCTGTCCAATTTCCTAAAACCATCAGCAGCACTTAAGGCACTGTGACGAAATGCGAAGGCACTTTCCCCACAGTGTCTTATTCTTATTGCCGAAAATGAACGGCATCCCGCCTGTAATGCCTTCTCTCTTTTTTTCGGCGTCCAGCAAATCACGGTCATATGTCCTTTCTTTTTTCGTCCATTTTTTCATAAAATAAAGATGAAAACGAATAGAACAAATTAAAACCTGATTTGGAGTGTTAGCTATGGAAAAACAAACTTCTTTTGTTCTGCAGGGAAATATTATCTATACACCGGATAAAGATCATTTTGTCAGTCTTAAAGACGGCTACCTGGTCATAGAAAACGGCAGGATTACAGCAATTTCTGCACAAAAACCTGCTGATTACAGCAGCCTGCCCCTCAAGGAATGCTCCGGCAAACTGATTATGCCCGGCTTTGCCGATATGCATCTCCATGCACCACAATACATTCAGATTGGCATGGGCATGGATGACCAGTTGCTGGACTGGCTCGACCAATACACCTTTAAGGAAGAGCCAAAATTTGCTGATCCAAACTTTGCCCGCAAGATTTATCCACTCTTGGTAGACGAACTGGCTAACTGCGGTACTACCTCTGCCGCCATCTTTGCAACCATTCATAAAGAAAGCACCGATATCCTGTGCGACACTCTTGCCCAAAAAGGTCTGCGTGCCTATGTCGGCAAAGTAAATATGGATACGAACTCTGCTCCGGCTCTGACCGAAGATACTGAACAGTCTTTAGCCGATACGGAAGCTTTTATCCAAAAATGGCAAAAGCATGATTTGGTCAAGCCCATCGTTACGCCGCGCTTCGTGCCTTCCACCACCGCAAAGATGATGACCGGTCTGGGCAAACTTGCACAGGAATATCATATCCCCGTGCAAAGTCACCTATCCGAAAATCCCGGTGAAATCCAGCTGGTCAAGGAACTTTTCCCAGAGGATAAATACTATATGAGCGTTTATGAACGCTTTGGGCTTTTTGGACAGACACCGACCCTGATGGCTCATTGCATTCATCTGTCCGATGAGGAAATAGACATTATGGCCAAACGCAAAGTCTATGCGGTTCATTGCCCTGCTTCCAATCTCAATCTTGCCAGCGGTCTGATGCCCACGCGCAAGCTGCTGAACGCCGGAGTCAATGTTGCCCTGGGCACCGATATCGGCGGCGGTCATACGCTCTATATGCCGCATGAGATTGTCCGGGCCATCGAAATATCAAAAATCCGCAGCCTTTACCATCCGGAAGAAACGCCCTTGAAGCTATGTGAAGCCTTCTATCTGGCCACCAAGGCCGGCGGTGCCTTCTTTGGGCAGACAGGCAGCTTGGAAGCTGGCTGCAGCGCCGACTTCCTCATAACCGACATACCGGATTTCCAGCAAGACCGTACCGTTGAAGAACAGCTGCAATACTTCATTTACCACGGCACAGCCCAGGATATCCGGGAAGTTTATGTAAACGGTCGTTCCATCAAAAAACAAACCATTTAACGGAGTGTATCAATGGAAAAATTAATCTATGCAATCAAGAATGCCAATCGGGAAGACTTCATCATGGCAACGGCCTCGGGGCTGACCGCACTCTTTATGTTGTTGGATATCCCCGTTTGGGCTGTATTCATCGGCTGGACATGGTATCTGTCCATCGGCGCCAATGTCCGCGCCATAAAAGAAGGCACCATCACCTGCATCTTAGGCGGTGTACTGGCGCTGTCCTCAGTAGTCTGCATCGATTTATTGAAACCTTATCTTCCTTGGCTGCTGCCCAATATTATCGGTGTTTTTCCCAATATCCTGCTGCTGATTCTGACGTTCAAGATTCCCGGCATTCAGCCTTTGGTTGGCTTCAATGCCTTCTCCTGCATCTTTGCCGGTTATTATCTGAACGGCTTTCCGGTACATCCGGATTACTGGTTCAACCTCATACTGGCCTTTCTCTATATCAACGGCGGCAATATCATCGGCCTGTTCGAAGGCTGGTTTGTCCAAAAAATTTGCCGCTTGGCCGGTTATAACCCCAGCCAGAAATAAAAAAAGCTGTGAAGTACGATTTCGACTTCACAGCTTTTCCATTTACAAACTGGTGCGATTGGCGCGATTCGAACGCGCGACCTGCCGCTTAGGAGGCGGACGCTCTATCCAACTGAGCTACAACCGCAACATAATAAGTATAACAGAAAAATCCCCAAAAGAAAAGCCTTGGCCGCAAAATGCCAAGGCTTTTCCTATTTACGATTCCCGGCGGCAGATATCTGCCCCCAGTCCCACTAATTTATCTACCAAATTGTCATAGCCGCGGTCAATATGGTGAATATAACCCACCTGGGTTTCACCTTCAGCAACCAGCCCAGCTAGTACCATCGCAGCACCAGCTCTAAGGTCTGTTGCTTTCACCTGACAGCCCGTAAGGGTATCCACGCCTTCCACCACGGAAGTGCGTCCATCAATCTTGATATTGGCCCCCATACGTTTTAACTCGTCCACATGCATAAAGCGGTTTTCAAAGACCGTTTCCGTGACTAATCCTGTGCCTTCCGATATCGCCAGCATAGCCATAAACTGTGCCTGCATATCCGTCGGAAAACCCGGATAAGGCATGGTCTTGATGTCCACAGCACGGGTGCGCTTGCTGCAGGTTACGCGAATGCCATCCACGTCTTCTTCAATGGTGACGCCAGCTTCCTTCAGCTTGGCAATCACGGGCTTCAAATGCTCACTGATGGCATTTTCGATATAAACATCGCCCTGCGTCATCGCAGCAGCCACCATATAGGTACCTGCTTCAATGCGGTCAGGAATAATGGTATAATCACGGCCGACCAGTTTGGGTACACCTTCAATCTTAATCACATTCGTACCCGCACCGCGAATTTTGGCACCCATCACATTGAGGTAATTCGCCAAATCTACGATTTCCGGTTCCTGTGCCGGATTTTCCAGCACCGTGACGCCCTCAGCCATAGATGCGGCCATCAGAATATTTTCTGTAGCCCCCACGCTGGGGAAATCCAAATAGATTTTCGTTCCTTTGAGACCGTCCGGAGCCGTAGCTTCGATATAGCCATGACCAATCTTTATCTGCGCCCCCAGTGCCTCAAACCCTTTCAGGTGCAAGTCAATGGGACGGGTGCCAATGGCACAGCCGCCAGGCAGAGAAATCTTCGCCTGTCCGCAGCGGGCCAGCAGCGGCCCCATGATGAGGAACGATGCCCGCATCTTCCGCACTAAATCGTAAGGCGCTTCGCAGCTGCCAATAACCGTGCTGTCTACACGCAGCTGATGTTTCGACTCATCAAAATCTGCTTTGACCCCTAATTTTTTCAAAACCTCGGTAATGGTATGCACATCTTCCAACGCCGGAACTTCGTCCAATACGCTGGCCGACTCTTGTCCCAAAAGAGTTGCCGCAATAATCGGCAAAACGGCATTCTTGGCCCCGCTGATTTTTACGCGTCCCTTTAACGGACGTCCCCCATGTATAATCAACTTTTCCATTAAGTTCTTTATCCTCCTAATAGTCATGCTCTCTAAAAAGCACCAACCAATAGTTTACCATTAACCGCCAGTCTTTACAATAGGGGATTGCACTTTGCTAAGCAGAAAGTACGTTAGCTGCGCTCTACTGTCAGAGCGGAATGGATTACGTTATCAATTATATATCCGGTAGCGAATTTTGTTTCACCTGGAGTGGGCGCTTGCTTATCAAAATAAGCCAGCTTGCTGACCTGGGATCTGCTCTTAAGCATGGCGTCCTGCTGGGCATTGCGCAAGGCTTCCTTGCTGGGCGGAGTCTGTACAGGCCCGGGCGCAATCACGATTTCGTTATTTTTCCCTGATTTCTCCAGCTTGCGCAGGCGGTCTTCCGTCGTCAGCCTGTTTTCTGCCGGGTTAGCCACATCTACTCCCGACTGCTGCAGGAGCATCAGTGCCGTAACTGGCACCAGTCCGCCGCCGCGAATGTCCAGATTCAACGTTCCTGCCGGCTGTGCATCCGGCACTTTATATGGAATAATCAAGGTTTCCTGTGCCTTGCGATAAGGCTTGATGGTGGTGGTAAATCGAACCGTATCACCAGGTTTTACCTTTTTCTTGTCCGGCACTGCGGAAATCAGTGACGCGGTCTTTCTGCCGCCGTCCAGTGTGATATCCACCTGCACATCAATGATATCGGATTCCTTGTCGGTATTCTGACAGATTGTGCTCATGGCCTGCATGAGTTCTGCCATAGCAATCTGTCCGACATCAGCGGTGTTGTAGAACATATTATCCCGCGATACCACACCGTCTTTCACGGCATCTGTGCGAATCTTAAAGCCCACCTTAGCAGTGCTGCCGCTTAAGTTGTCACTGGTCTTGGAGAGTGCTGCATAAGCAATACCACCGGAAAGCTGCGGCAGGAAATCCTCGTCATAGGCAATCCGCGCACCATAGTTTTCACTGCGGGCCAGCCCATTATCCCTGACGCTTACCTTGATGGGCACCACCGAGGGAAATTGTCCCAAAGTACCGGCAATGCCTGTCGCCCGGTCCTGACTGATCCGGCCAATAATATTACCAATGTTGGCCACTTTCATGCCATTGCTCTGGCCACTGATTGTGCCTACTACCGTAGCATCGGTCATAAAGTAATTGACATTACCCCGATGCAGGAAAGGGTGCCCAAATGCCAGAATCCGGTCACCGTCCACTGCCGTTACCGTACCTGTTGCACCTACTGCAAAATCCCCGTAAGTCACAGCCACGCCTACAGCCGCTCCCGGTTCCAGCGTAGCATGATATTCTGTCTTGTTCATATCTGCTGCACTGGGCGCGCCCATCGGCAGGAAGGAATACGTCCCCTGTGGGTCAATCTGCCGTTTCAAGAAATCCAGACCTGCCTGATTAAAACCGGAAAAATACATGACGTCCTTTGGCTCTGTCTGCACATCGGCCTCATCAGGCTGCTCAGTCTCCTGTTTCACCTGCTCATCTGACGGCTCCATCTGCTGCTCTTCCACCGGCTGTCCATTTTCCGCTGTTTCTTCCTCTGAAGCAGCCTCTTGGGCCCCAGCTTTTTCCTTGTCTTTATCGGCTACCACTGCTGCCCGCGCACGGTCCATCAGTTCATCGCCATAGACCTTTTTATCTGTAGATTTAGCACGTTCTTCCTGTTGCTTTTTCTTCTCTGCCGCAGCCTTTTCCCTGGTTTCCGCAGCCTTCTTGATATTTATGGTCGAGATATGGGTCTTGTTCTTCTTATCCGGCATGGACCATAGCGGCAGCATTTCATCAATCGGCGTGATAAAAAATGTATACGGCGTCATATCCTTGATACCGGCTGCTACCGCACCAATAAGATAACCGTCCACATATACCGGACTGCCACTCATTCCCTGTAATATGCCGCCGGTCTGTTCAACCACCGGCCCTGAAGCCTTGGCCATAATCATCGGCTGTGAGCCCTTGCCATTTTCCATATTGCCCACGATATCCACTTGGAAATCCCGCAGCTGTCCGCTGCTGTCGATAACGGTATAGGCCGTACCGACCATTCCCTCTGTAACTTTATCATGAGGCAGAATGGGGTCCAGTGCCAATCCGGTAGACGGCGGAATCGTCAGCATGGCGGCCAATCCTAAAGCCGCCATTTTCCTTATATATTTACGCAAAATAATTCACCTCATTTGCTCGCTTTATTCGTTATCCCTTCATTATAACGCCATCACATCGGTTTTACTATAGGTATAAAGTCCTACAAGATTATTTTTGTGTAATAATCAAAGCTGAACCGACCGAACGTTCCCGCCCATCACTGGGAGAGTTTTGCAGCAGGCCGCCCACGACCAAAGCACTGGAGCCGCCGCCATCAAGGTTCATGGCGTCCCTTGCTCCCATCTTGACCAACAGTTTGGCCCAATCGGTCAGCGTGAGCCCGCGGCTGGAAGATTGTCTTCCGTCCACTACCCCAAACAGATAATTGCCATTTTTAAGGATTGCCACCGCACTGCGCGGTGCACGCCCATAACGGATATCCGAGGGGAACTGCTCATTGCCGGCCGTCACATTGACCATGCCATTCTGCACCAGCCGCGGCCCGGCCCCCATGATATAGACAGCCTGATTCCAAGGACTGCTCATCTCCTGAGAAATAACCGCCTTGTCACCAATTTGTACGCCTGAAAAGGCTTCTGCCGCCGAACCATGCACCGATACCACACAGCCATTTTTCGGAATGGGTGAATTGCCATTATTTATCGCCGTAACTTCGCCGTCAACTACCGTATATTCCATACCATATTCATTGGTGCCGGTGCGGCTGCCATACCAGTGATTGTACAACGTCAGATTGTCATAGCCGCGTTCTGCATCTACGCCGGATACCGGCAGGGTCACATCACCTATCGTTACATACCCCGTATAACTTACCGGTCCCATAAAGGGCTTGCCGTCCTTGCCGATTCCTAATGCCGTACGCCGATAATAGGTCGTGCCTGCCATATCGCCGTCAATTTTTACCATGCCAATGGCATCACCGTTACCGGCAAAATAAGTCGCATTCACCGCCGCAATAGCATCGGTCATATCCGACATGCCGCTTGTGGTCTGCAGCCCCGGCACCCGCCCGCGGGCCAGCACCGGTTTAATACTGTAAAGATTCTTGTCCGCTTCGATAAAATAAGCGGAAATCTGTCCTGCTGAATCCCAGTAGACATACTCCCGGCGGGCCAGCCCCGGGCCTACCATCTCCGTATAGAGTCCGTCAAAGTTAAGATTCAGCACATTGCCAGCCGTTGCCGGTATAGGCTTTTTTGCCACCGGCTTAGGCCGAACTGCAGCGGGCTTTTTACTCAGGTTTCTATCTGCAGTTTCCGGCACCACATCAATAAAAATCCGGGCAGGGTTTGCCAACTTTTCCACCTTGTAGGAAAGTCCGGCTTTCAGCCGCACCGTCACCAGCAGATGACCATTTTTTTCCGTAAACTGCACGCTCTCAATCCGGGAACTGCTGAAGTTTTTCTCACTGATGCTATTCCGGTCAACGCCAAAGAAATCTAAAGTCAGCTGCCGTTTATCCCCCGATACCGTCGTGTTGTAACGAGGCATAGACGACCAGTCAAAAACAATCCGGTCATGCTCTGAACCGCTGTGATAGCGGACAGAATTCAAGTCAGCCGCCTCAGCCAGCATCGGGGCACCCAAAAGAGAAACCGCTAAGGTCAAAGCAGCTAAACTGCGTTTTTTGATAAACAAAAGAAAGAACCTCCCAAGCAATCAAGCAATAAATAGGGACGGCTGGAAAGCCGTCCCGCCGCCCTTTATTTTAGCATATTTTGTGCCGCATTGCGACTCTCAACCTGCGGTTTAAGCTGTTTGTACATCATATCTGCAATACCAATGCCGCCGCCTGCAGCCACATTTTTCATCAGCTCATCATCACGCATATCCTGAAAGATTTTCAAGGCATTGGACTCGCCGAACAAGGTATCTTCCGGTACCGTGGCCCGCATCTGCCGGTACATCATATTGAGGAACATCGCCTCAAAGCCCTCACAGGCTTTTCTCAGGTCCTTATCCCGCTTCTCAGCGGCTTTCGCCTCTTTGAGTGCTGCGGCTTCTTCAGGTTTTAACGCACTCTCAGTCTTATTCTTCAGTTCGTTTAGAATCTGGGAAAATTTCGCCGATTCTGCCGCCGCCCGTGAGGACTCATAACTGTTGTTGCTATGTGCCCCCATTCCTGGGGCAGCCAATGGTGGTATCTGCATATCCATCACCCGCCTTTAACCTGTCATCAAATCAGCTGCAGTTCCGCATGAATAGCCCCGGCAGCCTTCATGGCCTGCAAAATGGAAATCGTATCACGCGGTGTTGCTCCTACAGCGTTAAGCGCACCTACAATATCATTGATGTTCGCCGTTGCCGGCAATACTACGGTACTGGCCTTGTCCTCAGTCACTTCCACATCGCTTTTTTTCGTAACAATGGTCGTGCCATAGCTGAAGGGTTCAGGCTGATTAGCCTCCTCATTTTTCTGTACCCGAATGGAAAGGCCGCCCTGTGTGATGGCGATTTCATCTACAGTCACATCTCCGCCCATAACAATGGTGCCTGTACGTTCATTGACCACAATCTTAGCCACTTTATCCGGCATAATCGGCAATTCTTCAATGGAAGCGACAAAACCGACCACATTGCCTTTATAATAGGCAGGAATATTGATGTCGATACGGCCGGGATTTACCGCCTGCGCCACGCCGCCATACTGCGAATTGATGGCTTCCGCCATGCGGGTAGCTGTGGTAAAGTCCGGATTGGACAGAGAAAGTGAAAGACGCCCATTACGCCCCAAATCATCTTCCACCGTACGTTCCACGATTGCACCATTCGGTGTCATGCCCACAGTAGGAAAATTTTTGGTAGCGGTAGAGTTGCCGCCGCCACGGCCAGCAGCAAAGCCGCCTGTAGATACAGGCCCCTGCGCTACCGCATACACTTCGCCATTACCAGCCTTGAGGGGAGTCTGCAACAGGGTACCGCCCTGAATACTGTCCGCATCGCCGATGGAGGATACGGTAATATCAATGGTGTCCCCTTCCCGTACAAACGGCGGCAGCGTTGCCGTTACCATAACCGCTGCCACATTATCGGATTTCAGGGAACTTTGGTTTACCGCAACGCCATAAGCTTTCAGCATATTCACGATGGACTGCACCGTTTCCACGGACTTATTGGAGTCACCAGTACCGTTAAGCCCCACCACGAGGCCATACCCCATCAGCTGATTGGAGCGTACGCCCTGCACCTTGGCAATATCCTTTATCCTGGCTACCGCGTTATCTGCCGAAGCCGGTGCCGGCATAGCGCCCAGCACCAAAGCCCCAGCAAGTAAACAAGCCAATAATTTTTTCATAAAATGCCTCCATATCCCCTCAGAACAAGAAATTAAATATCTGCGTAAGTATGCCCTGCCGCTGTTTGGCATTCAGCGGGCCTTTGCCATCAAACCGCACCGTTGCCGCTGCAATTTTGGTGGAGGGAATCGTATTGCTCGCCGTAATATCTTCCGGACGGCAAATCCCCTTAAACGTTATCTTATGTTCATTCTTGTTATTCCAGATAGACTGCGTGCCTTCCAGCACCAGATTGCCGTTAGGCTGCACATCGACCACAGTCACGGTGACATTACCGGTCGTGGTATTCTTTGACGATGCCGCTCCATTGGCCTTGAACGAATCCGAACCACTGATGGATGCGGCCTTGATGAAGTCAAATATACCGACCCCTGCACTCAAATTGTTGTTGCCGCTCTTGCTGTTGGAATTGGAGCGGGTATCCGATATTGTAGTGGACTCACTGATAACAATGGTCAGAATATCCCCCACGTCCTGTGCCTTGCGGTCAGCAAAAATATTGCGGGTTCTGCCCCCAGCCACAGCCCAAAGCGACTGGGCATCTGCTACCGGTGCCAGCGCCAAAAACAAAGTTCCCGCTGCCAAGACTCCGGCAATTTGTTTCTTATATAATTGTTTCATCGTCACTACCTGCCTTTATCATCAGCCTATCTCCACGGTTGAGGCATCAATAACCTTGCCCTGCAATATGCGTGAAGAATGTGCATTGCGAACTTTTATCCGGCCGCCGACACGCCCCTTTTGCATGGCAATGCCCTCAGCACTGACCTGTATCCCCTTATGGTTCGTTACGAGTCTTACGGGAGCTCCGGTATGGATTACCACGGGATTTTGCAACATATTCTGCTCTATAGGCTGCCCCATGTGAATATAGCGTATCGGCACACGTCCGGCAATATCTTCATATTTTTCCAGATACCTGCCCTGACCGCCCGCTACTTCCCTTTCCTCTATGCGTACAGCGTTGGGCGCAATCGTTTTTTCCAGGCCCAAATCCATGCCTGCTACCAGTACTTTTTCAAAAACCTGCACCCGATAATAGCAGATTACCCGCCGATAGAGATTTTCATCAATAAACAAACGGATATGTACCGGCTGCACGCCGCTATAGCGTATTTTCCCCGGGAGTTCTGCCTCATAACGCAGTTTGCCTGCGGGCAGGCGGATATTTCCCGGCGCACTGGTGAGTGTCAGCACATGCCGCCGCGACTCTCCCATTTTATGCAGTTCCAATTCCAGCTGCTGCCGGGCAATCCCCGCCAGTTTCTGCGAACTGATTACCTGGGGAAAAGCGTCCGCCTGCATACCGCCGCCATAAAGAGCTTCTGCCTGCGGCGGAAATGCAAAAGCAAACAGACAGAAGAAGCCACTCCATAGCATACAGAATATGCTGCGAATGGCTGAGCGGCTTCTTTTCGTTTTCATCAGCGTTTAAGTCCATTGGCGATTTCCAACATGGAATCGGAAGTCGTAATTGCCTTGGAATTGGATTCATAAGCACGCTGAGAAACAATCATATTGACCATTTCCTCTACGATCTGCACATTGCTCATTTCCAGTGTCCCCTGCGTCAACGTTCCTGCACCATCTGTACCAGGATTGCTCTCAATGGGGTCACCAGATGCCTCTGACACGATAAACAGATTCTTGCCAATAGCGGTAAGACCCGCAGGATTCACAAAACGCGCCAGCGTAATCTGGCCTACATTCTGCTGGGTACCACCTGCCGGCGTTTCCGAAACCTGACCATCACCGGCAATAACAATGGAATCTACCGGTGAATTTTCACCAAAGGTAATGCCATCAGCCAGCAGATAACCGTCCGTCGTCACTAAACGCCGCTGGGAATCCAGCTTAAATGAACCATCACGGGTATACCCTGTAGAACCGTCCGGCAATGTAACGCGGAAATAACCTTCGCCCTGAATACCAACATCGGTTGGATTTTCCGTTGTCTGCAAAGGCCCCTGCGTAATCACACGCTGGGTTGCCGCTACACGCGTCCCCAGACCGACCTGCAAGCCCGTAGGATACTGATTATCCTGCCCGCTCTGCGCGCCAGCATCACGGAGCGTCTGATAGATTAAATCCTGAAATTCAGCCCGGACCTTTTTACCGCCGTAAGTATTCACATTGGCAATATTATGGGCAATGATGTCCATATTCGTCTGCTGCCCCTTCATACCCGAAGCCGCCGACCATAGTGCTCTCATCATAATGAGAAAACCTCCCTTGCACCTTCCTCTGTGAGAAGGCTATAACAAAAAGTATAGAAACATATCTCCAATATATATCGAACAAAACGGACAAAAACTTAAGCATTATCAGCTAAGACGTCCCACCTCATTGACCGATTTATCCAGCATCGAATCCTGTGTGGTGACAGCCTTCGCCCCGGCTTCATACAACCGATGGTTATTGATGAGTTCCACCATTTCCGATACCACATTGGTATTGGAGCGCTCCAAAAGCCCCTGCTGGATATCGCCGGTTGCAGGCGCAGGCCTTGCACCTTCCTGCGGATAATAAAGATTATCCCCCTGCTTCAGCACAGCCCGCCGATTGTCAAACTGCACAAACTGCAGCTGGCCAACCTGCACATTATCGGCATAGATTTCCCCCTTGGCACCGACCATGATGCTGGTGGTATCCGGCGGAATGGTGATTCCCTGACCATTGCGCCCCAGCACCGTCTGCCCGTTCACCGTCTGAATCTGTCCCCTTGCCGACTTGTAGAAATTACCATCACGGGTATAACGCACGCCATTTGGGGTCTGAATGGCAAAATAGCCATCGCCGGAAATGGCTAAATCGAGCGGATTGCCTGTGGTTTCAAACGCGCCCTGACTATGCTCCGTAGCAATTTCGTCAATGTAAGAGCCCAGGCCCAAAGTGCCCACCGAGGGATACTTTTCCCCTACATGGAACTGTTTGAAACTAGTCACATCGTTCTTATTTATTCCATCGTTGATACGTTTGATCAGCATGGGTTCAAATTCCCGGCTGATGGCTTCGTCCCGCTTAAAACCAGTAGTATTGGCATTGGCAAGATTATTGGCCAGCGTATCGGTACGCTTGGTTTCCGTAATCATGCCTGTCCCCGCCGTATAAAGACCACGCCACATAATCGGTCACTCCTTAACACATTCCAAACTTATCCTTGCCTGTATATTTCGTGCAAAAAGGCGAAACTCCTCTCAGGGGTTTCGCCTTTAGTAAATTTTTTTCTTAATGTCCGGTTTTTACATTTTTGGCCTTGCCATCAAATTTGCTGAAGCTGTCCAATGCCATGCCACAGCCAAGGGCCACACAACTCATAGCATCTTCTGCCAGTGCCGTGGGAATATCCGTCTCACGGCGGATAAGTTCATCTAAGCCGTAAAGCATAGCACCGCCGCCCGTGAGCACAATGCCACAGTTCATCACGTCTGCTGCCAGTTCCGGCGGAGTTTCCTCCAGCACCTTCTTCACGCAGCTGACGATTTTCACTACGCTGCTATGCGTGGCTTCTGCCGCCTGCATCGTAGTAATCTGCACCGTCTTCGGAAGACCGGAGAGCATATCGCGTCCCCGGATATCCAGAACTTCATTACGGGCACCGACAAAAGCAGCACCAACCCGCATCTTGATTTCCTCGGCTGTGCGCTCGCCAATCATGATGTTGAATTCTTTTTTCACAAAAGCAGCGATGTCTTCATCGAATTTATCTCCGGCAATACGCAGCGATTCGCTGGTAACAATGCCACCAAGAGAAATCACCGCGATATCCGTCGTGCCGCCGCCGATATCCACCACCATGGAGCCGCGCGGCTCAACGATATCAAGGCCAGCCCCCAAGGCTGCGGCCAGCGGTTCTTCAATAAGCTGTGTATGACGGGCACCTGCCTGTTCAGCAGCTTCCTGTACTGCCCGCTGTTCCACCATCGTACAACCCGAAGGAATACAGATCATAATCCGGGGACGGAACACAAAACGACGTCCCACGACCTTTTCAATAAAATGGCGCAGCATGCTTTCCGTGATATCATAATCCGCGATAACGCCTTCACGCAGCGGACGGATTGCTACAATATTACCGGGCGTACGGCCAATCATCTGCCGGGCCTCTTCACCGATAGCCAAAACACGGTTTGAATCCCTGTCCACAGCTACAACTGAGGGCTCCCGCAGGACGATTCCCTTCCCCTTCACATACACCAACACATTCGCGGTACCCAAGTCAATACCAATATCCAACGACATACCAAACATATATGGAACAATCTCCTTCCGAAGGTCTCATTCTTTTACAACAAACAATCTATAATATATAATAAAACCCTGCCAATTACAACAGCTTTCCTTCATAAAATCCGCTTTATTTTTTTCCCCTGCAAAAATTTACACATTTTCCCTTCATTTACAACATTTCACTAATTTTGCGAAAAATATTGCTTTTGTTTCTTTGCATTTCCTTATTGACACTAGGTCTTAATAGTGCTACGATTAACACGACTTAGGGATATATTTCACATTTCAATCAGGGGGTAATAACAAAATGAACAACAGAAGAAAAATCGTCGTTATCGGCGCCAGCAACGTTGGTTCTGCAGTTGCAAACAAGATTGCTGATTTCCAGTTGGCTACGGAAGTAGTCCTCATCGACCTCAACGAAGACAAGGCTTGGGGCGAAGCTAAGGACTCCAGCCATGCAACGAGCTGCGTATACAGCACCAACATCAAATTCCACCTCGGTGACTACGAAGACTGCAAAGATGCAAACATCATCGTTATCACTGCTGGCCCGTCCATCCGCCCGGGTGAAACTCCGGACCGCCTGAAGCTGGCTGGCACCAATGCTAAGATCATGAGCTCCGTTATGGGCGAAATCGTTAAGCGCACGAAGGAAGCTATGATCATCATGATCACCAACCCGCTTGACGTTGCTACTTATGTTGTTTCCACGCAGTTCGATTATCCGCGCAACCTCATCCTCGGTACCGGTACGATGCTCGAAACCTATCGTTTCCGTCGCATCCTGGCTGACAAGTACCAGGTTGACCCGAAGAACATCAATGGTTATGTTCTCGGTGAACACGGCAACGCTGCTTTCGTTGCTTGGTCCACGACTGGCTGCGCTGGTTTCCCCATTGATGATCTGGATGAATATTTCCATCGTACGGAAAAACTCAGCCACGAAGCTGTTGAACAGGAACTCGTTCAGGTTGCTTACGATGTTATCAACAAGAAGGGCTTCACGAACACCGGTATCGCTATGGCTGCTTGCCGTTTCATCAAGTCCGTTCTCTATGATGAACACACCATCCTGCCCTGCTCCGCAGTTCTCGAAGGCGAATATGGCATCAAAGACGTTGCCCTCTCCATTCCTCGTATGGTTTGCGCTGATGGTATCATGCGCTCCTTCGAAGTTCACCTCACTGACGATGAACTCGAAAAGATGCACAAAGCTGCTCAGAGCGTTCGTTCCGCTCTCGATGGCGCTGGCATCAAATAATTTCATTTGTTGCTTATATGCAGATAAAAAAATCGCTGGACTTTCGTCCAGCGATTTTTTATTGTCCTACCTATGATTTAGAAATTATTCGCCCCACTCTCCTTAATCTTTGTTATATTCCGGCACTGGTAACCCAAAGCGATATAACGGTATATACTCGAAATAATAATCACATCCTACACTATGAATATAATCTAACACATCTCTATATTTTTCATCTCTAAACCAGTCGTCAAGAAGATATATGTATTCAACATCCAAATTTGCTTTTGAAAGCAACTTCTTATATTCCTTCTTTTTGAAATCACAAGTTTGTAGTTTTTCATCAACAGAGCCACCTACTTGTTGATGTTTACATTCAATAATATATACTGTATTTTTAATTATCACGAATATACTATCGTCTGGCAAAAGTCTTTTTGATATATACTTTTTCCAGTCAATATCCAATTTTATCAACAATGATTTATAAAACTCATATTTCTTATATAACTCTGCAACCTTCTCGTTATTATAATACACTGCTCGTACTTTTATGGTGACCTTATTTCCGTTTGAATAAATTTGTTCCTCAACGTCTCGAACTGAATACCCTTTTTGAGTTGAAAGAAATGTTCCTAAATCTGTTTTCCCTTCGAATATTAGCCCCGTTATTGTATTTCCTCCACCTTTTCCATTCTTTATCATAAACAAACTCCTTTATTTCATTGTTTTTTTGAAAACAAACAAATATTCATGGGCAATCAGCAGAAAATTATACTTGACGCTGTTGGTTTTCCAATAGCCAGTAGCCCGGCAATTATGTTGTTCTTTGATTATCAATTCTTTGAGGGTAAAGCCAGCTTCCTCAAAAATTTTCATTACGTCAAAGGACATAGGAACCATGCAGCCTTTTTTACGGGTATCGCCCATCAGGATGGCGCAGAATTTATCCTTTTTGAGTACGCGGTAGCATTCCCCGGCGACTTTTTTCATTTCTTCCAAAAAGTCGGCTATCTTCAAACGGGAGAGGTCTTCTTCTATATCCTCACTGTACTTGATAATATCCGCATAGGGCGGGTGGGTGCAGATAAGGTCAACATGCTCATTGGAAATAAAAGAAAGATTACGGGCATCTCCCTTCTTTAGATAGACCTTACCATTGGCTCCTTCATGCTCGAAGTTCGTTTTTTCCCGGCAGCGTTCAAGGGCAACATCGTTTACATCCACGCCAATAATATTGCGGTTCAATAACTTGGCCTCAACAAGCGTAGTGCCACCACCAGCGAACTGGTCAAGAACGCAATCGCCCTCCTTAGAGTAGCGCAGCATGATATTGCGGGGAATATAGGGCGACCAGTTCCCGCGCCACTTGGCATCATGGGTAGCCCAATCGCCGCGCTTGGGAAATGTCCAATGTGTGGTCATTTCCAGCTCGAAATCATCCGGCTCCCACTTAGTAATCTTCTTGGCCATCAGATAAATACCTCGGTCATAATGCCCTGTTCCATATCCTTTATGTTATAAATATGGGGCAGAACGTCAAAGGTTTCTTCAAGGTTATGCTTGGCACTCGTCCAGCCCTTGCCATCCGTAAACCATACAAAGGTAAAACCATCAATCGTATCGCTTTCCATGGACAGCGTTTTGTAGCTTCTGGCGGTTTCATTAAGCTTACTGCCGCCGCTGCCGTAGAAATTGGTTTCGATACCATAGATCATCTTATCGGTCTTAACTACATAATCGAAGCGTTTTTCCA
>NZ_KE384129.1:0-42199 GCF_000424065.1 Selenomonas ruminantium subsp. ruminantium ATCC 12561
TCCGTGTCGTAGAGTTCTCCGGTTTGCTCATAGCTGCCGTCCTGCACATTCGGTGTGCCGTCATAACCTTTGGTCACATCATTTACCGTCAGCGTTAACGAGGCGGGGGTAATGCTGCCATTTACAGTAGGAAGGCCGCCCCCTCCGTTATAACTAGTAGGACCTTTATAGACATAGTTTCCCATATCTTTTCCCACCAGCTGTATAGAATATCGCGCTGTCGGCTTAGACTGTTCAACATGTTTATTAAAAAAGGTTCCCGTTACAGCTAGTGACACATCGTCACCTTCAACAACGCCGGAAAGGGTGCCTGTTGTAGTATAACTTCGTGTACCATCATAAACTTTTGTTGGTTCATTGATTTTTCCCACCGTCACTTCCTTCGGGGTGATGGTGACGATATCGTTCACCCAGTTAATGCCTTTTTCCTGCGTAGAGGTCAGTGTGGCGGCAGTTTTGTACACCCCCGCTGAGGCTGTGCCGTCATATTCCTGACTGGGATGGACAACATCCTTGCGCTTCATAAAGGCGGTTAAAAGCGGCATGGTTGCGCCTTCGTAAATGCGCCAGGCGGCATTTTTGTCCGCGCCATCCGCCGTGAGGTTAAAGCCTGTATAGCTTGCAGCAGCTGTTGCCTGTTCTGCCTCGAGTTTGCCGGTATTAGTGAGCGTACCGTTCCCGCCGCCGCTAATATCACTATGGTTATTCGTTCCCACCTCAACCATATCATTTGCAGCTGCCGCAGTGGTGACTTCTCCGGTGTTATAGGCACCGGTAATCTGCCCGGCAGCCTGTCCGGCAATCCCGCCGGCCAATAGACTGCCCCTATGCATCTCTATCATGTCACCTGCCTTAATACTGCCGGACACTGCGCCGGTATTATAGCTGCTTGTTAAAGTACCATTGCTGCCCTGCATGCCCACGATACCACCGGCATAGAGACCTCCTTTCATCATATTTATCACATCTCCTGACTCTATACTGCCGGAGACCGCGCCGGTGTTATAAATGTTCGTTAAAGCTCCCGCATTGCTGCCGACAAGACCGCCGGCATAAATCCCCGATTGGTCGGAGTCAGAATCCACATACGCTCTCGCATTTAAGCTTGCGGATACCGTTCCCGTTCCATGGTAAGCCTGCGCAATCCCGCCGCTATTGGTTCCGGCCAGACCGCCCACATGCAGGGCAACTGCGTTCCTTCCAACACTCAAACTCTCCCCCGACAGGCTGCCCGTTACCGCACCGGTGGTATAGGCTTTGCTGATTGTGCCTTGATTCTCACCGACCAGACCGCCGACATAGCCCTTTATATCTTTTCCCTCTTCGCGACTGTTAACCCTTCCCCTCTCAGTTGTCTGCACGGTTACGGTATTCGTGCTATATACATTGCGGATTGTGCCTGCGTTCACCCCCGCCAGACTGCCCGCATTAACCGTATAGGCATTTGCTGTCGTACGATCACCGCCAAAGGTCACGCTCACCGAGCCATCCAGCAAACCGACATTTTCCACAACGGCAGCCGCTCCGAGCGAACTGAACAGCCCCACCTTGGAAACCGCCCCATCATACAATACCTGCGTGCTCGTGGCAGCCCCGGAATCGCCGTTCAACTGACGCACATCAATCTGCAAGCCCTTGATGGTATAGCCTAAGCCATCAAATTTACCGGTAAAGCCGTTTTCAGCCGTCATGCCGATGGGCGTGAATTTCTGTATGCCCGACGCATCAATATCTTTTGCCAGCATATAATTGCCGTTCAAATTATTTTGCATATTCTGCAGCTCTGCCGCATTATGCACCAGCATATAGGTCAGCGGTGCCTGCTCCTCGCCTGTGGGCGAGGTAAGCGTCCATTTCGCCCCAGCCAGCCAGTCAGCATCCGGCACAAATTTCGCATTCTCTTCCGTATACTCCGTAGAGTCTACCTCTGTAGATATGTTGCCATCATTTACATCGTAGCCGATATGTGCCGGATTAACCGATTTTACGGTAATGCTCTCACCTTTTTCTGAATCAAGCTGCACGTTTTTCACGTTGGTAAAGGTAACGTTATTGCCCTCGACCGTAATTTCCTTTACGGCGTTCAGCGTTCCCTTGTTGACAATATCCCCGCTAAATTCGGTTGCATTCGCCAAGGCGGCATTTGCTGTAGTAAAATCATTTAAACTATTCTGAATATCCGCCGTAGACAGATGCAGGCTGCCCACATTGACCGTAGCACCGTCCCCAAACAAAATCCCATTGGGGTTTACGAGATAGACATTTGCCTCCCTCCCCGTCAAGGCACCGTAAATCTCCGACATATTATTGCCGGTTACTACATTGAGATAGGTATTGGCACCGGCAAAGTCCACCGTTTCCCCTTTGGCTACCGAAAAATCCTGCCAGGTCAGCAGATTGTCGGTGACGGTACTGGCAATCGTCATGGTGTCTCCCGCAGTCGTAATCGTGGCGGTAGTTGACTGCCCGCCTGTCGGCATGGCACTAGCTGCCGGCATAATGCTGAATGCACCGGCCATCAAGGACGCCAAAATTCCATAACGCGCCCTGCGGGATAATTTTTCATTCCATTTCATCTTCCCTCAATCCTTTCCAAGCCGTTAAGCCATTACAACGAAAAAACTTCCTTTTAACCAAAGGCGGGCACAAGGAGTACCCGCCTTATTTTCATCAGAATATTTTACCCAAGATAAACCACATGCGCTGTTTGCTGTTGGCATCGCGCGAGAGATTGTCGGCAAAGCCTATGCGCCGTGCATAGTCCAAGCGTGCGAACCAGTCATTGGGTTTCGAATAGGTCAGCCCAATGCCCCAGCCTTTCAAAGTCGTACTGCCGGAGACGGATTTTTGCGTTTTGACCGAACCGGCATCAAAGTAAGTGGACAGCGTCAGCCCCGGAACCTGCGTATGGTAACGCAGTTCGAGCGTGCCGAGCAAGCCTTCATCGCCGGATGCTTCGCCCTGCGGATAAGCTCTTACGCCACGGGCACCACCTAAATAGATATGCTCACTGCTGTCCAGATTGCTGGTTGCCTTTTGCCCCGACAATTTCAGCATCACATCGAAGGGGCCGCCCAATTTCTGCACAGCCGTGGCATCCAACGTGCCTTTGGTAAAGCGCCCCTTGGTACCGCCTGCGGTTGCCAGTGTATCGGCTACCGCCGAATCCGGACTAAGCGTCCCCGTATGCAGGGTTACATTGTATTGCAGGGCGTTATTCTGGGTGCGGTTTCTGCCGTTCAGCCCCAAGCTGAAGCTATGGGAATGACGGTCACCGATATTGGTACCATTGAATTCATCATTTAACTTGCGGTAGTTGTACGCATAGATGACATTCAGGCCATTGGCGGCGGTATTTTGCAGGGGTGTTTTCCCATACAGGCTGATGGTATGAGCAAAGCCTTTAACGCCCAACTGACTCCAAATGCTGCCCAGTTCATAGTCCGAGTAGCTGTAGCCAATGCCCACCATCGTAGCACTATGCCCCAGCGGCGTTTCAAAACCGACATTATACCCATGCTGATTGGCGTTGGAGATAAGCCCGCCCACATTGATGCGGCTGCCAGAACCTTCCAGATTGCGCCAGTCGGCCTGTACACCGTAGCGGTAACGTCCTGCGGCGCGGCTGCCGTAGTTTTCGGCATAAACGACATAGGAATCTCGGTCATGATGGTTAATCGTCACCTTGAGATTACTGGTGCCTTGTGTGCTCCCCGGTGCCAGTACCGCATTAACCGCAATGCCCGGAATATCGCGCAGGTTGCGCAGAGCCTTTTCCAGCTTTTTCGTGCGGATAATCTCGCCCTGCTTCAAGCCTGCCAGATACCCTTTGGCCAGCCGTTCCTGCATTACGCCATTGGTTTCCACCGTCACGGTATCAAAACGCCCCGGCTCAATCGCCAGCGTCAGATTTCCCTCTACCGCTGTCTGTTCCGGGATATAGGCAAGCGCCGCCGGATAGCCATGACTGCGGGCGTAGGTCGTAATCTTATCCACTACGGCATTTAACTCAGCGGAGCCGATTTCGTGTCCCGTAAGCTCTGTGGTCAGCGCATTCAGTTCTGCGTCCTTCAGCTTCATATTCTCATGCCTAATGGTGACGCTCTGCAACTGGAAATGCGTGCCTGCTGATGCATCGGTACTTTCCATCTGTGCAGCGGCCACCACCGGCTGGTTATCCGACACCTGCGGACGTTCAATGCTCTCGCCCGGAGCTGGCACAGCAGATGCAGCCCAAACATTTACCGGTGTCGCCCAAAAAGCCGCTGCTGCCGCCACACTCACACCATAGATGATGCTGCTGCGTAATTTGCCTGATTCCTGTCTGTTAAAATTCTTCAATGTGATTTCCCCTTTTTGCCAAGTCAGCCACGCGAAAAAACCTTCCTTTTCCAGACAAATGAGCATAGAAAACTCACCTGCCCGGAAAAGGAAGGCCGATAACTTCACGATTAACTTGTTGATAACCGACTATCAGACAGGCACATTTGCCCCCCCCCGCAAAGACAGTCTCAGGCACACAAAAACCACACCGCATCGCCAAAATCCCCAATACCTGCGTTCCCATGTCCTGTCACTCCCTTTGCGCCAACAAATACCTGCCATAATCTACATACATATTCGCTGCCTTTCGGACAATCTCCTGCCACAAAATCATATTTTCCGTTCATTTATTTTATCGGACAAAAACACGAAAACTTAAATGGTATATATTCTGCTCTATTCTTCTGACGAAAAATCCCGTATAATGATAAACATCATATACGAATGGAGATACCACAATGAAAAAAAACAGCCCCATCTATAACTGCTATGTCGAAATCCTCAAGCGGGAGCTGGTACCCGCCATGGGCTGCACCGAGCCCATCGCCATTGCCTACTGCGCCGCCAAAGCCCGCGCCGTTCTTGGCTGCCTGCCGGATAAAGTCACCATCGCCGCCAGCGGCAACATCATCAAGAATGTCAAAAGCGTCATCGTGCCCAACACCGGCGGCCGCAAGGGCATCGAAGCTGCCGCCGCCATCGGCATTGTCGCCGGCGACGAAACCGCAGGACTCGAAGTTATCGCTAAGGCCTGCGAAGACGATAAGGCAAAACTCGGCGATTACCTCGCGCATACGGAAATAAACGTGGAATTTGCCCAGTCTGACCATGTTCTCGATATCATCGTCAAGGTCAGCAAAGGCGAGGACAGCGCCGAAGTTCAGGTAGTCAACGAACATACCAATATCACCAAAATCACGCGCAACAGCGAAGTCCTGCTCGAAAAGGAAATCGTAACGACCGTAGAGGAAGGCAAACCCGATTACGAATGTATGACCATTGAAGATATCTACGATTTTGCCATGACTTGTGATATCGCCGATGTGCAGGAAATCCTGGACCGGCAGATTGCCTATAACACGGCCATTGCCGACGAAGGACTCAAAAACGATTACGGCGCCAATATCGGCAAAACCCTGCTCAAGGCTTACGGTCAGGACGTCCGCATCCGCGCCCGTGCCAGAGCCGCCGCGGGTTCCGATGCCCGCATGAACGGCTGTGAACTGCCCGTAGTCATCAACTCCGGCAGTGGCAATCAGGGCATGACCGTATCCCTGCCCGTCATCGAATACGCCAAGGAACTCGGTGCCAGCAAAGAACAACTCTATCGCGCCCTGCTTCTCGCCAACCTCGTGACCCTGCATGAAAAAGAAGGCATTGGCCGCCTTTCCGCTTACTGCGGTGCCGTAAGTGCAGGCGCGGGTGCGGGGGCCGGTATTGCCTGGCTGTGCACTGGTGACTATAAGACCGTCATTCACACCATCGTCAACGCGCTGGCCATCACCTCCGGCATCGTCTGTGACGGTGCCAAAGCCTCCTGCGCCGCTAAAATCTCTGCTGCCGTCGATGCCGGCATCTTAGGTTTTGAAATGTACCGCAACGGTCAGCAGTTTTACGGTGGCGACGGTCTGGTGAAAAAAGGCGTAGAAAATACCATTCGCAACATCAGCCGTTTGGGCCGTATCGGCATGAAGGAAACCGACAAAGAAATCATCAGCATGATGATTGACCGATAATTGAGCCAATCCCTTCTGTTCACAAAAAAGCAAATGTCAACCATGCACATTTAGTATGTTGACATTTGCTTTTTTTTCGTCTATTGTAATAGATATCACGAGCAAAGGATATGATGACGTCAACTGCTCCCGCTTGTCGCTTCGCGCCTGAAGCGGGAGCTTGTAACTCGGAGAAGCATAGGTAGTAACGGCATCTAAAGATGCCTTCCTAATTCCGGTTACATTTTAGAAGTGTTTTAGGCTTAACGATACACCACCGGGCAGTTGACAGTGCCCGCTTGGCTACCGAAATTTATTCGGCAGTACTTATTTCGTTAGGTTTGCAAAATTGAGGATTATTGTCCCCAGAAATCCACATGGTTCCAAGAAGCTGGATGTTCATCGCTCCAATGCGGTCATCATTAGAATTGTACCCACATTGACAGCTGTACAGATGCCTATGGTGGTCGCGATTTTCTTTATGGATAGTACCGCATTTCGGGCAGCGCTGAGAAGTATACTTCGCAGATACTTTCAAAACTTCAGAGCGGTTCTCATGGGCTTTATAAGTTAGGAATTGTTCCAACTGATAGAATGCCCAACTACGCAGGTTGTAGTTTTGTTTAGCGTTCTCAGACAGGTTGGATTCTTCGAAACTAACGCCAGTCAAATCTTCGAGTACAAAAAGCGTGTCTTTACCATATTTCTCAACGAGTGTCTTAGAAATCTGATGGTTTACATCAGACATCCAACGGTTCTCTCGCCCAGAAATGGCTTTAAGTCTACGCTTCGCAGATTTAGTACCTTTGGACTGGAGCTGCTTGCGTACTTCTTGGAATTTATGGCGTTTAGTGGCAATCTTTCTACCAGAGACAAACTCGGTTTTACCTTGTTCGTCGTAACTAACCGTAAGAAAACGAAGCCCGCGGTCAATACCGACAACGTGACGGACATTCTCTTTCTGGAAATCCTCGACAGCTTTGGTTACGGGAATATGGAGATACCACAAGCCTTTAAGTTCAACTAGCTTGGCTGTTCCAAGGTCATAGGAGCCGTCAAGGTATTCAGCGAAGTGCTCGCCTTCAAAGGCACATTTGGTTCTCTTGCCGAGCGTATTGATAGATAAAGTTTGCCCGTCATCAACGAAGCTATAATCACGGTTGCGAACCAAATCGGCTTGTGGACGGCTGAAAAACACGGGTTTCCAGAGCCATTCCAAAGTTCTGGCAATACGCTGCCAGTTACCATTTTCATCCTTGTATCTATAAGGATTCTGAAAAAGTTGCTGCTTAACGGTTTTATATCTGGCGATAGCGGTCTTGATGGAAGACTGAGCTAACTGGGATTTCAAGCCAAACAAGCCACGAAGGTCGCTGTACAGCTCTTTATTGAGACTTTGATACGCCATATTGAACTGGTTGTCGAAGATATATTGGGACACAAAGTTACAAGCCTGACGATATTGTTCAGTCATTTGACGGAACAAAATTTCTTGTTTGGACGTAACATGTATGCGAAGTTTTATTGTTTTGGTTAGGTTGGACACTTTTCTCACCTGCCTTTCTAAGACATATATTACTTCATTAAAATTATTATAACATAATTTTTGCTGAAAATCTATTGTTTTGTATTGAAAGGAGGGAGCGGGCATTCCTCCCCGACCTAAGAGGTCAGGGTATCCTGCCCGCATTAAGATGAAAGCCAAACTGACTGCACTTGAAGAAAAGATTATCCACGGCTATCGACTGTCCCGCAAAGATGAAGCTGATGTAAACGAGCTGCTTACTGCTCCTTTGGATGAGTTAATGGCCTGCGCCGGCAGACTGCAAAAGCATTTTTGCGGCAATCACGTCGACCTCTGCACCATCATCAACGGGCGCAGCGGCCGCTGCAGCGAGAACTGCAAATACTGCGCACAGGCAGCCTGCCATCATACCGGCATTGAGGAATACGCTTTCCTGCCCACCGAAGAAATCATCGCCAATGCGCGCGCCAATGAACAGGCCGGTGTAAACCGCTTTGCCATTGTCACCTCCGGCCGGGCGCTGGGCGGAGCAGAATTCGACCAGGCCATAAAAACCTACGAAAAGATGAATACCGAGCTAACCATCGACCTCTGCGCCTCCCACGGCATTCTAAACCGCGAGCAGTTCCGCAGACTGCGTGCCGCCGGCGTCACGAGCTACCATCACAATATCGAAACCTCCCGCCGCTATTTCCCGCAAATCTGCACGACTCATACCTATGACGACCGCATAAAGACCATCCACCTGGCTCAGTCCGAAGGACTCAGCGTATGCTCCGGCGGCATCATCGGCATGGGCGAAACCTGGGAAGACCGCATCGACATGGCCTTCAGCCTGGCTGAACTGAACATCCAATCCATTCCCATCAATGCGCTGATGGCCATAAAAGGCACCGGACTGGAAAACCAGCCTGCTCTGCCCGCAGAAGATATTCTGCGTACCATTGCCATCTTCCGTCTGATTAACCCCGAGGCCAATATCCGTCTGGCAGCGGGACGAAAACTATTGCCGGATAACGGCTCTACAGCCTTCCTGCATGGAGCATCTGCCTCCATCACCGGCAATATGCTCACCACCTCTGGCACCACAATCGCCGAAGATTTGGCCATGCTGGCAAAACTCGGGCTCAGCAATCAGGCTTGACACACCTTTTTCTGTTTCTTGGCCAAATAACGCTTTCGCATAACCAGCTTTCGCTCCATATTAGCAACCATTTGCGCTGCAGCCGCCAAATCCGCTTCATCCGGATGACTGGCGGCTTTTTTCCAGCGTTCTATGGCTGCAGCCCCGCCATGCGGGTCATCAGCGGGAGCATTTTTCCGTTTTTCCAACATAGCTGGGTTAATTTTTCCCTGACAACCAAAAGTTCCCAAAATTTCACAGTTCTTGCCCAAATGATAACCTGCCCGGGCAAATGAGGTAATTGCATGTTCGCTGTTCACCTCTGCTCCATGCGTCTGAAAGAACACCACCCGGGCATTTTCCACCTGTGAAAGATATTGCAAAGTCAACGGGTCAGGCTGGCCCAGCCGCAGCCAATAACCAATAGCCACAATATCATAAGCCGATAAGTCAGTCGGTGCCTCCTGTACCCGAAAGACATCTGCCTGCTCTGCTGCTCCTGCAATAGCCTCGGCTACCATTTGGGTATTACCCGTTACCGAAGAATAAATTACCGCCCATTTGCTCACAATTACCGCCTCCATCAATTTTATCTTCTTCACTTTAACACAGTATCCTAAAAAAAACTGTGCGCATTGTTACATATTGCCCCCTTTTTTCAAAAATGCTACAATAAAAGAATCTCAAAATATATTCGGACAGAAAGGGTTTATACGATGATGGATAAACGTACATGGTGGCAAAGATTATTTTTAGGATTAGGCATTCTTACCGCCAGCACTGCAGCCTTATCCGGAGGCGAGGCTTCTGCTCCTGCCCGCTATGATACTGCAATGGTACAGCTTATCGGCGAGCTGCACGACTATGCCCACAGACACCAGTCGCACTTCCAGCTGATTGCTAACGGTGCGTCATCCCTCTATCTCCCCATTGATGGCAACACGAATGAAAATGCCGCCAAAATGCTGCAAAGCGTAGATGCCCAGTTGGCTGAATCGGTATTTTACGGCTATGATATGCAGGACGGACAGGAAACACCCGCTGAAGAAAATGAATTTTTCCTGCAAACCCTTGACACCGCCCATAATGGTGGCCTGCCTGTATTCGTGCTCGATTATGTAAAAGACGAACAACAAGCCGCTTTGTCTTATGAAAAAAGCTTTGCCAAGGGCTATATCCCCATGGCCACCCCCTATCGCGATCTTGACGGAATCCCCCCCTATGCAATTCCACACGAAAACAGCAACGACATCTCTTCGCTTGCCGATGTACAAAATTATCTGGTACTGCTCAACCCGGGTAAATTTTCCTCCAGTGAAGATTATCTGCGCAGCCTGCAAAACAGCAACTACGACCTGTTGATTATTGACCTCTATATGGAAAACCGTCTGTTAACCAAACAGGAAGTCAACGCCCTGAAACGCAAGCAAAACGGCGGCCAACGATTGGTTTTTGCCTATATGAGTGTCGGTGAGGCAGAAACCTATCGGAAATATTGGCAGGCAGAATGGTCGGAAAAACTACCATCATGGCTCGATAAGCCTAATGAAAACTGGCAGGATAATTACCGCGTCAAATTCTGGCGGTCAGAATGGAAACACCTTCTCTACGGCAGTCCTACTGCTTATTTAGATGAAATCATAAACGCTGGTTTTGATGGTGCCTTTCTCGATGTCATCGACGTATATCAATATTTTCAAAACCAATAAAAATCAGTTCCCCTGCGCAAAAACGCAGGGGAACTTTTCTGTTCTTCAATTGTGGGCCACAACCATACGCTCTGCCATTTTTTTGACAGGCAGCACCTTGAGAAGCAAACAACAAATCAGCATTTCCGGCACAAGATAAGTGGCATTAAACACCAATGAATACCACACAGGCGACACACCTTCAGGTGCGTAACTGCCAAAGAACACCACTCCGGAAATAAAATGACAGCCAAAACGAGCCAAAAAGGCCAGTCCTGTTCCCAGATAAAGATGCTGGCGGCTGATACCAGCAAGGCCCATAGCCATAAACGGCAACGGATAATCAAACAATACCTGTACCGGGTGCAGAATAAAGGGGTCCTGCAACATATTAATCATCCCATAGGCAAAACCAGCCAACACACCGGTGCCCATACCAAAGCGCCAGGCAATCAACAGCAGCGGTACCATAGCCCCGGCTGTAACGCTGCCCCCCTGTGGCATATGAAAAATACGCAACTGTTCCAACACTACCGCCAAAGCCAGCAACAATGCCGAATTGATTAACACAGACGTATCCATCTTTTCACGGCGAATACGCATCAGCCCGAATATCATGACCAATACGCCCATCAACGCGAGAAGAACTTGCGGTTGAGCTAAAATTTCCGACAAACTCCATTCACTCCTCTAACCACTAAAAAGATTTATTCCACATCAGACTCATCTTCCAGCCATGATAGGAATCCGCAGCACTGCCACTAATATTATAGCGTTCGAGCTTTGCCCGGAGTTCTGAAGTATCATTCAGACGGTAATCATAGCCTAAAATAATCGCTTTCATCACGCGGCCGGAATCATATTTCCCCGTACGCCAGTTATAGCTTTGCCCATGCGTTTCACCATAATTCAAGAGTACATAACCGCTTTGCTTTTTATCAAACTGATGTGTCCACCCCAAGCCGCCATAATAGCGATGTGTACCACCAGTATCCGCCGCTTGATAGTTTCCCATAACATAATACTGCAAAGAGTTCTTTCTGTCTATATCCTGACTGCCGAACACCTGCAAAGTCCAATCTTCACCATCATAGTTCCGCCCACTGCCATAGGGCATGTTTAGGCTATACACATGTCCGGCATCATCGGTAAACGATGTTAACGTACTTTTATAATCGGCATGTGTTGCATTTACATGCGTAAACTTGACCGAAAGCTGATTGTCCTCCCCTATATGACGGTACTCCAACTCCTGTTGAAATTTATTGCCGGGGTCAATTTCTTCCTGAGTTTCTATATCGGTTATCGTCTTAGTGGATAAAAGATATGCAGCAGCCACTGGCGAAGCTATCTTTCCATTTTTCGCATCTTCTATTTCTTTTATTGTTGTACTTAGTTCATCAAACAGGCCATAACTTATAGCCTTAATAATATTATCTTTTTCTGCCATTAAATAATTTACTAAATTAGCTATTTTTCCTTTTTTCTCATCAACGCCCCAATTTTTTGATAGCTCTTTCCATTCTTGATAATTATCCAAAACAGAAGACATGTATTCGTCTGTTATATTATGTGCAAGCAATGTTTTTATTTGCTGTACATTTGAAGGAGAAAAAAATATTTGTAGCAATTCAATAGGCACATCGTCATTTTCCAACGAATATACAAATTTAGCAAAAACAACATATTCTAGCCAATCTTCAAACTGCGAAATCATCGAAACTTTATTCTTAAAATCCAGCACCCACGCTATATATTCATCATCCCCCCTTACATTTGGCTCCTTTTCCAATTGATAAATCCTTTCAACAAGATCATAAATATTTAACTCGGAAGCACTTTTCACATTCTCTGCTTTTCCATCTTCAGTTCCATTTCTATACAACAACGCTGTATATATAGCATAATTATTGATTATTTCCCCACTTATTGCTCCATACTTACATAAAGTATTTAACATATCTGCATAATTATTTTTGCCATCAGAAAGCAATTCATCACAAACAGATAAAATTTGATCCTGTGTTGCTTCTTTTAGCGCACCATTAGCAAAATATGTATTTTCAATATATCGCAGCATATCATTGTAATTGGCTAATGAATACGCACTGTTACTCGCTGTTATTTCTTTAAGCAATGATTTATAACTAGTCCAATATTTATATACCTGTTCCGTTTTTACCTGTTCTTTAATCTTAAAGTCATTTACGTTTAGTATATTATATAATTTTATTTCTGTTTCATTTATTCCTCCCAGTTCAGCTATTTTCCCCGCCAAATCATAAACGCTTAAACCAGCAACTTTTTTTACATTTTCCTCCTTATCCCCCTCATCACTATTATCATATAATAATTTTGTATATTTATAATACGCATTAAGCACCCCTTCATCTGTAATTCCATTCTCAGACAGAACCGTCTGCATGTTATCACGATCTAACAAAGAACTATTATCTTCTGACGATGTAATCTGCTGTAATAAATCTCTATAATTACTCCAATATTGATATTGTTCTTTTATTGTTTCATCATTAACATCAATTATCTTTTCTGCAGCTATCCTTTTTAATCCTACACTTATATTACTTATCTGCAACATTTCTGATTGTAAAGCATTTTTTTCCGACTCCGCATAACTTCTCCGATACTTATAATTCCCTCTGAACGTATATCCTAAGCGTCCCGTTAGGCTGTCACGTTCCGTAAATCTGTGCGTCACTTCAATTCCCGGCGTGAACTGCCAGCCTTCACTAAAGGAATTGAACCTTGCCAGATTATCGGCTATCATGGCATTTTGATGGGCATTTTCCTTGCCGGTAGGCACGTTGATATTCAGGGAATAATGCACATCATTGATTTTATGGTTATTTTTATAGGTTATGCCCAATGTTGTATCTGTCCAACCACTGACATGACCATCCGTCAATCCTGTATCCGAATTCAGCCAGCCCGTAGAAAGCGAAAAATCCCATTTTTTCTCTGTGGCATAAAATTCTATTGGCTGATACAGCTGATGCCCATGAGGCTGACCTGCCCCGTGCCAGTTGTAGTATTCAAAGCCGGTACTAAAGCCCTTACCCTCGCCGAAATGTTCTAAATCATAGTCTGCTTTTGTTTTCCAGTCTCGTGTTGTCGTGAGATTTGCCTCTGCCGTTTCCACGCCACGAACAGCCTCTTCATTCCACTTTTCCGCCTCAGCAACGTATTGTTCGCTGTCTTTTAAGTCGCGCTCACCATCCGCTTGCTGTTCCTGCAAATCCTTAACCAGTTCCCGGGCATCACGCTCCGCATCCTCGGCCGCTTCACGGGCATCTTGCAAGGCATCGAGCTGGCTATTTAATTCATCAAGCAGTGACTCTGCACTATCCACAGCCGAATCCAGTTCGGCTAACTGATTGTCATACGCCTGCCATTGAGCTTCCTCGGCCGATTGTTCAGGGACAGTCGCCTGTGTGCGGTTGACCATCGCTATGACATCTTGCAGGCGGTTCTGGGCATAGCCCACACTTTCCCATGCTTTCCGGATGCGTTCTTCTAAATCACCCCGTTCATCGCGCAAATAACCTAACTCTTGTCCGAGCTGTTCATAACTTGCCTGCAGGCTTTGTCGACGTGCCTGTGCGGCCTGCACTGCAGTTTCCTGTGCCCATACCTGCGGTGCAAAATCGGCCACAGCCTGCTGTGCGGCAATGGCTTCCTTGGTTCGCTGGGCACTTTCCACCTGTGCATTGGCTAATTCCTGAGCAACACGCTGCAGATTCAGCTGGGCATTTTCCAAATTCTTCTGTGCTTCTGCCAACCCCTTTTCTGCATTAAGCCTGTCCTGACGAGCCATTTCCAAATCCTGTTCAGCTTGGTTCAGTGCCGCTGCCGCTTCCTGCGCATTGCGCTGGGCTTCATGAAAATCCCGGATACGATTGCGCTCATTGCGCAAAATATCCAGCGCCGCAGGTATTTCATTCATGGCGTTGCTTATCCCAGCAGCTTCACCAGCCACCGGTGGCAGCAGAGCCAGTGCACTGATTGACGCTACCTGCGCCGATTGTCTTAAGGCCGCATCTTCCCGCATTTTCCGTTTACGGCTGCGGGTCATGCGCATATTTTGCAGGACAAATCGTTTCAACCGGGGCGCAGCTCCATCCTGAGCCGCTGCCAACCGTTTACGGCGCTTGCGACTCATTCGGAAAGCTACTGGCGCCCAACGTTTACGGCCTTCTTCTTCAAAACGTTTCGCTTCTTCCAAACGATGCCGTCCCTTACGGCTCATTCTCATTTTTTTCATCTCCCGCTGTTTCCAAATTCACATATTTATCCCCGTAAAGCCACAAGGTGAATTTCGTCAAATAACCATTGTTCGGCCGATAAAACACCGGCTGCGAACAAAAGACCAGATAATTTATCCGCTGGGCAAAGTGATTCAACCGGATAAACGCCCAGATAAAGGACAAGGCCGCCGCCAGGAAAAAGGTAAACCCATAACTATAAGGGCCACCCCAAACAAGGCCCCACAAACCAAAGACCAAATTAGACAGGAAAAATACTGCCGACAGACTGAGTACACTTTTCTGATAGTCAAAGTAGACCAACAGAATATACACCAACTGCAACAGCCCTGTAAAAAAGGCACCAAACAGCAATACATTGTACATATTCACCTGATTATAGTCAATTCCCGACCAGCTCAGCAGGTAATTGCCCACCGCCAGCGCCACCAAGGTAAACACCAGCTGAAACTCAATAATATGCCGCAGTTCAAACCACAGCGTATGCAATAAATCCTTGCGGGCATCATCAATTTCCCGGAAGTTTCCCTTTTGGGTAATAAAGGAAAAATAACGGGCATAACGTTCATAGAAATTCGTTTCCACGGTCACCACAAACATGGTCATTAATGGCAAAATGGACAAAAACGCATAAAACGTCACCACATCATAGATTGGCGAATACAGATACGTTCCCCCAACCAATACGCCCCATTCTCCCTGCCAAATGAGCAGATTGGGCAAAAATAATCCCAACATGTAAAAGGTTGCGGTCAAAAACAACCGCCAATGACGTTCAAAATACGGCAGGAACGCAAAGTTTTGTCCCATTTTGGGCATACCAAAATAATCGGTAATATGCAGTAAAAAGAGCAAATTAATAAGCCCCATACCCATATCCATAGCCAACAGGCCGGACTGTTCCGGATGCAAATTGGTAAATGTCAAAAAGCACCATACAAGAAAGATACTCAGCAAAACACCAATAAAATAACTGATCAACAATCGCGAATAACGCTTTACCGCAGAAAGATACACGCTTTCCGTCCAAGCCAGCAATAACTCGGCAAAAAAGAGATACCCCAACCACTTCGTCAGTAACGGTAATGGCTTATCCCAAAAGAAAGCCCCCGCTGCCATCGCCCCTAAGGTCGTAAGGATTGCCCCCATACCAAACAAGGAAGCGGTAGCATCAGAGAAACGTCCTAAAGACAGGGAATCGGCCAAATAACGGGTCAATACCATAACAAAACCTGCAGATAAAATCTGGGAAAATACAAAGGCATAAACCACTGAAGCCACAAAAATCTGCGATGACTCCCCCTCTACACCATAATAGGCAAAGAGACTTTGCACAGCCAGCACCATGCTGGTCATCAACGCAAAGGGGCCAGCGGTGATAATGGCCGAATAGGAATATGCTTTTATATGTCCTGCTGCTGTACGGGCCGTGAATAACTTCTTTAACTCAAAACCTACACCTGCCACACTTTCTGCCTCCTAAATATAGCGTTCATAAATTTCCCGATAACGCTCCAAAAACTGCTCGTATGTATAATTACGCTTAGTGCGTTCATAACCGATATTACCCATCTTACGCCGCAGTTCAAAGTCCTTCCCCAAACGCGCCATTTCCCGCGCCATCGCCTCAAAATCCATAGGAGCCACCACTGCTCCTGCTTCACCTAAATCATCACTGCTGTCCCCATAGATGAGTTCCCAACAGCAGCCCACATTAGTCGTCACAAAGGGGCGATGCGCAGCAAATCCTTCCAATACAGCAAGTGGCTGCCCCTCACTGATGCTGGAAAGCATCATAAGGTCCATCTTTGGCAGGTATTCTGCCACATTAACCGAGCCGGTAAACTCCACATCCGTAAGCTTTAGCATCGCTACCGTCTGCTTACACAGGGCAAAGTATTCCTTATCCTCATCACACCCGCCCATAACATACAAGCGCGCATCCGGGATTTCTGCCTTCAACAGGAAAAACGCCCGCAAAAGCGTCACAATGTCCTTGATGGGCACCACCCGCACTACAGCCCCGATAGTAAAAGGGCCTTCATGTTCTGTGAGTTCACCAATATGAGCAAATCGCTCCATATGTACCCCATTAGGCACTATGCCGATTTTTTCCGGTGCACAGCCCAAGGACTGTTCAATTTCCCCATTATGCTCAAACAATGTATAGACCCGGTCAGCAGTATTATAGGATAATTTGGCCAAATTATAAAAATACTGAATCCAAACGGATTTAAAATCTCCTTTGGCCCAGTCACTCTTGATAATCTCGACCTCCCGCTCGCGGGAATAAATACCATGCTCCGTGATGATAAATGGCTTATGATAGATTTCTGCAGCCATAGCGCCAATCACGCCGCAATACCCGGTCGCCACACTGTGATACAAATCCGCCTCTGGCAAGTCCTGTTGCAAAAGGTATAACAGCGGCAGCAGTATGGAACGTATCGTCCAAAAAAAATCCGTAAAGGGCAAGTAACTGTATTTTTCCACATAGACCCGCTGAATCACGTCAAAGAAGTCACTGGACATAAAAATATCCAAGGAACTGGCAAAACGGCGGCGGTCACGAAAAATTGAAGTCAACTTCTTGATATCCAACGGTTTTCCGCCAATAACCAGTTCATAGATAGCTTCCCTCTCTTCTGCCGTCAAAATATTTTCCTGCATATTACTGGAATACTGATTCAATATCTCGTCGAGAAATTCTTCCTGTACGCCCTTCACATTTGGCGGGAATTTATACTTAAAGGCCCCTCTATCCTTGGCTTCAGCACCAATGGAATAGATAACGAACTCATGCTGCGGCAATCCCTGTATAAGCATTTGACACCAGGAAGACACCCCGCCGACCACGTACGGGTAAGAACCTTCTGCTAACAAACATATTCTCAATTTTCCGGCTCCTTCCACTTGATTACGGTAGTGCTTTTCTCCGTCTCAATCAGATAAGCATCATCATCGACCTTTTTATAGCTGCCGCCGCTGATTTCAGCAATATCCCGGCATTGCCGCAGGATAAAATGCAAGGGCTGACGGTTGTTCGCTGTGGTAATGGTCATCTTCTCCGGTTCACGTTCCACACGATAATCCATATCCAGATAGTCGGCAAAATAATTCATCAATTCCACATTGGTCACAGCCCGCAGGAAAGGGAAACGACTATTGATTTCTCCCATGAAATCCCGCAGCCCCTTTTCCATATCCCCCCAGCTATAAGCCATACTTTCCTCGTAAAACAATTCATCCGGATGAACAAAATGCGAAAAATTACCGATGTAATTCAACATGCTAATCTGTTCATACATATTCTGCCGTTTGGGATGATAACCTGCAGAAGTCCGAGGCAGCTCATATATCCCGTCATCCGCGCGCTCATAATTCTGGATATAGCTCTTGTCCGCCGCGGCACCATCGTAGAGTGAGGAAATAATCTTCAGTTCAGGGAACACCTCCAACAGGGCTTTCCTCCCCTCAGGACTTAGAATATCCGAAGGCGGCACATAGGAGCGCATCGTATAATCCGGATAGGCATCTTCAATATAACGCCGCAATTCTTGCAAGGATTCTACCATATCCTGCTTGGATTCCCAGGGAACATACTCCAATTCTTCCTCATTATAGCCAGCAGGAGCCAGCGGCTGATGGTTATAACCATGCAAGCCTAGTTCGCCCCCCATATTGAGCAACTCGCGGCCATAAACGATAAAGTTGTCCCGCGCACGCCGCCCAGACGTAGCGGGAAATGGCGCTTTAACTACGTCACCATAGCTTTCAATAATCAGCCCCGTATACTTCAGGTCAAATTCCTTAGCTATCTGCTGCATATACGGCCACCAGCGATAACGATAGAAATCCTCTGTACTCATATGCAGTTCTTCATAAATGCGCGGATGTGTCCCCTCCGGTACCGGCGATGGAAAATCATCAATATAAAATACCTTCGTACCTAAAATGGGGTAGATCGTTTCCGTACCGCAATGAGCCAGGACAGCAGTAAGTAAGCCAATATTGGTCTTATCGTCCCGCACTATACCATTATACACCAAAAAGCGGCCCCGTCCATCCGGATGTTCCCAAAGAAGCGGCGTATTATCCATTCCGGTAATATGCACCAACGCATCATCGGTCAACTGTATCTTGCTGCAGTTGGTGTTGTAGACCGAATCATTACCAAAATGAAACCCGCGCCCGCCAAAGAGGAAATCCGTCTGCAAATTTATCCCCTTAACATCATCACTGCCGCCTAAATGCGCTATCCCCGCCGCCTGCAAGAAATCACCTGCCGGCGGATTTTCCGCCTCCGGGGCAATCAATAACGCTGCCGTACCACCATTTTGTACATAAGACCGCACCTTATCCAAAGCAGCGACCTGACTTAATTTTCCTGTTACCACCAGAACACCACGGTAACTACTGTCCATTTCCACATCCGCATCATTAATCCTGACCGATTGGGAAAATTTTTTCTGTTGGGCAATCAATCTGGACAAACGGTATTCGGCAAAAACACTGGATACATCCCTTGGGTCATAGAGGATTAAAAATTTATCCCGCTGTGCATCCCATTCACTATTTTTCTCGGAAACACTGGGCACGCCAATTAAATTTTTAACGCTATCCAGCTTCAAAAAGCCATCCATACGGGTGAACTGGAAAAAACAGCCTAACAGAATGACAAAGACAATCAACCCCACAATTCCGCGTTTATCCATGCATTGCCGCCTCCCTGTTGCTATCCTTGTCCCAATAACGGATAGCCGTCAGTGCCTCCTGGGATAACTCAATTGGACAGGCTTTCAGTTCCCGGATTTTCTGCTGCATTTTTTTCGGCTTACGCCAACTTTGATAGAGCTTGATATACATCATATAGCTTTCCTCATGTTTTGGAAAACGCTCCTTTAATTCCGCACAGACCAGTTCCGCCTCGGTATAGTTTTCCACAGCCAACAGCTGGCCAATCTCCTCCGTATAATATTCCACGTTATCCGGACACATTTTTTTTAGATAATCCAGCAGGCCGATATAATCGCCCTGTTTTTTCTGATAGGTCACATGGTCGATAAATTTTTTTTGCGCCAGATAATTTTTGAGCATTTGCGTATAGTCTTCCAGCAAGGGAATACTTTCCCGGCTTTCTCCACTGGCGATTACCGTTTCTTTCGCAAACAGCTCATTTTCCAGTTTTTCCATACGAGCAGTGAGCATGGCTACGGCATAATAGGCAATTTCCCTATCCCGGTCATGCATGGCCATTTGCAGAATACGCTCATTGTCCACCACCGCCTGCTTGATGGCGTTCGTGAAAAAGCTCCTCTTCTTCTGAATATCCTCCACTAAGAAGGCATCATTCAGAGGAATAATATCCTCATCCAGCTGTACCCCCTGAAAAAAAGCCTCCGCTTCCTTTTCCACCTCCGGCTGATGTCCATCACCTAAATTCAAGCAATAGCAGCTAAAACGATAGCCCAACATCAGCAGTATACCAAAAAAAGGCAGCATGAAAACGATAATGGTCTCCGTTACCACATGCAGGCGAGGCTTACGCCGCAGATTCCCCAGAAAATAACACAGGGTTAACACGGCATGCAGGAAAAAAAGTGCATAGAAGTCCATCAAACCACCGCCTCACAAACCGCCGTTTTCACACCAGCATGGAGCAGCCGCTGCTGCACCATGGCGGTAACCTCCTGACTTGCATCTGGCAGCAAGATGTAAACACCACTATTGCCTACCCCAACAAAATCCTCATTGCGGATAACATGGCTAAGCCGGCTATCCAGCCCCGCATAATCGAATTCAGACATATCCACCTTGAGCACCGCCACGGGCAGTTCCCCTTGCAATTGACGTCTGTTTTCCAGTTCCATGATGATTTTCTGGAATTCTTCCGCCTGCAAAATACGCGTACCTGCTATAAAACGCTTTTCCTGTACCTCCTGTTCATAACGGTAAGCTCTGCCCATAGAGGCCGAAATCAACCGGGTTGTAATGGACAGGAGATTTTGCTGATACAGGCTCCACTGTTCAAAATGCAGGCCGAAAATCGTAATTACCGCAATGACCTTATCCTGATAAACAATCGGGGCCGCAAGGTCCGGTGTATCCTTTACCAATTCCCGGTTAACAAATATTGTATGCTTCTGCAAGATATCCTGCAAATAGGTGTGATCCGCCACTCGCAGGGAACGCGGCTGTTTTCTCATCAAAAGTCCCATACGAACCTTTTGGCGCAGGTAATAACCATCCGGCCCCACTACATAGATTGCAATATTATCCACCGCGAGGATTTGCGCAGTGACAGCAGCTGCCTGGGTAAAAATATTTTCCGGTTCCACACTGTCCAAACGCGTGATGATGCGATAAAGCCGTCCGATGCTGTCATCGGAATTGACAATCTGCCGATAAAGCTTATCCTTTACGGCTAGGTTTTCCTCATAAAGGCCACGCAAAAAAAACTGGCGTTCACGTGCCTGCTCCCTCTGCCACGCCATTGATTCCCGTTCAAAACGCCGGGCATCTGCAAAATATCCGGTTAAAGCCGCTGTAAACAGATACGCCGTAACATGCAAAATATTTTCTGGCACATACGTGAAAGAAATCAGCTCTCCGCCGCGTGCCAAATAGGCAACAATAAAAATAACTACAGATATCGTCATGGCAATAAAGGCCTGACGCTTGCCATAGAGTATTCCCATTGTACCAATATAGATAAAATTGACATCCAACTGTGTCTGTGGATTTATCGTTTTTCCATTCTGCCAATAGACAATAGCCGCCATTAATATTGCCCCGATGACATTTTCTCCATAGGGAATGACCGCCTTGTACCATTTTTGCCAACGAATGTTCCGGACACGCTTTTGCGCCTCCAAACGATTCGCTTCCACCTTGGCCTGAATGTAATCCCAAGTTTGTGCCAATGCCTCCTTGCGGTCATATTTTAACTGCCAGCCCAATTCCTTCTGCGCTGTTTTGCTCTCCAATACGGGCTGAACATAAGGAAATTCCTTAAAATCGTTACCCTCATCATATATTCCCGGAAGTTCCGTAACTGCTTTTATCCAATCGGCAAAGTCACCTGCGTTCAGCCCCTTACCAGTACCTAAATTCAATACTCTTCCCTGACAGCCACGCGCCACTGCCCGGTATATGCCATAAACCGCATCTGCTGAATACAAAAAATCGCGCGGTGTCGTTTCATCATCCATACGCGGTAAAATTTCTTTTTTCAAGCTGGCATAAAGTGTCCTTGCCACCAAACCGTCCTCAGGGCCGCTGTCCGGCCCAAAAACTTCAGGCAGGCGAATGATGGTCACCGGAATAACAGCCCATTCTGACCATGCTCTGACTGCAGTTTCTGCCACCATGGCCATCCCATCGGCAGCCCGCTCGGCCGTATCCTGTTTCACCGCTGCCGCTGTCGAGATAAAATATACAGACTCCGCCTCATACTCATAGGCCAGTGCCAAAATATCCGCCAGCTGCTGCAAGCCATCTATCCGCTCCTTTGCTATCCGCTCGGCTGGCCAAACATAAATAATCACTGGAATATTATAGATTCGCAGTGTTTCCCGGGTCTGTTCTAAATTATCCGTTGCCTGAAAAAAGTCCCAATTCTCCTTTATAAACAGCCGTTTCAGCTGATTATCCCAAAAGGGCCTTGCCCCGGTCAGCATAACTTTGTGTTTCAGCTGATTTTCCTGCTTTTCAGCCATACCTTATCTCCTTTGCCTATGTCCGCCCGCGGCACAGGTCAATCACGACATATTCCAATACTTCTTCCCCAGCTTGTCCGGTTTTCAAAAAATAATCTGCATCTATGAGTTTAAGCATATTGCGTTTCAATACTGCCTCAGGAAACTGCATGGCAGCCCGTCCCAATTTCTCAGCAATAAAAGGATTTAGTTCCAAAGGTTTGGCCAATGCCTTGCCCCTTATCCCCTGTTTTTGCAAAACTTGTGCCTGCCAAAGCTGCCGCACATGACGGGTCAGCAGTGCCAATATGACCGTAAAATAAGTGCCGTCATTCAATTGCCGCCTTAAGAGCTGCAAGGCTCGCTTCGCCTTCCGCTCGCTGATAGCATCCAGCATAGCAAACACCGATACTTCCGGCAAGCCTGCAAATACCTTGCTCAGCAATTCTTTTGTGATTTGCCGCTCTTGGGTGAACAAGGCCAGTTTGTCAAATTCCTTGTCCAAAAATTCCAATGAAATGGTCTGCATGGTGCTGACCACACCGCTGAAATACGCCATTGCCTCCCTGCTCATATCCTTGTTCAGTGATTGCAGTTTGCCCTGCAGCCAGTCATTGATATTCCAAGCCCGAACAGCCTCTGCTTCAAGCACTGCCCCGCATTTTTCAATAACCTTATACAGCTTGCGCCGCTTATCCGCTTTGCCGTTCAGCACAAAAATAACGTAACTGAAATCCGGCATATCGGAAAGCGTTGCCAACAATCGTTCCATCTTCTTATCCTTGCCGGACTTTTTACTTTCCCCTTCCTCTTTATTCTCTTTAAACAAAGAGGTATCCTGCAGGAGCAGCACGTTCTTGCTGGCAAAAAACGGCGCTGTCTCAATAAGACCAACCAAATCATCTGTATCCAGCGTACCTGTCAGCTTCTGTAAAGCCCCCGCCTGCTCCTGCGGACTGACGAACAACTGCGAAAAAATCTTTTCCCGTGCCTTCTCTATATAATAACGTTCCTCACCAGCCAGTAAATAAACATGCTTTAACTGATTATTTTGCAAACTGGCCATAAACTCGCCAAATTTCACCGTCTATACCTCTGATTATGAAGATTATTTATACATTATAACGCGATTTTAGAAAATAAATCAATGAACACTTAATAAAGCTAAAGCTCGTAAGAGCTGGTATTTTTTCGCAGCGTTTGAGCAGCCTGTCTCTGCTAGGAAAAAATATTGTCAGCTCCCACGAGCATTTTGCACTTTATACTTTACTTAAAATAAATTCTGCCTGTCCTTGCACCTGATAAGTTCCCAGTCCCGCAGGAACAAATACGGTCTTTCCCTTATTTAAGGTAAGATTTTCCCCGTTACCTGTTAATTTCAAGGCCCCTTCCAGCACAGTCAGGCAATGGAAGGAATCTTCGCCAGTATGCATAGCACTATCCCCATGCAGGCAGCCATGATATACCTTAAAGTACTTACATTTGGCCAACAGTTTAATATCTAAATTGGGAAATACATCTATGTCAACCATTTTTTCAGCCGTAGCTTTGGGTACTTCCAGTTTTGTCACGGCCAATGCTTTATCGATATGCAGCTGACGCGGCTTGCCATCTTTGCCAACACGTCCATAATCATATACCCGATAAGTCAGATTGGAACTTTGCTGTACCTCATAAATCAGTATGCCGCTGCCAATGGCATGCAATGTCCCCGCCTTGATGAAGAACACATCGCCCTTATGCACAGGCACTTGGTTACAAACCTCCAATAAGGTATTGTTTTCAATGCGCTGCTGAAATTCCTCTTTGCTGATTTCCTGCTGAAAACCATAGATAAGGCTGGCATCGGGTTCTGCGTCTACTACATACCACATTTCCGTCTTGCCCTGCTCGCCTTCTTCCCGCAAGGCATATTCATCATCGGGATGAACCTGCACGGATAAGTTGCCCTTGGCATCAATGAATTTAATCAGCAAGGGAAAATAATCCATTTCCTGTGCCTTAGTGCCCAGCATCACCTTACCTTCACCAGACAAAACCTCTGCCAGCGTCTCACCCTTGTGCTCGCCACTGTCCACTACGCTAAGACCAGCTTCATGGCAGGAAAGTTCCCAGCTTTCTGCCACGATATCCATATCTGTTTCCTTGCCATATTCATTTTTCAACCGATTGCCGCCCCAAAGATAATCTTGCAACGGTGCTTTTAACAGCATAGGTTTCAACATTCATTCATCACTCCATTATATATTTTTCAAATAAATTATAACGCTAATCAGCATTTTTTTCCATAAAAATTGACCAGCCAATCTGACTGGTCAATTCCAAAATTCTTATTCTCTTACACCAGACCATGCGCCAGCATAACATTAGCCACCTTGACAAAGGCAGTGATGTTGGCACCGGCTACCAAATCGTCGGGGTCTGCATATTTTTCGGCATTGGCCTTGGCATTCTTGTAGATGTTGGCCATGATGTCCTGCAGCTTGCCATCAACTTCTTCAAACGTCCACTGGAGTCTTTCGGAGTTCTGGGCCATTTCGAGTGCGGAAACGGATACGCCGCCGGCATTGGCTGCCTTGCCCGGGGCAAAGAGCACCTTGTTCTGCTGGAAGTAAGCGATTGCCTCCAGCGTGGACGGCATATTAGCACCTTCACCAACAGCGATTACGCCGTTAGCCACGAGGGCTTTCGCGCTTTCGAGGTCGATTTCGCCCTGCGTTGCGCACGGCAGAGCCACATCGCATTTGACCGTCCAAACGCCCTTGCAGCCTTCATGGTATTCAGCCTGCGGATGATTTTCCACATATTCTTTGATGCGGCCGCGGCGAACCTGCTTGATTTCCTTGACAGCATCAAGGTCAATGCCATTGGGGTCATAGACATAGCCGTTGGAATCGGAGCAGGTAACGACCTTGGCACCAAACGCCTGTGCCTTTTCAATAGCATAGGTTGCCACGTTACCGGAACCGGAAACCACAACCGTTTTGTCCTTGAGGCTGATATCTTTAGCGTCAAGCATATTCTTGACAAAATAGAGCAGGCCGTAACCGGTAGCCTCAGTACGGGCAAGGCTGCCCCAATAGTCAACGCGCTTGCCCGTCAGGACACCTGCATCATAGCTGTCGCGGATGCGCTTGTACTGACCGTAGAGATAGCCGACTTCACGACCGCCTACGCCGATATCACCAGCCGGAACGTCCACATCCGGGCCAATATGGCGGTAAAGTTCCGTCATAAAGCTCTGGCAGAAATGCATAACTTCATTGTCGGATTTGCCATGCGGGTCAAAGTCCGAACCGCCCTTGGCACCGCCAATCGGCAGGCCAGAGAGAGCATTCTTGAATACCTGTTCGAAAGCCAGGAATTTCAAAATATCGAGATTTACGCTGGGATGGAAACGCAGACCACCTTTGTAGGGGCCAATGGCGCTGCTCATCTGCACGCGGAAACCACGGTTTACATGAACTTCGCCCTTATCATCCTGCCAGGGTACGCGGAAGGTAATCACGCGTTCCGGCTCGATAATGCGTTCCAAAATCTTCTGTTCCTTGAATTCGGGATGTGCTTCCAACACAGGGATAACGCTTTCCAAAACCTTGGATACCGTATTCTTGAACTGCGGCTGGTCTGGGTCGCGTTTTGCAATCAGGTCTAACGTATCTTGTACATACTGTTTCATGTCTGCCAAAGTAATCGCTCCTTTGTCTATAAAACTCATACAATTGTGTCTACCAATAAATAGTATACTACATTCTCGCCTGAATGTACACAATTTTATCATAACAACAAAAATTTATAAAAAATACTGTATGCATGTTCAGACACACGCACATCATACATTATGCAGATACTTTCGCGGAATATTGCGGATAAAACTGCTGATATGACGGTAATGACCATACATGGTCTGCGACCACGACAGGAACAGCTGCTTTTTCGCCCGGGTCATAGCCACATAAAAGAGCCGTGATTCCTCTGCCAGCCGCCCGCTTTTCTCCGCCTGAAAGCCAGGAAAATTCCCCTCCTGCAAGCCTGCCAAGAATACATAGTCAAATTCCGACCCCTTGGCCTGATGGATGGTGATAATGGGTATCTGCGGACGCTTCGTCAACGCATCCAGCTCCGTATTGGAAAGTGTCGTATAACGCAGGAAACGCTCCACCGCATCGAGTGGCCGGATAGCTTCATCGTCCAAATCCCGTGCCTGCCGGAATAAATCCCGCAAGTGCTCCACGCGCTGTGGTTCCTTGTGTTTTACATAATACTTATCCATGCCCCAGTTCACCACAATCTCCCCCAAGAGCTGCCAGGGACGCAGGTGCTTTGCCTTTTGGCGAACTTCGGTAAGCATGTCTGCCCATTCGGTAAACAACTCCTGATATTTGGCCATAATTTCCTGCCGCGCCTCCACATGAGGACGCAAATCCCGCTCCACGGCATACAGGAGGATTTCCGCCGTCGCCATAATATCATCAAAGGCATCGTGGCTGGATTTATGCTTTACCTCACAGTATTTGCCCAAAAATTCCAGCTTGTGATTGGGCAGATTGGGATAAAACCGCCGGAAGATATCCAGCGTATCATAATACAGCGGATATTCCAGCGGCGGCAAATCCAGCCGGGACAGCTCGCTGCCCAAAATCCGCAAATCGTAGGACACATTATGCCCTACGAGTACCGCCCCTTGGGCAAAGGCGCAAAAATCCTGCAAGACCTTTTTAGGGTCTTCGCCCTGCTCCCGCAGGAAATCATCCGTAAGACCATGCACCCTCACCGAATCGCCGACCTTGCGCAAGGGCGTCAAAAGGCGTACAAACTTTTCCTTGACCGCCCCATGCTTATCCAGGCGGATGCCCGCAATCTGGATGATTTCATCACGAGTCGTATCCACGCCGGTAGACTCCACATCAAACACGACGATATTCTCTGCCGCCAAAGCCGCCAGCAACTGCGCATAAGGCTCGCCGCTCTCACGGGCATCGGCATCGACAAAATCCGTCAGCCGAATGCCCGCACTGCGGATTTCCTCACTGGACAATTTCTTGATGGTCGCCGGGCCAATTCCGGTTGCAAAGCGGTTCAGCACCCGCACCAAACTTGCCACGTCATGCTTATTGACCGCTAGTTTCAAAACCGCCAAGGCGTCCTTTATCTCCTGCCGCCGAAAGAACTTCTGCTCGTCAATCAGCATAAAGGGCAGGCGTTCTTTTTCCGATACAAAACGGCTCAGTGAACGGAAATGAGCAGACAATTCCTTGTTATAGCGGTTGCTGCGGGTCAGTATGCAGACCCGGCTGTAATCGGCAACGGGCAGCTGCTGAATCTGATAATAAATCCATTGGGCTTCCTCACTGAAATCCGCCGCGCCCTTCAGTACAATCGGCTCTCCATGCTCACGACTCACCGCCTGCAGACCGTCAGGATAAAGCAGGTTTACCCGCTCCGGGAAGGAATTTCTGAGCCAGTCAAAGGACGCATTTAAGAGCACTTGCGTAGCCCGATAATTTTCATGGAGCACGATGCGTCTGGGATTATAATCCTGCTGGAACTTGCGCAAGACAAGTTCCGGATGTGAACCGCGCCATTCATAAATGGTCTGAAAATAATCCCCACAAAGGAGCAGATGACTGGCGCCAAAAATCTGGGAGATAATGCGGTACTCCAACAGGCTCGTATCCTGCACCTCGTCGATATTGATATAGACAAACCGCCGCGCCCATTTTCCTGCCACGCTGTCCTGCCGAAAAAGCGTATCCACCTGCACCAGCAAATCCGTAAAATCCAATCCATGCAGCTCGTGAAGGCGCTCATCATATAGCGCAGTCTTCTCTGCACCCCAGACTTGCCAGCCCTCATAAAGCCGCCCGTGGAATTTATAGGCGTCATCCACAGTTAATGCCTTTACTGCAGCGGTTTCCTTTTGCAAAAGCCGCTGCAAGGTCTGCTGATAATCCGCGATTAAATTCCCGCTATCAATGGCATATTCGGCCTTCTTTTCCTTCAGCTGATTGACCAGATTCTGCACCGCCTTGAGCGGCCATTCTTCGTCAATAATCTCCTTTAACAGGCCCTGACAATCTGTTTCATCAAAAATCGTAAAATCCGTGAATAAATCCGAATGACGCTTGGCCTCTGTCTTAATGACCTCATAGCAAAATCCATGAAAGGTCTTTACCATCACCCGGCTGCCATTATCTCCTGCCCGCGCCTCCACACGCTCGCGCATTTCCCGACAGGCCTTGTTGGTGAAGGTCAGACAGAGAATTTCCTCCGGCAGGGCCCGATTTTCCTCAATAATATGCGCAATACGGCAGGCCAGGGTATTGGTTTTCCCTGTGCCTGCCGGTGCTAATAATAAAATATTTTTTTCCAGTTCCTCTACTGCTGCTTGTTGTTCTTTGTTTAATGCCAAATCCATAGTTCCTGTGCCACCTTAATTTCCCGATATGCGTTATTGTACCGGTGCAAAATATAAGCGGTACAGGCTTATAAAACCGCCTGCACCGCCTGTAACATCCTAAAAATAGATCTCTTTATGTACTTTTTATTTATTCTTAATGCGTTGCCAACGCTGCCTCAAATACTTCTACGCAGGATTTTTTTTGTTTTGCTGCCAGTATCTCCTCATAGCTGGCCGGTGTCATGCCCATGCGCAGAAACTTTTCATGCAACTCAACTGTCTGGTTTGCGGCAACTTCTGTAATACCTAATTTTTTTGCTGCACTCTTGAATTCTTCTGCTGTCATAAAAATCATCCCTTCTGCATATTCATCTGATATTATATTATTTCCACTTTTAACAGCAAAATCCTGCTTTTTTATTGATAAGTTTCTACCCGCATGCGCTCCCCATCCGTATAAAAAACCACTGCACCATTTTCATCTGTTCGCAGAGTTTTAATCCCCTGCTCCTTAAATCGTTGCACCACAGCAGGTTTCGGGTGCCCAAACGAATTGTCCGCTCCCACACAAAATACGCCAAATTGCGGTTTGACCGCCTGTAAAAACTCCAACGAACTGGAGGTATCGCTGCCATGATGGCCGATTTTCAGCACACTGCTGGCAGGATTTATCCCCTCTGCCAATAACTGTGCTTCTTTTTCTTTGGTCAAATCCCCCGTAAACAGGAAACTAGCCTTGCCATAGGACACGCGATAGACATTTGATGCCTCGTTGCCCGTTTTATTATCGCCCTCTTGCAACGGCGGGGCAAACAACACTTCAATGGTCACACCATCAACAGTCATACTTTCCCCCTGACGGGCAGTATGGAATTTGTGCAGAAAAGGGTCATTATCCCCCAGTTTCATACTGCGGGCATAATCCACTATGCCTTCATCGGCGGTTATCACCTGCGCAACCGGAATTTTGCGCAGAATGCCACCACAGCCTGCCGCATGGTCTTCATGAGCATGGGAAAGAAAAACGCCATCCAACCTCAACACGCCATAGTGCAATAAATAAGGTACATCCACTTTCGCACCAATGTCAAAATTACCGTCCCGTGTACCACCGGTATCAAACATAAAGGCACGTCCTCCCGGCGTAATAACCAGCGCTGCATCGCCCTGCCCTACGTCGATAAAATGCACCTGCATTTCCTTGGGCTTTGCCAATTGAACACTAGCCAGAAATACAACGGCCACCAACAGCGCCACGCTCAAAGCATTGCGCCGTTTTTTTATGCCGTCCCATAATTGTTCCCGCTGTTGGGCATTCAGCAGGAACAAGCCTAACAGCAAATAATACAATAGGCCCCAACCGAAATTCATACTCGGAATCCATATCGCACTTGCCGGCAGGGCGGCAATTTTCACCGTCATTTCCGTAACCACACCCAAGAGCAGACTTCCACCTGCAAAGACTACACTGCCTGCAAACGGCAGGATAAAAGCTGCTACTCCGGCAAAAAGACCCAGAACGATAATTATTTCCACCAAAGGCACTACCACGAGATTGGCAATCAGAGAGGACAGCGACAACTGATTAAAATACCAGGCAAGTATCGGCAGAGTGGCAAGCTGTGCCGCCAGCGTAATGGAAAGCCCTGCCGCAATATACGCATTACAGCCATGCTCACGAAAATATTTTTGCCAGACAGGCGCCAAATAAAGCAGTCCTGCCGTGGCCAGGAAGGACAACTGAAAGCTGATGTGAAAGAATAACAACGGTGAGACTAAGAGCATAACCAGCCCGGTCAACAGTAAAATCCGCCGTGCATCACGCTCCCTGTCCAAAGCCAGTGCCACAAAAGCCAGACCGCCCATAATCGCCGAGCGGATAACCGGCGGCACCGCACCTGCCAGCAGACTGTAAATAACAATCAATCCCACCACCAGCACCACCGTAACCGTTTTAGGCAGGCGCAGTAATGCCCCCAGCCCTGCCATCACCGCCGCCAACAGACTGATATGCGAGCCGGACACCGAAAGGATATGAACTATGCCTGTAATGGTAAACGAATCTACCAGTTCAGGCTTCAAGCCATCATAGCCGCCAAAGAGCATGGCAAATATAGCCGCTGCATCCGTTTTCGGCATAACCTGCTCCATGCGTTCCCGATAATGACGGCGCACCTCTGCCAATTTACGGGCAAAAGCAGCCGTGTCCACCGGCATGACTTTTATTCCCTGCTTGCCTGCCGATAAGGAAGCGCTGATTCCCTGACTCTTTAACAGCATTTTCGTATCCAGCTGGCCAGGATTCTGATAGCCATGGGGTGAGCGCACCTTTCCGGCGGCTGTCACTTTATCGCCAATCCGCACCTCCGGTGCAGCCTGCTCTGCAGCATATACATACAGCCCGCCGCTGGCCGCCTGCCATTCCTGTCCCTGCTGTTTGACTTTGGTCACATCAAGCAAATACCGCTGTTTCTTCCGTCCCTGGTTATCTTCTGTCAACCGCGGAACTTCCCGCAAAGTGCCCTCGATTTTCACCGTCTCTTTAGCAAAATGGGAAATATCTGTATCCGGCAGATTATCCACCGCCATAAAGCGCAAAAAGCCCACGAAAAAGAACGCCATCAACATGGACAGCCATGTCCACTGCTGAACTCGATGACAGCCATAAATGGACAAAAATAACGCTGCTACCAGCAAGGACACCACAATCCCCATCGGCAATGTAAGCAAACTGGCACAGCCAATTCCTGCGCCTAGAGCCAACAGCAAGCCTGCCAAAAATACTTCCTGATGCTGACCGATTTTCATGCCCTCACATCCTGATTATATGCAAATCCTATCCTTCATTTTGGCAAATTTGGCCTCGCCAATACCACGAATCTTTTTAATATCCTCAATGGATTGGAAGGCTCCTTCTGTTTCTCGATATTCGATAATCCGTTTTGCCATGGCAGGGCCGACTCCCGGCAAAGTATCCAACGCTTTTTCATCGGCAGTATTGATATTGACCTTTTCCCCGCTGTCTGCGCCTTTGGATTTATCCGTTTTTCCCGAATCCGTTTTGCCGTTTGTTCCAGTCTTTTCTGGCACCTTTAACTGTTGGCCGTCCTTGAGACTTTGCGCCATATTGATTTTTTCGCCGTCTGCAGTCGGCAGCAAACCGCCGCAGGCATTGACGGCATCGGCCGCCCGCGCTCCTTCCGGCACCTTCACGAGCCCCGGCTTATTAACTGCCCCGGTTACATAAACCGTTATTTCCTGTTTTGGCGGGCTGCTTTCAGCAGTTGCAGCTGCATCCAGCACTACGGCTTGTTCCTCACTGTACAAACCGTAATAAGTGCCGCCTGCCGCCGCCAGCAAAAGAATTATTAAAACAAATAACTGTTTCTTGTACATCGGCATAATACATTCACCACCTATTATCCACCATTGCTATACATTCTACTTTCGCGCACAAGAAAAAAACTCCTGCCAAATGCAGAAGTTTTTCAGATATCCTATAAAGTTTAAGCTATTGCCGTACGGAAGAAATCCTCCACCCAGCTGTTCCAACCGAGGTCATAGATATTTTCTTCGCCAAGCTCATTCTGATATTCAGCCAGTGCAATCATCATCAGAGAATCGGCTACACAGCCATCATCGTCCATGTTCGCTTCTACATAGCTTTCATGGACGGTATTCACTACCTCCGCCAGACGTTCCGGACGCATGTAGGAAATCCCCTCATACATGGCCTCCAGATACTCCCGCGTATCCTTGCGGTATTCCGCTGGTCTTTCCTTAACCGAATCCACAATCTGACGAATCCGGCTAAGGGCAATCAATTTAATTCTTGTTATATAAAGTTCTTTCGTATACATACACAACACTCCTTACCGTGGATATATAATAGCATAAGTTTACATTAATCGCAAATTGTATGCATGTATACTTAATAAACTGTTTACTGAATTGTGTGAATGTTAATTACATGTATACATAATGCAGACAAAGACAAAACAAAAAGCTCCATGTCCATTGAACACAGAGCTTTGTTTTAGCTTTATATACCGTTTTAACTTGTCAAATAGCGTAGAAATTGACCAGCTTGGCATCAATGATACCATCAATACCTTTGACATCTTTAAGCACACTTGCCGGAATGTCATGGTCAATGGTCAGCACCATCAAACTCGTGCCTTCCACTTCCGTCTTGCCCACCTGCATGCCGGAAATGTTGATGCCATGCACACCAAGGAAAGTACCAATCGTACCGATAACACCCGGTTTGTTGATGTGCGGGCAAACGAGGATGCGCGCCTGCGGATCAACGTCCACACGAAACTTGTTGATGCGCACGATGCGGGCTTCACTGCCAAAGAGCGTGCCCTGTACCGTGAGGTTCTTGCCGCCGCCAATATCGGCTTTGACCGTAATGAGGTTGGCAAAGTCTTCGGCTTCTTTCTTCTTGACTTCCGTCACCTTGATGCCGCGTTCTTTAGCAAGACCCGGTGCGTTGACGTAGTTTACATCGTTTTCCATAATGGGATTCAAGAGGCCTTTGATTACAGCCGTGGTCAGCATGCCCGTGTTGACTTCGGTAATCTCGCCGTTATAGGTAACCTCAACCTTTTTGACCGGTGCTTCAGCCAGCGAAGCAACCGTGCCGCCCAGACGTTCAGCCAGCGTAAGATAAGGAGCAATAACCTTCATCACCTGCGGAGAAACCGGCGCCATATTGACTGCCGTTGCCACCGGTTCACCCTTGAGGGCTGCCAGAATGCCTTCGGATACATCCAAGGATACGCCAACCTGGGCTTCCACCGTGGATGCACCCAGATGCGGCGTCAGCACAATGCCCGGCACACCGACGAGAGGATGGTCCGCACCGACAGGCTCACTAGTGAATACGTCAATTGCCGCGCCAGCCACAATACCCTGTTTCACGGCTTCGGCCAAATCTTCTTCAACGATAATACCGCCGCGGGCACAGTTCACCAGGCGTACGCCCTTTTTCATCTTCTTCATCTGTTCCATGCCAATCATGCCCTTGGTGTCCGGGGTCAGCGGCATATGCACCGTGATGAAGTCCGACTGGGTGATGACATCTTCAAGCGTGCCCACGGTCACGCCCAAATCCTTGGCACGGTCTTCGTTGATATAGGGGTCATAAGCGATGACATTCATATCGAAAGCCATGGCCCTTTTGGCTACGCCGGAACCGATACGGCCCATGCCGATAACGCCCAGCGTCTTATTCCGCAGTTCCACGCCCACATACTGCTTGCGATTCCACTCGCCCTTCTGCATGGTTTCATTGGCAATGGGGATATTGCGGGACATGGCCAGCATCATGGCCATGGTATGTTCCGTAGCGGCGATGGTATTGCCGCCGGGAGAGTTGATGACGATAATGCCCTTGGCCGTAGCTGCCGGAATGTCGATATTATCCACGCCGACACCAGCACGGCCGATTATCTTGAGCTTCTCTGCCCGGCTTATGACTTCAGCCGTCACCTTAGAGGCAGAACGCACCATCAATGCATCATACTGCGGAATAATCTCCAGCAGTTCCTCAGCGGAAATCTTGTCCCGCACATCTACTTCAAACTCCTTCTGCAAAAGCTCAATGCCCTTGGGCGAAATGCCATCAGCAGCCAAAACCTTCATATCCATCGCTCCTTATAATCAAAATAACACTATTCCATTATAGTTTATCCATTTCGCAGTAGCAAGTGTATTTTACCAAAAAACAAATTTTATTTCTAAGTTTAGTTTTATGCTATTAATTCACACTTTATGTAACAAATTGCAGTTTGTCGGGAGTTCAATTCGTGGTAAAGGTATCTTGTTCATACGTGGTCAGGGGCGAACGGGGAGTACTTTTTCTGTTTCCCGCTAAACGACCCCTTCGGCCAATAGCGCTGTCCAGTTACCTGCGCCGGGCAGGCCAACGGCGCTGCTTTCAGCGTATTTGCTTAGCTACCTCCTACAGGGGCCGGCCTTCACTTCGTTCAGGCAGTCGCTCCTAACAGAAAAAGCACTCCCCGTTCGCCCCAAGTTACGGATTAGCTTATTGCCACGAACTCGTTGCTCCCGTAACAAGAACATCGATGTACTTGTTGCTTATCACTGCGAAAGTAACAGCTGGTACGGACATCACTCAGGGCGGAGGTGGTGATGCTTTTCGCCGTGGAACGACTGTCCGAACGTAGTGAGGACTGGCCCACAAACGGCATAGACTAAATACTGGGCTGAACATACGCGCCGCCGGTCTTGCCCGGCGCAGGTGACTAAAAAGCTCATACATTTCCTTGTGGGTCATTTCGTGCAACGGCGAAAAGCATTACCACCTCTGCCCAAACTGAGCTGTAACAAAAAAATTCAGCACGTACTGGCAAACTGCAATTTTTCATGAAAAAGCCCGAGGAAACATCTTTTTCCTCGGGCTGCATTTATAGCAAATTTCTCGGATGCATAGACTTCACATAAGCCCCCACATACTCCGGCGCATCCTTCCCATATTTTTCGAGCAGTTTCACAATCGCCGACCCCACAATCACGCCGTCGGCAATCTGGGCCATGCGTTTGGACTGGTCAGGATTGGCAATACCAAAGCCAATGGCGCAGGGCACATCCGTAACCTTGCGGATTTCCTCCACCATTTCCGTCAGATTCGTGGTGATTTCCTTGCGCACACCGGTAACGCCCAGGCTGCTGACCACATAGATAAAGCCCGTGGCTTCTTTGGCAATCATAGCGATGCGTTCATGGGACGTCGGTGCAATCATGGAAATCAAATCCACACCGTACTTTTCGCTAAGGGCCGCAAATTCTTCTTTTTCCTCATAGGGCAAGTCCGGCAGGATAAGGCCATCAATCCCCACTTCCTGACATTTGGCAAAGAAATCCTCCCCGCCATAGGAGAACACCACATTGGCATAGGTCATAAAGACCAACGGAATCGTGACTTCCTGCCGCAGTTCCTTGACCATTTTGAAAATCTTGTTGGTATTGACGCCATTTTTTAATGCACCCAATGTGGAACGCTGAATTACCGGCCCCTCGGCTGTGGGGTCAGAGAAGGGAATCCCCAGTTCGATAAGGTCAGCGCCGTTATCCACAGCCGCCTTAATCGCAGCCTTGCTCGTTTCCATATCGGGAAAACCGCAGGTAAAAAAGGGAATAAAGGCTTTGCCGTTTTTGAATGCGTTTGCAATATTACTCATGAATATCCTCCCCCCGATAGCGGGCAATGGCGGCACAATCCTTGTCGCCCCGTCCAGATACCGTTACAACGATGATTTTGTTCTTGTCCAGTTGCGGTGCCAGTTTCATGGCATGGGCGATGGCATGGGAGGATTCAATCGCAGGGATAATACCCTCCGTCCGCGAGAGGTATTCAAACGCCTCCACCGCTTCATCATCAGTAATCGCCACATACTCTGCCCGCCCGATATCATGCAAGTGGGCGTGTTCCGGGCCAACACCGGGATAGTCAAGGCCTGCTGAAATGGAATACACCGGTGCAATCTGACCGTTTTCGTCCTGACAGAAATAGGATTTCATGCCGTGGAAAATCCCCACACGGCCTGTATTGATGGTCGCCGCCGTCTCAAAGGTGTCAATGCCCCTGCCGGCAGCTTCACAGCCAATCAGTCGTACCTGCTCATCCTCAATGAAGTGATAGAAACTGCCGATGGCATTGGAGCCACCGCCCACACAGGCCAGCACCGCATCCGGCAGGCGACCTTCTTTCTCTAACATCTGACTTTTGATTTCCTGCGAGATAACCGCCTGAAAGTCGCGGACAATCGTCGGGAACGGGTGCGGCCCCATAACGGAACCTAAGCAATAATGGGTATCGCTGATGCGGGTCGTCCACTCGCGCATGGCTTCGGATACGGCATCTTTAAGCGTTGCTGTGCCGGACGTAACCGCTACAACCTTCGCTCCCAAAAGGCGCATACGATAGACATTGAGTGCCTGCCGCTCCGTGTCCTCCTTGCCCATAAAGACCACACAGTCCATGCCCATCAGGGCCGCTGCGGTCGCCGTCGCCACACCGTGCTGACCAGCGCCGGTTTCAGCAATCAGGCGGGTCTTGCCCATCTTTTTCGCCAGTAGTGCCTGCCCCAGCACATTATTGATTTTATGGGCACCGGTATGATTTAAGTCCTCGCGCTTGAGGTAGATTTTTGCGCCGCCCAAGTCACGGGTCATCTTCTCTGCATAATAGAGCCGTGACGGCCGGCCGGCATAGTCGTTTAAGAGTTCCGTAAGTTCCTTCTGGAACTGCGGGTCATTTTTATAGTGGTTATAGGCTTCTTCTAATTCGATAACGGCATTCATCAAGGTTTCGGGAATGTACTGCCCGCCATGAATGCCAAATCTTCCCTGAGGATTGGTCATTGCAAACGCTCCTTTACTCTATCCGCAGCGGCATAAAACTCCGCTAGTTTTCCATTCTTATCTTCCGCCCGCATCAGGGCTTCTCCCACCAGCACAGCGCTGGCGCCCATCTTCACAGCGGCTTTGACATCTTCTGCATCTTTGATGCCGCTTTCGGCTACAAAAATAATATCTGCAGGCACCAGTTCACGCAAGTTGGCACTATTATTGAGGTCTACGGAAAAATCCTTGAGATTGCGGTTATTGACGCCGATTATCCGCGCCCCCGCATTTAAGGCCATCTTCACTTCTGCTTCATCATGGGCTTCCACCAACGCCGACAGCCCCAGCTTATCGCAGATGGCCAAGTATTTCCGAATCTGCTCCTCCGTAAGCAGGGCGCAAATCAAGAGCACCGCCGCCGCCCCCAAAAGCTTGGCTTCATAAATCATATATTCATCCACGGTGAAATCCTTGCGCAGGCAGGGAATGTTCACCGCCGCCGCAATCTCCCGCAGGTAAGCATCACTGCCTAAAAACTCGCGTGGCTCCGTCAATACGGAAATTGCATCAGCGCCGGCAACCTCGTATTCCTGGGCAATCTGCAAATAGGGAAAGTCCGGAGCAATAAGCCCTTTAGAAGGCGAAGCCTTCTTGCATTCGCAGATAAAGGACAGCTTCTTTTTCCGCAAGGCCTGTTCAAAGGCAAAATCCCCCTTGGGCAGCGCCAACGCTTCCTCACAGATTTGCGCAAGTGGCTTTTCTGCTTTCGCTGCCTCCACTCGTTCGCGGGCGTAACCTGCTAATCTCTTTAATACATTCATGCCACCGCCTGCACTTTCTGACTTATAGCGGCAAATTTCTCCAACGTTTCCATAGCCTTGCCGGAGTCGATAAGCTCTGCCGCAAGTTCTACAGCATCAGCCAAAGTCGGCGCCTTATCGTTAATATAAAGCGCAGCCCCGGCGTTTAAGAGCACCGCATTGCGCTTATGCCCGCGCTCGCCCTGCAAAATACTGCGGGTAATTGCAGCGTTTTCCGCTGGCGTACCGCCCACCAAATCATCCTTCGTGCAGCGCTCCATACCGAAATCCTCCGGCTTAATGGTATAAGCCTTGACCCAGCCATCGCGGATTTCACAGACCGCCGTAGGCGCTGACAGGGAAATCTCATCCAATTTATCCTTGCCGTAAACCACCATGCCCCGTTTAACACCAAGACTGCTGAGCACATGCGCGAGCGGTGCCACGAGGTATTCATCATAAACACCTAAGAGCTGGCGGGTCGGACTGCCGGGATTGGTCAGCGGGCCCAAGATATTAAACACCGTCCGCACGCCGAGTTCCTTGCGGATAGCGCCGACATATTTCATGGAAGTGTGATACTTCTGGGCAAAGAAGAAACACATGCCCACTTCATCGAGCAGTTTCTTGCACATCTCCGGGCTTTGCTCGATATTGACGCCCAGCGCCTCCAGACAATCTGCCGTGCCGCATTTGGAGGATGCTGCCCGATTGCCATGCTTGGCGACTTTTACGCCGCCCGCAGCCGCAACTAAACTTGCCGTGGTGGAGATATTAAAGCTCTGAGAGTGATCGCCGCCGGTACCGACAATATCGCAGATATCCATTCCCGTGTCCACTTTTGTCGCATGGTCACGCATCGCCGCCGCACAGCCGGCGATTTCCTCCGTGGTTTCCGCACGCGCACTCTTGGTGGAAAGTGCCGCCAGGAACGCCGCATTCTGCGTAGGACTAGTCTTGCCGCTCATAATCTCATTCATCACGGCGTAAGCTTCATCGTAAGTCAAATCCTCTTTGCTGACAATCTTTACAATAGCCTGCTCAATCATGGTAAATCCTCCTTCGATACAAAAACTCCGGCACGGTTCTGCCATAACCCAGGCAAAATAAAACGCCCTTGACAGAACAATCCATTCTATCAAGGACGAAAAGTTTTCACACTATCCGCGGTGCCACCTTGTTTTCATGGCTTTCAGCCATGCGCTTTGCAGGATACAACCATATCCCCGGAAACTCACGCGTTCCTCACGTTGCAGAATACTCTGATTTGACCTGTCAAACCATTTGACTGCACCCTCAGCGGTCCATTTGACCATCCGTTTCTTGCCTGACTTCCAGCAACGCAGGCTCTCTGTAAAGGCGTAAAAGCCGTTATCTCCGCTTCATCGGTTTAGGTCACTACGATAAAATAATCTTACAATATTATTTATCGCAGTTCCTTATTGTTTAATTTTGAAATTGATGTAAGCTTATCATTATTCCGCAGGTATGTCAAGATATTTTTCGTAAATCTGTAAAATTTATCTTTTCAGTTTCGCCATCTGTATTTTATAGAGGAACAATATTTGTTTTTGCCCTTGCTTTTATAAAAAATTAGGGGTAAAATAAAGAAAAATATCCGCTATATGTAACATTGTAAGTTTTTTACTTTTAGGAGGTACTCCATGGAAGCAAATCGCGTATATAACTTTAACCCCGGCCCGGCTACCCTGCCCCTGTCGGTACTCAAGGAAGCACAGGCAGAATTCTTAAACTTCGGTGACAGCGGCATGTCCATTCTGGAAATCAGCCATCGTGCTAAGCCCTATGCCGCCGTGCATGCGCAGGCAAAAGCCGATATCAAGGAACTCATGGGCCTCGGCGATGATTACGAAGTCCTGTTCTGTCAGGGCGGTGCCAGCCAGCAATTCGCCATGATTCCGCTGAACTTTGCAAGCACAGACCACCCCGGCAGCTATGTCCTGTCCGGCAGTTTTGCCTCCAAAGCCTACAAAGAGGCGGAACTCTTAGGCGTAGGCGAAATCGCCGCTTCCAGCAAGGACAGGGATTTCAAGCATATTCCCATTCAGGAAGAACTCAAAATCAATCCGAATGCTGCCTATGTGCACCTTTGCTATAACAATACCATTTACGGTACGGAATACCACTACATTCCTGAAACAAACGGCGTGCCCCTCTTTGCCGATATGTCCTCGGACATGCTCTCTCGCCCGCTCGACTTCAAGAAATTCGATTTCATCTACGCTGGCGTGCAAAAGAACTTAGGCCCCGCTGGTGTCGTGCTCGTCGTTGCCAAGAAAGAACTGCTCGCCAAGAGCCCCAAAACTCTGCCGACCATGTTCCGTTACAGCACCTTCCTCGAAAAAGATTCCCTCTACAACACGCCGCCTGCTTTCTGCATCTATATGGTCGGCAAAGTTGCCGCCTGGATTAAGGCTGAAGGCGGCCTTGAGGAAATGGCTAAACGCAACAAAAAGAAAGCCGCTGTGGTTTACGATGCTATCGACAATTCCGACGGTTTCTACAAAGGCCATGCCGACAAGGACAGCCGTTCTTTCATGAACGTCACCTTCCGCCTGCCCTCTGAAGAACTCGAAGCAAAATTCGTAAAAGAAGCTCTTGAGCAGGGCCTTAGCGGTGTCAAAGGCCACCGCAGCGTCGGCGGCATGCGCGCCTCCATCTACAACGCAATGCCCTATGAAGGCGCTGAAAAACTCGCCCAGTTCATGGATAAGTTCCGCAAAGAAAACGCATAAGGTTACTATTTTGTTCATAGCTGACTCGTCAATTGACGGGTCAGCTTTTTAGGTTACAATTGCAGTTTATCGGAGAGTTCGTGATAAATGTATCCAGTTCATACGTTGTCAGTGGCGAACGGGGAGTACTTTTTCCACCACATAGGCATAAGGTGCCGTCCGCGCATGATTGAGCAGACGATAACAACCAACTGTATAATTCTTTTTCGACAACACGGCGAAAAATTCCTCTAAACTGGCCGCTTCCTGTGCCCCTGCCGCATGTCCGGGATAGGCGACAATCACGCATACTCCATTACAGTTCAGCTTGTCCAATACCTGCTTTACCGCGGTCATCGTGCTTTCCGTCTTGGTGGTAACACAATGCTCCTCGCCAGGCAGATAGCCAAGATTAAACATCGCTACATCAATAGGCTCGGACACCAATTCGGCAATTTTATCGTGACTAGCTAAAACATAATTAATCCGCCCAGCATATTTAGCGGTTAGCACCCGCGTATTGTTTAGCGCCGTTTCCTGAATATCAAAGGCATAGATTTTTGCCTCATCGACAGTATGCTCTGCCAAAAACAGCGTATCATGTCCATTGCCGGCGGTTGCATCTACTACTGTCCGTGCATTTTTTAGTGCAGGTTCTATGGCTGCCTTAACCAAATTCAATACATTGCTTACCGTTTGCAAGACTTTTCCTCCTATAAAAAAGCCAAAGCAGAAAAAGCTCTCTGCCCTGGCTACACATTCTAAATTTATTTTTCCTCGACGATTTCCCGCAGGATTACATTCTCTGCTTCATCCGTTGCCTGCAGCTGTACGCTGACTACTTCTTTGGATGATGTTGGCACGTTCTTGCCTACAAAATCCGCGCGAATCGGCAGTTCCCGATGGCCTCTGTCCACCAGTACAGCCAGCTGAATGGTCTTGGGACGGCCATTGTCAATGACCGCATCCAACGCAGCCCTAATCGTACGCCCTGTATAGAGCACATCATCTACCAGCACAACGATTTTGCCCGTAATATCCACCGGCAGTTCCGTGGGACGCACAATCGGCTGATAGGCCAGCGTGGATAGATCGTCCCGATACAAGGTTATATCGAGCACGCCCACAGGCGGCTTTTTACCTTCAATTTTTTCGATGTTCTCGGCCAGACGTTCAGCAATAGGCACGCCCCGAGTACGGATTCCCACGAGAACGACATTATCCACGCCCTTGTTCTTTTCCACAATCTCATGGGCAATGCGGGTCAATGCCCGGCGGATACCTTCGGTGTCCATCAGGACAGTTTTATCAATAAATTCCATATCCTCGCCGTTACTGAAAACTTATAAAAAGCCATAAACCTTCCGTAGAAAGTTAACTTTTATGTTCCATTCCTCATTCACCGCGTCCGCTTTTGCCGTCCTGAAGAACAGACTACTCTCACGTTTGATATAACGCTCCAGAGGCTTAAATTCCCGACTAACGAATCGGTACATATCTGCATTGACTTGTTGGTGTCAGCTTGCAGATTTAGATA
>NZ_KE384129.1:43014-46403 GCF_000424065.1 Selenomonas ruminantium subsp. ruminantium ATCC 12561
GCCAGCTTCTTGGGTGAATATTTGACATACCCTTTCTGCCTCTGCTTGCGGAAGAAGTTCTTGTACGCTATGCACAAATCCTTGATAGCCTGCTTGGTGACATTGTTGGATATACCTAGAAGCCACGAGTATTCTTCAGAATTACGAAAAACAGTGAACTCCTTGCGAAGGTCATAATCACTTTGAAGTTTTCTGCCTTCTCTGAAATTATCCATCTGCTTATCTAAAGCCCAGTTATAGGCAAATCTTGAAGCACCTGCGAACTGAAAAAGTTTAGTTCTCTGCTTGTTGTTTGGCAGCAGTCGTATCCTGACTGACCTTATCATCGCATTCACCTCCCCTATACGAATAATTATACCATGCCTTGATGGGCATTGTACTATTTCTGTATCGGAAAGTAAGTTTGCTTAGGTTGCTTAGACTTTTTATCGGTTTTTATCAACTTTTTATAAGTTATGCTTGACTGTTAAAAGCCTCCTGCTCACTGCTGTGCTTTGCTGCGCTTATTACGCAGACCGGTTAAGATTTTCTCCATATCGGTCGGAATTGGTGCCGTAAATGTCATTTCCTCTTTCGTCACGGGATGCATCAGGGTCAGTTGCAGAGAATGCAGCGCCTGACCATTAATAGCGAAGGGCGAAGACTTTTTCGGCCCGTACTTGGGGTCATTGACCAATGGATGGCCAATGCTGGTCATATGCACGCGAATCTGATGGGTGCGGCCGGTTTCAAGCTGACATTCCACCAAGGTATACTCGCCAAACCGCTCCAAAACCTTAAAATGCGTAACGGCTGGTTTGCCATTTTCACGTACAATGGCCATCTTCTTGCGGTCGGTGGGATGACGGCCAATATCCCCCTTGATAATGCCCGCTTCCTCTTTGATATTACCATGCACAATCGCCCAATAGGTGCGGTGCGCCGTTTTTGTACGAATCTGTTCAGCTAAGTCTAAATGAGCGGTATCGTTTTTGGCACAGACCATCACTCCGCTCGTATCCTTGTCCAAGCGATGAACAATGCCGGGACGGATTTCACCGTTGATGCCGGATAAATCCTGACAATGGAAAAGCAGGGCATTGACCAATGTGCCGCTGTACACGCCAGAGGCCGGGTGCACCACCATACCACGAGCCTTATTCACCACGATGATATCTTTATCCTCATAGAGAATATCTAATGGAATATCCTCAGGCTCTACACTTATGGGTTCTGCCTGCGGCACAGTTACCTGCACCGCTTCGCCCCCCCTCAGCTTATAGTTGGCCTTACGCACAATTCTATCGACCAGCACATTGCCCTGCTCAATGAGTTTTTGCACATGCGAACGGGAAAGCTCCGGGAAACGTTCCACTACGAATACATCGAGCCGCTGCCCTTTTTCTTCCGCCGTAAATACAACAGGTTCCATATTATTCATCCGTTTCCTTTTCTTTGTAAAGTATGGCATAAATCATGCTGGCTACGCCCAGTACAATGGCAATATCGGCGATATTAAACACCGGCCAGATCCGAAAGTCGAAAAAATCCACCACTAAACCGCTCCGAATGCGGTCAATGAGATTGCCCACCGCCCCGGCCAGCAGTGCCACACAGCCATAATGAAAATACGCCGACTGGTGCTTGAGCCGAGGATAATAATAGACAAAAGCAGCAATCATTACCGCACCGGCCAAAATAAAGAACCAGCTTTGATGTGGCAGCATACCAAAAGCCGCCCCTGGATTCAGCACATAGGTAATATGAAAGACGTTTTTGATTACGGGAACGCTCTCTCCCGGGGTCATGGTCAGCATGACCAAACACTTCACCAGCTGGTCTAAGACCAACAGGACCAAAAACATTCCTAATGCCAATCTAATTTAGCCCTCCTGCTTATCGCCCTCGGCAAGCTCTTTAGCCTCATAAGGAACAGCCTGATGCTCAGACAGCGCTTTCTGCAGGGCTTCAGCCTGCGTGCCCACGGCCTTCTTTTCCCGTTCTTCCTTCTCGGGGTCGGGAATCTGTTTCATCGTTTCATCAATAACAGCCAGTTCAGACTCCAACGTCACCTTGATTTTGCGCAGGAACGTATTCTTCTCCCGCACTAAACGGTCATATTCCTCTACAATCGCCTGCGCTTTATTCTTGGCATCATCAATGATTTTTTCTGCCTTCATCTCGGCTTCCTGCAATTTGTTGGCACACTCTTTCGCCGTATTTTCCCTGGTTTCCTCGGCGTTCTTACGGGCGTTGCTCGTCACTTCTTCAGCTGTCTTCTGTGCCACGAGCAGCGTATCCTTCAGATTCTGCTCCAACTGCTGATACTGCTCGTTATCCTTCTTTGCACGAGCCAGTTCTTCCTTCAGCCGGTCATTTTCCCGGAACAGTTTTTCATAGTCATTGACTACCTTATCAAGGAAATCATCAATCTCATCCTCATTGTAGCCGCGAAAGCTGCGTTTGAAATCCTTGTTGTGTATGTCCATTGGTGTAAGCAAAATGATTATCCCCTATCTGTATGGCAGATTTCCTGCCAGTTTTTATCAATACTCATTTATCTTATCATATTTCAGGTGAAAAACAAAGCACCCACCCGAAATACGGGCGGATGCTTGCAACGTTTCTCACGAATATCAATTTATCCTGCTAACCGCGCTTTATGCCTCATCGTCATCGTTTGCATCATCTGCAGGCTGTTCTTGTTCTGCCGCAGGCTCTTCTTCATCATTTTCTTCCTCAGCCTGTGCCGGCTCTGCGGAAGCTTCTTCTTCTTCTTCAGCAGCATCATCCAACATGACTAACGCAGGACCATTCAAATCAAGATCCATCGGCGCAGCTGCACTAACCAGTCCTTGCGAGCCTACAGCAAACACAAAAGCCGCCAATATTGCACCAGTCAATTTTTTCATAATCAAATCCCCTTCTCTCATACCACCACTAATGAGATAGCAACGTTTTTCCGCAAACAATTGCCATCCTAAATTATCCAAATCGGACAAAGCTATTTTAACAAATCTCATAAAAATCGTCAATCCTATTATAATTATCTAACATTTTCATTTATTTGACACTCCCCATGCCTAAAGGCAAGGGATTCTTGGTTCGCTGAACACTGCGGCCTAGCCGTAACCAGTTCGACTTACACGTTCTCCCCAAGCGTAAATTCCCGTGTGTCCCACGGTACTAATTTATGTTAAGCAACCTGTTTTTGTTCTATTGCCTTTCGCAGTATATTTATTGCTGCATTGGCATCTCGGTCATGATGTGAACCACATGCAGGGCAAGTCCAATCCCTGATACCAAGATTCTTAGTTTCCTTGTTCTGGTATCCGCATTTTGAACAGGTCTGGCTTGACGGGTAGAATGTATCTACCTTCAAGATTTCAGAGCCCTGCAATTCTGCCTTG
>NZ_AUJE01000034.1 GCF_000424065.1 Selenomonas ruminantium subsp. ruminantium ATCC 12561
CCCCTGACAACGTATGACCTGGATACCTTTATCACGAACTTGCCGACAAACTGCAATTTAATCTACGCAATAAGCCCGCGGGACTGGTAATGTTTCTCGCAGCTTTTGACAAGTCTGTCTATAGAGAAGAAAAATATCACCAGCCCCACGGGCATCTTTACGCTTCGCTGTTCCACGCACTAAAGCTAAATCATTGCACCTTGATAACCCCCGGCTGCACAATCTTCCACGCGCCCAGCCGCTGGGTAAAACGTGCGGGGAGTTTAACCTGAATCTGTTTGAAACTGCCTTTTTCATAATTAGAGGCAAAAGTTTCCTTCATTCCCTTACGGTTATGCAATTCCGCATTATACTCCACCAAAGGATTCGGTACCACGACAAAAGTTTCCTCTTTTCCTGGAACTTGCCAAGCCCAAAAATTACTAAGTTCCACTTCATCCACGGGTGCATACAACGGACTTCCTCCACCGGTCTCTGTATCGGAGGTTTCCACACAAATCAGCAAATGCAAGCGGTTATTGCGCACGAAATCCTCACAAGCCTTCGCGGCCTTAGGCACTTCCATGCTGTTGGCCAAATTATTATAATCGTCCACAAACCTCTGCCAAACCTCCTGTTTTAATGCTCCTTCATCTGCACTAGCCGAAGCCACATTAAAAGCCGATTTGGGTACGCCCTTATCCACAGGAACAGCTTCCTTGAACTGATATTTAACCAGCTGCTCCTTTATGCCCTTTATCTCTCGCTGCATGGATTTGAACTCCCGTTCCAAATCCTCTATCTTAGCTATTTTTTCCCGATTACTGATATGAACTGAATAATTATAAGAGATTCCCACTAAGGCAACAAAACTGATAACCCCCACCAATATCAGCACAATATGCGCTACCATCGGGGGAAATAATCCTGCTTCCATACAATCACCCCATCCTCATCATTTCTGCTGTTTTTTGCCATTGAAAATATCACAAAGCTCTATCATATTCTTTATACGTGTAGCCTCCGTAGCCGACAACATGCGGTCATCATTAGAGCCTCCCTTTACACCTATCATTAAAATTTTTCCTGCCAACTGATCGCCAACTTCCCGCATTCCCTTCAAAGTCTCCGGGTCCGCCACCTGATCACACCATTCCATAATCCCGCTATTGGTATTAGACGTTACGACATTGCCGCTAGCTCTTACGAAATAAATATCTTCTTCCGTGACCTGCAAGCCCACTCCTTTAAAATTCATCGGCTGCCTGCCACGATGCCGCAAAATTACATGAATTACTGCCGTTCCTCCAGCATCCCGGACAAGATATGGTTGTAAGAAGATACCATCTTCTATGGGATCTTCATAACGGTAATAAGTAGCTCCATCCATTTCCTTGCTCACCAGCATATCTGCTGTCAGGCCGCGGATAACCTGATCCGGTTCCTCTGCCCTTCCTGTACGCTTGTCGAGCAATTCCTGCTTACGACGGGCTTTCTCTTTGGCCTTGGCCTCCTTCTCCTCTTTAGCCTTTAATTCTGCCTGTTTAGCTGCGTCCTTCTTATCCTGTTCTGCCTGAACGATAGCCCTTGTCTGATCATATTGAATTGCAGCATAATAACCTCCAGCTCCTGCTACGGCAACAACCAGCAGTACCAAAAAGATATATTTCGCCATAACAGACACTCCTTCCCTGTGCAAAGTGACACTTTTCATTGTAGTTATACGCCCCGAATACAGAAATTTCCTGCAAAATATAGAAAAAACTGAGACTATGAATAAACATAGCCTCAGTAAGGGGATATAAAGGGATTATTTATTTTACCAGCATTAACCCCTGGTTAGGGTTCAAATGAAGCTTAATACGCCCCTCGGACACCATTGCCGCCTGACCTGTAAGCTGGTCTGTAAGCACAGTCCCATCAGCGGCGAAGGATGCCGGCAGTTCCACGTCCGTGTCTTTGCCACGATTTAAAACAATCACCGCAGCTTCACCTTTATCATTGGTCCTGGCAAAAGCATAAACATCACCTTTTGCCAGCAGCGTCTCTACATCACCATGAGCGAAAAGCTGCTTATGCTGCTGCCGCACAGCAATAACCTGCCGATAGAATTCCACCAGGTCCTTGTCCTCCCGCCCCCAAGGGTAAGTGCGGCGACAATCCGGATCTGCACTGCCATAGACACCGGCTTCATCTCCATAATAAATGGTGGGCATGCCGGGATACCCCATCAGGAACATGGCCGCCAGTTTCAGCCGGGCCTTGCCTAAGCGGTAGTCAAAGTCCTGCCGGGAAGCCTGCGCCACATTTTCCTTGCCGCCGCCAAACTTATAGATGGCGCGGACCGTATCATGGGAATCCACGATATTCATCAGATTGTACAGAGCTTCCTTGGGATAGTTCTGCCGCAGCACCGTCAGTTCATCATCACAGGCTTCTGCCTTGCCCTGATTCAGGAAAAGATCGCCGACAGCAAAGGACAGTTTGTAGTTCATGACAGAGTCAAACTGGTCGCCAGTCAGGAACTGGGAGCCGTCCTGCCAGATTTCGCCCAGCAGCATGGGCTCATCCCCGGACTTGGTGCGGATGGACTTTACCGATTTGCGGACATTCTGCCAGAAGCCCGGCGGCACTTCCTTGGCCACATCCAGCCGCCAGCTGGACAGGCCATCATCAAACCACTTCATGATGACACCCTTCTGCCCGTTCCGTCCCCGCAGCAGATAATCACCCAAATCGGATACCTGTGTCCCGGCTTCACTGCCGGGATAATCCGCATCACGGAATGGCGTCAGGCTGTCAAAGCCCTGCCAATCATGATAGGCATACTTCGCCCCCATGCTATCCTTCGTCTTTTCATTACGGATTTCAAACCAGTTTTCCCAATGCCAGGGCGAGAATACTTGTCCTTCAGCTTCCAGCTGTTTCTTTGCCTCAGCCTTAGCCGCCTCAAGCTTCATATGCTTATCATTCATCAGGTCGTAGATCCGGGACCAGTATTCATAGGCGCCCACGGTCTTGTACTTGCCATAGCGGTCAAAGTAGATGGAGTCATCCCCCACATGGTTGAACACGCCGTCCATGATGAGGTGCATGCCCCGCTTCTGCATTTCTGCGGCCAGGGTCTGCAACTCCTTCTCCGTGCCCAGCATGGGGTCGATATGACCGTAATCCACCGCATCATAGCGATGATTGGAGCAGGCGGCCGACAGGGGATTCACATAGATGGCCGTAATGCCCAGCTTCTGCAGATAGTCCAGCTTCTGGGTGATGCCGGCAATATCGCCGCCAAAGAAATCATTGCATTCCCATTTGTCCCCATCCGCTGCGGGAGACTTGCTAGCATTGGCCGGCAGATCCGTCCAGTCACGGTGCTGCACGGGCTGATTGCCCCGGGCCGTGGTCCGGGCATTATCATTGGACGGATCCCCATTGAAGAACCGGTCTGGGAAAATCTGATAGGCCACCGCTTCCTTGGCCCAGTCCGGGGTATGGTAGTCAGCACTGTACACCGTCAGCTGGAAGGGCTTAGCCCCCCGCAGTTTAAGGGCGCCCGTATGGCCCGGCTTATCATCATCGCCGTATTCCTTGGTATCATCCAACACGAACTTATAGCCATAGATGCCATTTTCCTGCGGACGGATGGTGACTTCCCAATAATCCCGCCCGCCGTGGCTTTCCTTCAAAGCCAGCGGATATTCCATTTTCGTGCCGGCGGCATAGTCTGGATTGTACTCATCGCCACCATTAGCCGTAATCTTTGCCTTGTAAAGCACGGCTTTGACATTTGCGGCTTCATCCTTGCCCACAGCCAGCCGCAGCGTTACCGGAGATCCTGCCTTGATAGCTTCAAAGGGCACGCGGTAAGCCTTGCTCCAGCTATCATGCTCCACCAGCTTTTCCGAAATGCGCCCATCATCCGCGATCAAGCGGTTTTCCTTGCTATCATAATAGAATGTCACCGCGCCATCTTTTTTGATATGCACCGTCTGCGTCAAGGGCTTTTTGCCCTTCTGCGCCACTTTGACCTCGTAGCTGCCAGCTTTCAGCTCCACCGTCTGCTGATAGAACTCCGCCAGCTGCAAGTCCTGCATGGTGTCGTCCTTGAGCGCCCCGAAACTGCCGCTGAGCTTGGGCAGGCTGGCAGCATCCAGCAGCTTGTAACTCGTGCTGTCGGCAATGGCATGCGTTTTATCATTGTAATAGAACGTAACCTTCTGCGCCTTGGGCAAAGTCAGCTGCACATTGGCACCGTCAAAATTGCCGCCAAGTCCATAATTCTCTGCCCAGCTGCCGCCCACGGCAATCTTGTAATAGTAAGTTCCGGCGGGCAGATCCACGGACAGACTGTAGGTATCATGCCCCAGCGGCTTCATCCGGGTGGCCATATCGCCCGGGTCCCAATCCTTCTGGGCGCCGGCCTTGGACTGCACGGTTCCGGCCAGCACAACCACACGCCCCTGTGCCGCTTCTGCCTTTTTCGCTGCGGCCTGATCCGCCTCCATGCCCTCGTAGCTGACCGTAGTTTCATGGCTCAGGCTGTCATAGGTAAAGGTGACTTCTTTCTCCGCCGCAAGTTTCAGGCTGATATTGCCGCCATCACGGGCACCGCCTGCACCGTAATTCTCATTCCAGCTGCCGCCGATGGCAACCTTGAATTCATAATTACCCTTGGGCAGTTTGCCTTTAAGCTGATACTTGCCATTGCCCACAGGCTGCATGATTGTAGCACCATCAGCAGGTGCCCAGTCTGTGCCAGCCCCGAGCTTGCTCTGCACCGTGCCCACCAGCACCACATCCGCGGCACCTACGGCTGCGGCTTCCGCCACAGAAAAGCTTCTCACGGGGGCGGCAAGGTCTGCCGGCATCCACACTGGTGCGGCCAAAAGCCCGAAGGCCAAGGACATGCTGACGGCCTGACGTAAATATTTTTCGCGACTCATCAATATAGCTCCTCTCAAATCAGGGAATCAGAAATGGAAGTCCAGCCAACTGCGCAGTATGCGGCGGTTATGGGTGGAAGCTCCCGCCCAGCTGTTGTTGGTATTTTCGGTCAGCTGGGCATACATGGTTTCCCATTCCACATTCTTCCAGGGAACGCATTTGAAACCATAGTACCAGCCTCTGACGCCATTGATGCCGGTTGGTTCGCGGGTCGCCCACTCGTCATCATGTCCCAGATCCGCCAGGCAGCCGAGATTGACCCATTTCGCATAAAGGCCATAGCTGCCCACCTTGTTGATATCCGCGCCCCGGTATTCAATCTTGACCGCCAGGTCCCGGTTGGCTTTGCCGTTCTGCGCCCAGTTATTATAGGGCTTATTGACATCGGCATCGGATTGGACAATCGAACCGGTGATGGCCAAATCCTTCAGGGGCTTTACCTTTAGGTCCAGTCCATAGAAATTCTTGGCACCGGAATAATAGCCACTGTTAAGATCGTTTTCATCCAAAGTGTGCTGGAGAACCCGGGCATAAGCCACATTGGCATCCACATATTTGCCCAAAGGACCCCAGAAATCGATTGCGGCAGAAATCGGTGCCCGGTTGGTATAATACTTCGTGTCGGTAACCTGCAAGACACCAGCAGCATTCGGCGCCACCGTTTCCACCGTCTGGCTCCAATCCGCTGACGGCTTGAAATACTGGCCGCTGAACCACCATCCATGTCCTTTAGGGATCGCATGATAGGTGGCAACACCATCAATCTGACCGCCCAGCAACAAGTTCTGCATACCGATGCCATTCCACTTGCGGCCGATGTTGGTATACCAGTCATGATTCTTGCCTAAAGCCAGTTCTACCCAGATGTTGGAGATGGAGCCGTTATGATTGGCATCATTGTTGGCATTATCACGGTCCTGTGCCGAAACGCCCTTATTGATCGTATAGGCCTGGCCATTCTGAGTCTTGACCACCTGTGTGGTCAGATATTCCCGATCACGGAAACGTGCATTCTTCTCAATCGTAAAGCGCGCCGTCATATGAGGATTGACTTTCAGGGAACCTTCCAAATCCATATAGAACCGATTATTATAATCGCCGCCATAGCCATCATTCTTCAGGCCATTGTCGTTGCCCATCTGCACCCGGGCCAGGCCATGAAGCTGGAAGCGATCCGTCTTTTCCTTCAATTCCTTGATATCCTTGTCATGCGCATCCACACGCCGTTTCAACGTATCAAGTTCACCGGAATATTCTGCGGAAAGTTTGTCCAGCACAGCCTTATCACCAAAGCTCGTATCCTTCTTCTGCATGGCCTTGGCCACGATGGAGGCCACCTCATAGCGGGTCATGGTACGTCCGCCCTGGAAAGTGCTGTCGCCCATGCCTTCAATGACGCCTTCCTTTGCCAGATAATCCAAGGCTTCATAGCTCCAATGATCCTTGGGGACATCGGTGAAACTATCAGCACTGGCAGCATAGACCTGCCCCATAGCCCCCACGGTCAACCCGGCTAAGATTGCGGCAACTTTCCTGTTCATTTTCATACCCAAAGCTCCCTTTCTCCAACTACAACACATATTCATATATTAATATATTCATTCAGACTCCTCCCATAAAGGAGTCCTTTATGCAATTGTCATAAATTCGCCAGCAGCATGCCGCCAACGGAGGAATACACTGCCCTAGCCTTTTCTTTGATGACTTCCCTGGCCGTATCTACCGTGAAGCCGGCGAAGGTTTCCAGCATGGGCAGGTCATTGCTCTCATCACCGATGGCATAGACCTCGGCATCCTCCCAATCCATCAGCTCCAGCAGCTTCTTAATTCCCTGACTCTTGCTGACCCCGGCAGGGGTGATATCCACGCTGCAGCCATTGGGGTAGGCCGTCACATATTCACCATACTTCTCATTGATGATGGCGCTGGTCTCATCTGCCTCACTGGCTTCGTGATAGCCCAGGCAGAACTGATGGATCCGGGGCAGGCTCATGATGTCCTGCTCCTGTATCTTCACAATGGGAAAATCCCACTCCAGCGCCTCCCGCATGATCCAGGAGCCTTCCCGCTCGTGGTAGAGATATGTCTTGTCCACGGCGGAAAAGGCAAAGTGGAAGGAACGGCGCACGGAAGGCTCCCGCACGATTTCCGTCAGCACTTTCAAGGGAATGTTGCCCTGCCACAGGGGCGTGCCATCGGCCCGAAGGATGATTCCGCCATTATTGCAGATGGCATAATCGGACTCAATGCCATAGTATTTCAGCTGTGGGCTAAGCATGCCGTAGTCCCGGCCGCTGACTACGCCAAATTTATGGCCCGCCGCCCGCCAGGCCTTCACGCCCTCCACGTCCTCGGCCGCAATGGTTCGCTGACGGAACAAGGTTCCATCATAATCGCTTGCGCCTATCTTCATAAAGCTTCACCTGTTTCCTTGATGTAAATCACTGCTTCATAGGGGCGCAGCTTCCCTTGCCTGCTATCCGGCAGGCTGGACAGCAGCAGCCGGGCATCCTGCAGTTCCGGCAAATCATAAGCCTCGTCCTGCCCGGTGAAATTCACCAGGGTATAGACCTCCCGGCAGCCGAAGTGACGCCTGAAAGCCATAACAGCAGGATCATCTGCCAATAGCTCTTTGTAATCGCCCTGCTGCAATACACCTGCTGCTTCACCGGTTTGCCGCAGAGCGGCCAGCTGGCGATAGAAGCTCAGCACGGAATCGTCCTCCAATGCTTCGCTTTCCACACATTGCCGGCTGAAATCTTCATGCACCGGCAGCCATGGGACGCCGGCCGAGAAGCCGGCATTCTTCCCCCTTGTCCACTGCATGGGGGTGCGGGCATTGTCCCGGCTGTAGCGATGGACTATCGTCATCGCCTCTGCCGGACTTTTTCCTTCGGCTAAAGCCAGTTCATACTGCCCATGGGAAGAAATGTCGTTATAAGCCTCAATATTCTCCCATGCCGTATTGCCCAGCCCTAGTTCCTGCCCCTGATAAATAAACGGGGTTCCGCGCAGCGTCATCAGCACGGCAGCCATAGCCTTTGCCGCCAGTTTTTTATCGGCATCTGCCGGAAAATAATGTTCCACGCAGCGCATCTGATCGTGATTTTCAAAAAATGCAGGATACCAGCCATTGTCAGCCGTAGCGTTCTGACTGGCTGACAGAACCTTTTTCAATTCAGGAATAATCTTGGGTGTGTACCCTGTTGCATGGCTCCAAAGTTCTCCATCCGGGAATTCCAGATTCATATGGGAAAATTCAAAGAGCATATCAAACGCGCCCTTTTCGCCCACCCATTTGTCCAAATCCTCGGGACTTACGCCATTGGCTTCTGCTACCGTGAAAATATCGTGTCCCTTAAATACCTTGTCCCTGAACTCATAGAGGAAGTCCAAAATCCCTGGGGTACTCGCAATCATGGAATGGATATTGACCATACCGTCATCACTATCCGGCTCGCCATCCACAAACTGCTCCGGCTTCTTGATGTAGACAATGGCATCAATGCGGAAGCCGCCTACGCCCTTGTCCAGCCAAAAATTGGCCGCATCATAGAGTGCCTGCCGCACAGCAGGATTTTCCCAATTCAAATCCGGCTGTGCTTCGGCAAAGGTATGCAGATAATACTGCTGACGGGCTTCACACCAGGTCCAGGCACTGCCGCCAAAAATGGAACGCCAGTTCGTGGGCGCTGAGCCATCCGGCTTTGCATCCCGCCAAATATACCAGTCTGCATGTGCGCTGTCCCGCGAGCTTGCCGAATCGATAAACCACGGATGCTTATCGGAAGAATGGTTATAGACCAAATCCATCACCATGCGAATATTCCGCTTCTTACCTTCGGCAATCAACTCCTCCATATCGGCCATCGTACCATACGAGGGGTCAATGGCCGTAAAATCGGCAATATCATAACCATTGTCTACCATGGGCGAAGGGTATACCGGCGTCAGCCATATTGCCCCGACGCCCAAGGTTTTCAGATAGTCCAATTTGGCTGTAATGCCTTTGATATCCCCCGTGCCACTACCTGTGGTATCGAGAAAACTCTTGGGGTAAACCTGATATACATTTGCTTTCTGCCACCATTTTAGCTTATTCATGTTACTTATATCCTTTATCTAAGAACGTTTCCTAATCCGTCCGTTTGGGCTGCCGCCTTCCCCTGAGGGGAAGGCTTTGCTCAAAAGACCAACACCGGTGTTTCGTTGCATTTGACTTCCGCATCTTCATGTTTCTGCATCTGCGGATAATCCGCGCTGTTGGTCACTGCCATGATAACCGTAGTCTGATAACCGGCATCCTTAATCACCTGCTGGTCAAACTGAATCAGCGGCGTACCGGCCTTTACCGTATCGCCAGCCTTGACCAAAGCCTTAAAGCCCTGACCATTTAACTTCACCGTGTCAATGCCGATATGGATAAGGAGTTCTGCACCATTCTGCAGGCGCAGACCGATGGCATGCAGGCTTTCCTCCATAATCATGGTGACTTCTGCATCGGCAGGAGCAAATACGGTATCGCCCTCAGGTTCAATGGCAATGCCATCGCCCATCATCTTCTGGGAAAACATATCGTCATTGACTTCGCTCATATCCATCAGTCTGCCGGATACACAGGCACTTAATTTCATGGCCAGACTGTTGTCCAAAGCAGCCGTTTCTTTTGCTGCCGGCTGCGCTGCCGTGCTGTCAATCTTTTCACCCTTCAGCAAGGCATCAAAATAGCTGCGTACCTGAGGTACAGAAAGACCCACAATAACCTGAATGGCCTTGCCGTTTTTCACGAGACCGAAAGCACCGGCCTTGGTAAACTTGCCAACGGCTGCAACCTTATCCGGGTCAGCAACCGTTACCCGCAGACGAGTAGCACAGTTGGTGACTTCACGGATGTTGTCCGGGCCGCCCAGGCAATCGAGGAACACCTTCGCCTTGATGGCCAGCGCATTATCGGCCAGGCCCATTTCTTCCATTTCCTTCTTGGCCTGATATTCAGCCTTGGAGAACAATTTATCCTCCACATCATCAGCCGTACGGCCGGGAGTTGCATAATCAAATTTCAGAATCAACGTACGGAAAACCACAAAGTATATCGCGGTAAAACACAAACCGATTACAATCTGCATGATATACGTTCCGGCATGATACTGGAACAGCGGTATCCAGTTCTGCACAAAGGCATCAATCAAGCCGCCGCCAAAGTTACCGGCAAGGCCCATGGCATAAAGCGCCGAAGACAGGCAAGCCGAAAGAATTGCATGCACCAGATAAAGCAGCGGTGCCACAAACAGGAAGGTAAATTCCAACGGTTCCGTAATGCCGCAAATAACAGCCGTAAGCGTTGCCGGGATAAGGAGTGCCGCCGTCTTCTTCCGTTTTTCCGGCTTAGCACACATATAGATGGCGAGTGCTGCTCCCGGCAGGCCAAATACCTTGGAACTGCCATGCAGGGCAAAACCGCCCTCCGGGAAAAGGTCTGCCAAAGACTTGCCGCTGACGGCAAAATCATTCAGATGCTGCAGCCAGTAGGCCTGAATGCCGCCATCGCAGACAGCCGGACCAAAGATAAACGGCAGATAGATGAAGTGATGTAACCCTGCCGGCAGCAGAATGCGTTCCGAGAACGTATACGCCCAAACACCGACCAACCCACTGGTCTTCAGGAAATCCTGGAACTGCATAATGGCATGCTGTACAGCCGGCCATACCATACAAAAGAGAAATGCAATGGGAATCATCACCGCAAAACCTACCGCCACGACAAAAGCAGGCCCTTTGAAAATCCCCAGCCAGTCGGGAATATTCGTATCATAAAAGCGATTGTGCAGATACGCCGTCATGCAGGCGATGAAGATGGCGCCGAGCATGCCCATGTCCAACGTCTTGATATTGGCAATCATGGCAAGCCCCGTACCTGCACCTGCTGCCTGACTGTAATCCACGCCGAAGTATGCGCCATGCAAGCTCAGGAACCCGGCAATGAAATAGTTAAACAGCATATAGATGACGAAACCTTCCATCGCACAACGGGCAGGTTCCTTTTTCGCAAAACCGATGGGTACGGCTATGGCAAAGAGAATGGGCATCTGGGCAAATACCGTCCAGGCTCCCTGTTCCACCACAAACCAAAAATCGTACCATACTGTTCCCTGAGCGGCTATACTCCCCAATATGCCCTCATTCTTACAGATGATGGATAATGCTACCGTCAAGCCAAAGAATGCAAACAGGATGACTGGCGTATACATCGCGCCGCCAAACCGCTGCATACCCTGCATCAAACGGTCTTTACTGATTGTCATTGTAATGCCCCCTAATTCATTATGATTTAGTATTGCTTCGCTAATTAGAGAATAGCGCAAAAAGCCCGCGAACACAATAGTTTCGCGGGCTTTCGGCACATCAGCCATTGCCTGTATTTTGTTCCATTTCCTGTACTTTGTTCCAGCCCCTATTGCACCTTGCGCTGCAGGTACATCCGGTACTTCACATACCAGACTTCCACCAGGATGAAATAGGGCATCATCGACTGAAAGGCCGTATGCTCATCATCGGCATCGTAGAGCTGAAAACGTGCCGGCGAAACGTAGAGATTCACCGTAGAAAGACTGGCTAAGGTATTGTCATGCAGTTTCGTAATAGAAATAAAGGGTACATCCAGCAATTGCAGCTGCCGGGCAAAATCCACCACCAACGAGGTCTCCCCGGACAGCGAAACAAAGATAAAGAGATCATCTGCAGTAAGGCTGCGGGCAATAGACATAAACTCCTCCCGCCCGCTGATTTCATAAATCAGCACATTATCGTAAAAGAACAGGCGCTTTAACTCCTGCGCCACATTGCTCTGCACATAGCCGGAAGCAAAGATAAACACCCTGTTGGCTTCGTGAATCAAGCGGCTGGCACTGTCAAAATTCCGCTTAAAGACCTTGCTCGCGGTCTGGGCATAGAAATTCTGCAAGTCCTCCAACACGTCTTCTTTATAATAGACATGCGTTTCATCTTCCATCTTGAGTACTGCCTTCAAATCTCCAAAACCGTCAAAGCCCAGTTTTTGGGCAAAGCGCACAATGGTTGTTGACGACACGGCACAATTTTTTGCCAGTTCGTGAATGGAGATATGACGTGCTTCTGCCCGATGCTTCACTATGTATTTATAGATGACCATATCGGTATCGTTCAAGTTTTGCCGATGCTGATTAATGATTTCTTCCAATCGCATACAAATCCCCCCATATCTGCCCTAAGTATAGCAAAATTACAAGCATTGCGCCAAATATTTATGACGAAATCCCGCTAAATCCTTCTTCGTCAAAAATGCCCCTGAATACTACACTAAAACCAACAAAAATATGGGAGGATTGCATGATGTACAGCCTGACCGAAGAAAATGAACTCATTGCCCTTGCCCAACAGGGCAGTACCGCAGCCTGCGAAAAATTGCTGGACGCCTATGCCGGACTACTCAAAAATATGCGCCATCGCTATGCCCACACGCCTACCGGAAAAATTCTGGATGATGATATGCAGGGCATTTTGCAATTAGCCTTCATGGAAGCCATTCATTCCTTTGAAACAAAAGTCGGCATACACTTTGCCGCCTTTCTGCAAAGCCGCCTGCACGGCGCCATATACAAGGCATTCAAGAACGCCTGCAGTTACAGCAGCCACACAGCCCATCCCACTTCGCCTGACGATACGGACAGCAGTTCCTTCTTCGATACGCTGGAAAATCATACCCCCACCCCAGAACGCCAATTATTGGCACATGACAAAATCCAGACAATCTTAACCGGATTAACCCCAACAGAAAAAGAACTGCTGTACCTTATCTACGTACGTGAACTGCCGCAAAAAACTGCCGCCCGCCTGCTAAATATCAGCACACAGGCCGTAAGCAAGCGAAAGCAAAAGTTAATCGCCAAAATAAAAAAACTCGCCTAAGCGAGTTTTTTTATTTACCTTAATCCGTTACAGCCTTGTAATAAGTCCAAGCCTGGAAATACGGCAAAATATCTTCCTGCCAGAAAATTGCATTGGTCTTCGGCACATAGACGATATCCCCATCCTGCACAAAGACATTCTGCGTCAAATCATGACGGCGAATAAAGTTCTTGATATTCAGCTGACGATAGTACATCGTGCCATCAACAACACGGATAACCTGCACTCTCGTGCTGCGGCCATACTTGGTAATACCACCGGCAGAAGCCAATGCCGCATAGGCATTCAAATTATCGATATTCATGTTCTGAATACCAGGATTTTTTACTTCCCCCATGACATAGACTTTACGTGGCCCATAGGATTTAACAGACAGATACATCTCAGGGATTTTCACATAACGGCTCAATTTCTCACGGATAAGCTCCGTTGCCTCATCCAAGGTCAAGCCAGCCAGTTTCACACTGCCGACATAAGGAAGCGAGGCCTTACCATCCGGGCCAATCTGTACCGAATCCGCTTCGCCTTTTTCATTGGCAGAAGAACCCGTCGTATAGCCCAAACCATTAGGAAAGCCCAATACGCTCAGTACGATGACATCGTATTTTGCCAGACGATAATCCCCCGTCAACTGACCAGTCTTTAAGCCAGCAACCGTAAAAACATCCTCGTTTTCCACATAATTTTCCGACGCGGGCACAACATTGTCCGTATTTTTAACTTCCACGGACTTATAACCAGCAGTCTCACTCATCACTGCGCCAGCCTCGGACGCAGCCTGCACGGAGCTGCCGGTCAGACAGAGCACTGCTGCCAGCAGGCAACTGCAAAACAAATCTTTTCTTGCCATTATGACACTCCCTCAAAAGTCGATTTCATTTCTATTCCATTTGATTATAACGCTTAACACTTATGACCGTCAACCAGCATTCATATTATTGACGGCAAAGAGGTTGAATTTACAGGCAAAGTTTTTTCCATGAGATTCTGCACACTTTCCCGCTCAACAAAAAGCAGCGGCATATCTAGATTCGTCTCTCCCTCTTCTCCACCGCGCAGGATATTAAGCAGATAACTGGCAGCCTTCATGCCCATAAGTTCATAATCAAAAGCTACAGTAGTCAGTGCCGGATAAACGACAGCGCCGACATCGTAACCACCAAAGCCTGCTACCGATATATCCCCGGGAACTTTAACCCCGCGCTCATGGAAATAGCGAAGTATACCCAAACTGATATTATCTGTAGCCCCTACAACCACACTGGGTGCTAATTTACGAATTTCTTCTGCCCGATTGTAAGCAGACAAAAAATCAAAACCCGTTTCTACAAAATCCACCTTCGCATCGGTACGTCCCTCGCAAAAGCCTGCGACAAAACCTTCCTTGCGCTCGATGCCTACCGCTTCATCGCTTTCCGTTACCCCGGCAAACACAGCGTGCTTATGCCCCATCTGCTGCAAATACACCCCCATACGGTGACCGGCTGCCGCATCATCGATCTTCAGGCAGTGAACCGATGCGTTTTTCTGCCCTGTGTAAAGAATTGGCAACGCCCATTCCTGCGCACGACGTACATGTTCAGCAGTAAGTCCGACAGAATCAACTAAAATAGCATCGACACCCTGCTGCTGCAGTTTTTGCATGCTTTCCAATTCTTTTTTGCTGGAAAGCTGACTCACCAGCAAGATGCTCTGATACCCTTCCGGCTCCAGTACACGGGTAATCCCGGAAAGCAGCTTGCCCACAGTCACCGAGTCCATACGCGGGAGCACAATGCCAATCAGCTTGCTTTCCCGGGTCTTCAAGCGCTTGGCAAAAAAATTCGACTGAAACCCCGTTTGCTCAATCGCCTTGCGCACCTTGGCCTGCTTTTCTGCACTGATATAGCCATTGTTCAAATAGCGGGAAACCGTGCTTTTCGAAACCCCCGCCAAATCTGCCACATCTTTGATGGTTACTTTTTGTTGTTCCATATATATCTCCAATTTCTGTTTTCGTTACGTTTACAATTACTATATTAGGAGATTTTACAAAAAAAAGCAAGAAAAATGTGGAACTAATTCCACATTTTATAGATTCGGCAGCTGCCAGTTAATCGGCTCCTGTCCCGTACGCTCTAAAAATGCATTGACCTGGGAAAAAGGACGGCTGCCAAAGAACCCGCGGAAGGCCGACAGCGGACTCGGATGCGGTGATTCCACGATAAAGTGCTGCGGATTGGTAATCATAACCTTCTTACGTCGTGCAGGAGAGCCCCAGAGGATGAACGCCATCGGCTTTTCGCGTTCATTCAGCAGCGAGATAATCTTGTCTGTAAACGTTTCCCAGCCCTTTCCCTGATGCGATGCCGCCTGATGGGCCCGCACGGTAAGCACGGTGTTTAGCAGCAATACGCCCTGCTCCGCCCAGGGCTTCAAACAGCCATTATTCGGCACCGTACAGCCTAAATCCGTGGAAAGTTCTTTAAAGATATTGATAAGCGACGGTGGCGGCTCCACACCCGGCTGTACCGAAAACGACAGCCCATGCGCCTGTCCGTCCCCATGATAAGGGTCCTGCCCTAATATGACCACCTTCGTATCGGCATAACTCGTATAATGCAGGGCATTAAAAATCGAATACATATCCGGAAAAATCTGACGGGTGCGGTATTCGCTAATCAAAAACTGCCGCAGTTCCCGATAGTAAGGCTTGGCCATTTCGTCCCGCAAAAGGTCAGCCCAGTCATTATGAAAAATCTCCATGAAATTACCAACTCCTCGAATTCGATACTAAAGTGGTTCCGCCCATGCAGGTCATTTAGCGACGGGACAAAAATAGTCAGCCCCTGCCCGTAAGAGCCTGACAAATGAAAGCCCACTCCGAGCCTCCCTTGCCGCCTCGAAAAAACCTTCGTGAGCCGGAAAGAATGTATCCGCCGCAAGCTCCCCCGCAACTTCCGTCAGCCAAATCTCCTTCGCATAAGGCAGCAGCAGCGCGTAAATCTCCCCGCCCCCCATGCAGATAAACTTCCTGTCCGGTTCATCCATGCGCAGCTTCCCCAACATCGTCCAAAGTTCAGCCAGATTGCGGCATACCAATACATCGTCCCGCACAAGGCTCCGGGATAACACAATATTTATCCGCCCCGGCAAAGGCTTTCCTCCCGGCAATGATTCGAGCGTTTTCCGCCCCATAATCACGACCTGTCCGAGAGTTTTCTGCCGAAAATGCCGCATATCCTCCGCATGATGTACGAGCAATTTGCCCTGCCGCCCAATGCCCATCTGGTCATCCACACAGGCAATCATCGACAAGGGATATGGCTCACAAAGTTCTGCGGCAGGGTGGATTTCCTGCTGCTGAATTGATTCTTCCCGGCACCAATCCGCAATCTTACGCCCCTGCAACACTAAATCCGGCGCAATATCCCGCAAAGGCCTGAGCACAAAAACCCTCTCCGTCACATAGGGATGGGGCAGTTTTAAATCCTCCGTATCCGAAGCAAAATTCTCTGCCCAAAGCAAGTCAATATCAATGGTGCGCGCACCCCAATGTTCATGGCGCACCCGTCCTAAGTCCAGTTCAATCTGTTGGGTCTTATGCAAAAAGTTCAGCGGCGACAGTTCTGTTTCCACCATCGCCACCGTATTGATAAATGCAGGCTGCTCCAGATTGCCCCAAGGGGCAGTCTCATAGAATGGCGCTACCGCTTTTAAGGCTGTCTGGGGCAAACAGGCAATTTGCCGCAGGGCCTCCCGCAATGTTTCCCCGCGATTGCCTAAATTTGCCCCCAAACTCAAATAGATTTTCATATCAGCTCCGCGAACGCACTACGCTGATGGCAGCATCCGTAAATCTTCCCGGCAGCGGTGCATGGGGCTTATGTACCGTAACCCGCACCTTTTCCACCAGGCGGAAATCTTTCAAAATAGTCTGCGCGATTTCTTCGCCGACCACTTCAATAAGCTTGCGCGGTTCGCCTTCCACGATTTTCTTGGCCACATCATAAACCTCTGCATAGTTCACCGTAGCCGCCAGCTTATCGGATTTGCCCGCTTCCTTCAAATCCAGATACATGGAAATATCCACGATAAATTCCTGTCCCATCTGCCGCTCACTAGGCAGGCAGCCATGATAACCATAGAAATTTAAGCCCGTCAGTTTAATCTTATCCATTTTCCTCACTCCTTAGAATAACATCGGTCATCCGGCACATCCGCACAATAGGCTTCACATCATGCACCCGCACGATGGACGCGCCCTTCATAATGCCAACTACGCAGGCTGCCCCCGTGGCCTCCATGCGTTCCTCCACAGGCAGATTCAACGTCTTGCCGATAAAGCTCTTGCGGCTGGCGGCCAGCAGTAGTGGATATTCTTTTCCCGCCACCTTCAGTAGTTCTTCCTGCCGCCGCAAAACCTCCACATTCTGCTCAGCAGTCTTGCCAAAGCCAATTCCGGGGTCAAAGATAAACTGTTCCGCCTGCATGCCGACAGCCCGGCCAATGCGCAGGGATTCCCGGAAAAAGTCCTGCATGGAACCAATAATATCGCCGCTGTACTCCGTGCCATTTTGATTGTGCATCACAATCACGGGCAGGCCGCATTCCGCCGCCACTTTGGCCATAGCCCCCGGTTCAGCCGCATACTGCAGGCCCCAGATATCGTTGAGGATATGCGCCCCGGCGTTAGCCGCCGCCCGCGCAGTTTCCGCCTTAAACGTGTCCACCGATATTGGCACTGGTGAATTTTTGAGGATTTCTTCCAGCAAGGGCATGAGCCGTTCCATTTCCTCACTGGCCGGCATCGGCGTAAAGCCCGGACGGCTGGATTCAGCCCCCACATCAATGATATCGGCGCCATCTGCCACCATTTCCTCCAAATGACGCAGCGCCTTGTCCCGCGTATTGAACCGGCCGCCATCGGAAAAGGAATCCGGTGTGATATTGAGTATGCCCATGACCAGCGTTTTTTCGCCCAAGGTCAGGCTCTTGCCATCAGCAAATGTGTATTTCCGTTGTACCATTATGCTTTTTCTCCTCCCAAAATCATCCATGCCTGTTGATAAAGGGCGGTATCTTCCTTAAATACGCCATTACATTCCGATGTCACCGTGCGGGTGCCATGTGCCAAATCTCCCCGCATGGTCATGCAGAGCTGCTGGGCCTCCACGATGACCAGTACGCCGCGGGCCCCCAAATCCTTCTGCACGGCCGCCGCAATCTGTGCGGTGAGCCGTTCCTGCAGCTGGGGCTGATGGGAAAGCTGTTCCACCAGTTTCGAGAACTTGCTGAAACCTGCCACCCGTCCTTTCTCCGGCAAGTATGCAATGCTGGCTTCCCCGAAAAACGGCACCAGATGATGTTCGCACATGGAATAAAACGGCACATGGCGCACCGCCACAATGCCATCCGAACCGGCATCAAATGTTTCGCCCCAGATTTTGTCCGTGTCCTTATCTATACCATTAAAGAGGAACTCATACATCTGCGCCACTCGTGCCGGTGTCTTTTCCATGCCTCGTGCTTTAATGTCCACGCCTACGGCCTCCAAAAATTCAGCCATAGCCTTTATCGCCCGCTCATTTGCCAAAAAAAAACCTCCCCGCAACTTTCTCCCTATAATATACTACAAACCTCCTCTATAAGCTAGATTTCTGTAGCATTTTATCCGCAGCTGCGCTATGATGATAAGGAATAGTTTATTGGAGGTTTTTTCTATGACAGACTTGCTTGATGTTCATACCCATACCATTGCCAGTGTTCATGCTTACAGCACCCTGCGGGAAATGATTACCGCCGCCAAGGAAAAGGGGCTAAAGCTTATCGGCATTTCCGACCACGCGCCCTCCATGCCCGGTGCCTTTCATGAATTCTACTTCTGCAATTTCAAGGTCATTCGCCGCGATGCCTACGGCATTGACTTAATCATGGGCGTAGAGCTCAATATCATTGACTTTGCCGGCTCCACGGACTTGCGTCAGGAATTTTTAGACCGTATGGATTATGCGATTGCCAGCCTGCATGACCCCTGCATCCGTCCTGGCACTCGCGAACAGAATACCGCCGCCCTGATTGGCGCCATGAAAAATCCCAAAGTAAAGATTATCGGCCATCCCGACAATCCCAAATATCCTGTAGATTTTGATGCGCTGGCCCAAGCCGCCAAGGAAAACCATGTGCTGCTCGAATGCAACAACAGCTCCTATATGCCCGGCGGCAGCCGTCAGGGTTCCCGCGAACTGGCAGGAGAACTGCTCGCCGCCTGCAAGAAACACGGCACGATGGTGATTATGGGCAGCGATGCCCACATTGATTTGGATGTTGGCAATCATGCCTGCGCGCAGGAACTCATAAAAAAATACCAGTTCCCGGAGGAACTGGTGATAAACAACAGACCTGAACTGCTCAAAGAATGGATAGCCCAATAAATATTATTTGCCCGTATAGCGGTAAACTTCCGTCCAGCCCCGCCCATAGGCACTATAGCAGTCGATTTCCCCGCCCTGGTCGCCAGTGTGGTATTCGCCGCCTTTGGGGTTGTTTACTCCACGGGCTTCGACGGTTTTGCCATCACCGATATAAATGGCGACATGAGCTTCCGGACGGCAGAGGATATCGCCGCGCTGCAGATTATCCTTTACCTCGGCCCAGGAATACTTCGTAAAGCCGCCGATTTTCTGCAAATCCGGCCAAATGGTATCCGCATCACCGGTGAGCTGCTTGCCGTCGTACAGCTTGTAATAATCCGGATTTTTCTGCCAGGCGGCAATTATGGGAAAGCCTGCCTGCTCAAGGGCATGGTAGACCAGGGAGGAACAATCGTAGTCCGGGCCTTCCCGCGACCCCGTATAAGGATTATTGGCCGTGGCATTTTCTGCCCCTTGGGAATAACCATGCCGGTTATCTGCCGCGATCTGCAGGGCCCAAACCACCGCTTTTTCCATGGGATTTACCGCAGCAAAAGCGCTGTTTCCCACAAGCAGACTCATAAACAAGGCTGTCAGCAGGCAGCCAATTTTTTTTCGCATTTACTTCAAACTCCTTTTCACCAAACAATGTCTTTAATAAACAACATCATTATAACGCCGGTGTTCCAATTTGCCAAAGATAAAATATCGGTTCTATTCCACTATATTTCCAAAGAAGTTATGCTCGCGGACAATTCCTGCAAATGCTCCTGCGTATGTTTTATGCGCAGTTTGCCCAGTTCGCTGTTCTGCAAATCCGTAGTAACCAAAAGATGTAAAAAGCGGATATAGGCCGGCACCTTGATTCTTTCCTCTATTTCACGCAGTTTTGCCTCCGTGCCAAAATAAAGTTCCAAAAGCCTGCGGCAAATAAACCTGCAGCGCAGCGACCTTTTCGAGCATCTCATCCCGGGCAAAGGGCAAATCACCCATGTCCAGTTCCGTATCATGAACCTGTTTCAGGCAGGAAACATACAGCCAGGTAAGTTCGTCTAATTTTTCCGGACAGTCTTCATATTCGAGAATCCAATCGTTAAAGCTTTTGGCCTGCAATAATTCAAAGACCGAACCATAGGTATCGCCTACCCGTACAATATCATAGGATATCGCCGTAGGAATCCCCTTGATAAACGCTTTCTTTGCGCGGGCCTGCTCACGTTTGATTACAGGAATACTTTCCTCATTGGCATAGACCTTGACCACCGTCTCGGGATTTAACCGATAGACCTTGCCAAAAAAACCGGCACCGATAACCGGACATCCCTCCACACTGATTTCCCGCAAAGCCTTTTGCACATCAACAAAAGTCGTGAACCCGGTCATATCCAAAATATCATAAACATCCTTGGAAACCTCTATCAGCGAAACCGGCGCATGTTTGCGCAGCTTTTCTTCCTTTATCACCTGCATGATAATCCTCAACCCCGCCGAGGAAATATAGGTCAAATCTTTGGCATCAAAAACCAGTGCCGTATAATCACGCACTGCTGCCCGTTGTTCGGCAATCTTCTGCGCCACAGCCGATGCATTATCGGCATTTATCACCCCTGCCAGGGGAATCAGCAACACGCTGTTGTCTATCCTGCTTTTCTTTACACTTTCCATAAGCAGCCTCCTTTGCCCACACGCCTGCAGCTCTTATAGAAAAAATTCTACCGTCCCGCACAAAATCCCTGCCCGCATAGCAAAAACCGCTCCGCACCAAAGTGCCTGAGCGGTTTTTCGCTATTCATAAAATAATTTGTCAGCTTTGCACAGCAGCTGCCGGCGGTTCCTTGGGTGTTTCCATGGAACGCTTGGACGAGAGTTTGCTCTTCTGTTCCGTAATCAAAGCCTGCATGATGATAAACACGCAGAGCAGTGCACCGACCACAATCTTGGTCCACCAGGCCGACAGGGTTCCCTGGAAGCTGATAAAGGTCAGGATTACACCCTGAATCAGCACACCGATAAGGGCACCAGGGATAAAGCCTACGCCGCCGGTCAACAGCGTACCGCCGATAACCGAGGACGCAATGGCATCCATTTCCATGCCCAGACCATGCAGGTTATAGCCCGTCAGCATAATCAGACTGTAGGCAAGGCCGCCCATAGATGCACAGAAACCAGAAATAGCGTAAACCATAACCTTCGTGCGGAATACCGGCAAACCCATAAGCGCTGCCGACGATTCGCTGCCACCGATGGCAAATACCGCCCGGCCAAATTTCGTAAAGCCCAGCACCAAAGCCGCAATGGCAATCATGATGAGTGCCACCACTGCACCAATGGACACAAACCCCACACCCAAATCAATGCGGTAGCTAGCCAGTGCCACCCAATCGGGATTGACAATCTGAATCGTATCCTGCGAGATAACCGCCGTGAGGCCGCGGCAGAAGAACATGCCTGCCAGCGTGATGATAAAGGGCTGCAAGTCAAATTTCGTGATGATATAGCCCTGTACCGCACCGAACACCGTGCCCATAACGAGTACCAACAGCACGGCCAAGCCAAGAGGAATCCCCGTATTGGCGAGCAGCCAGGCCAGCACCATGCAGACCAGTGCCAGCACTGCACCCACGGAAAGGTCAATACCCGCGATAATCAGCGTAAACGTAATACCAATCGTAACGATGATGAGCGCCGCATTATCGATAAAGAGGTTCAAAAAAACCTGCGGCCGCATAAAGCCCTTGTAAATGGCCATGCCTGCTCCATAGAGAATCACAAAGAGCGCCAAGGTTACAAAAAAGGAGAAATACTTGGAAGCAATCATCTGATTGAGTTTGCTGCTCATAATTGCTTCACCGCCTTTCCGAATACTGCTTTGTTATCGTTTTTTTGTTGGGAATGGCGGGAAGCCTTCCACTTATCAAACATTTCCTGTGCCTTCTTGGACTGAATCAGGCAGATGATGATAACCGCAGCCGCCTTGACCACCGGCAGCTGGTCAGCCGAAACGCCCAGCGCATACATGGTCGTGGTCAGGGTCTGAATGGTGATGGCACCGATTACGGAGCCGCCCACATAGAACTTGCCGCCGGAAAGCAGCGTACCGCCCAAAGCTACCGCGAGAATCGCATCCATTTCCATATTCAGGCCCGCATTATTGGCATCAGCCGCCCGAATCAGGGAGCTTTCAATCAGGCCCGATACACCGGCGCAAAGACCGGAGAAAGCATATACCAGAAAGATAACCATGGTAACATTGATACCCGCATATCTTGCCGCCGTGGGATTAATGCCTACGGACTGCACAAACAGACCGATACTGGTTTTCTTCATCAGAACAGCTACCAAAAGCACCATCGCCAAGGCAATGAAAATATTGGTCGGCAGGGGCATATTGGGCAAGAAGCCGGCAATGTACTCAAAGGGTTTATAATATACGGTGATAATCTGCCCTTCCGTCATGAGCTGTGCCACACCACGGCCAGCCGTCATCAGAATCAGCGTTGCCACAACGGCCTGAATCTTGAACTTCGCAACGAGCAGGCCATTCCACATACCGCAGAGCACGCCGACGCCTACAGCCGCCAACATAGCGACCGTCATGGGCATTTCCGCTACACCGTCGCCACGGCCGCCAATCAAGGTGCAGACCACAGCTGCCGAAATCGCTACCACCGCACCAACGGAAATATCAATACCGCTGGTCGCAATAACGAAGGTCATGCCCAGCGCCAAAATAATCAGCGAGCAGGAACGATTCAAAATATCGACCAAACGACCATATAAATGACCATCCTCAGTCATCTGTATCGTCAAAAATCCATCGACAAACAGGGTATTGAATATGAGCAGTACCGTAAGTGCCACCACGGGCAGGAAAAGGGAACTGCCACTGAATTTTTTCAGCATTTCCATCAGGCTGCACCTCCTGCAATGGCCTTCATCACGCCATCCGAACTGATATCCGAACCAGTAAGTTCTGCCACTTTGCGCCTGTCACGCATAACGACGAGTTTCGTACAGGTACGCACCATTTCGTCCATTTCCGAAGAAATGAACACCACCGCCATGCCCTTTTTCTTGGCCAGCGAAATGGCCATCTTCTGAATCTCCGTCTTCGTGCCTACGTCAATGCCGCGGGTCGGCTCATCGAGAATGAGCAAATCAGGCTGCGTAGCCAGCCAGCGAGCGATAATGACCTTCTGCTGATTGCCGCCTGAAAGGTTCTTCACGAGCTGTTCGCGGCTCGAAACCTTGATGCGTAAAAGCTTGATACAGTCATCGGCAATCTTGACCTGTTCCTCATAGGGAATATGGCGCAGGATTCCGTCTTTGGCCTGCATAGCCAGAATGATATTTTCCCGCACCGACAAGTCGCCAATAATACCGGACAACTTGCGGTCTTCGGGGCAGAACCCGATTTTCTGCTCCATGGCATTCATGGGATTCTTAAGATGCAGCTTCTTGCCATTGATAGAAAGCGAGCCCTTGTTGATTTCGTTGATGCCGAACAGCAGTTCTGCAGTTTCCGTGCGCCCAGAGCCTAAGAGCCCGGCAAAACCGATAACCTCACCCTTGTGAATCTGCACATCTACTTCATTGAGCTTGCCCACCGCGCCAATGCCCTTGGCATCTAAGAATACTTCGTCGCTCGGTACGCTCTTTTCGGCAAAATTATCCATATCCTTGACTTCGTTGAGGTCTTTGCCGACCATCTTAGCGATGAGTTCCAAACGGGGCAGTTTTGCCGTTTCATAAGCACCTACCAGCTCGCCGTTACGCAGTACCGTGATATGGTCGCAGATCTCATAGATTTGGTCGAGGAAATGAGAGATAAAGATAATACCTAAGCCCTGCTTTTGCAGCTGCCGCATAATCTTGAACAGATGGGCAGTTTCTTCTTCATTCAGGGAAGATGTCGGCTCGTCCAAAATCAGAATCTTGGCATCCACATCCACAGCGCGAGCAATGGCAATCATCTGCTGCAAAGCCACGGAATAGTTGTCCAAAGTCTTGGTTACATCAATATGTACATCCAACTTAGCCAGCAGCTCTGCCGCCCGCTGATTAATGGTCTTCCAATCAATCATGCCAAATTTACGCGGTTCACGGCCGATAAAAATGTTTTCCGCCACCGTCAGATTCGAGCAGAGGTTTACTTCCTGATAAACGGTCGAAATGCCGCAATCCTGTGCATCTTTCGGGGTCTTCGGATTGATGGCCTTGCCATTTAAGAAAACCGTTCCACCATCTCTGGGATATACGCCGGTCAGCACCTTGACCAAAGTGGATTTGCCGGCGCCATTTTCACCCATCAGGGAATGAATTTCGCCTGCATGCAAGGTAAAGTCCACATTGGATAGTGCCCGCACACCAGGGAATTCCTTGGTGATATGCCGCATTTCCAGTAGTGCCTGTGCCATAGATGTCACTCCTTATGCGCTAATATAGGTATAAATAAAGCCGTGTCCGCACACATACGCTGTACGGGCACGGCCTTGCATTTACTTGAATCTCAGCTTAGTATTTGCGTTCCGGCAGGGTCTTTTCTGCTACATCAGCAGGGAAGACACCTTCGTCAACATAAACCAGTTTGTCAACTTTTTCACCGGCAAGAATCTTCTTAGCCGTTTCCATCAGGAGTTTGCCCTGCAGCGGGTTGCATTCTACCGTGCAGTTTGCTTTGCCTTCAATCATAGCCTGGAACATACCTTTTACGCCATCAATGGAGATAATGGTGATGTCTTTGCCGGGTTTGAGGCCAGCTTTTTCGATTGCCTGAATAGCACCGAGAGCCATATCATCGTTATGAGCAAAGAGAATGTCGATTTTCGGACCATAGGATTTCAGGAAAGATTCCATAACTTCCTGGCCTTTCTGACGGGTGAATTCACCAGTCTGGGATGCAAGGATGTTATATTTGCCAGCATTCGGGGATTTTGCCATAGCATCTTTGAAGCCTTCCTGACGGCGGATAGCTACGGAAGAACCAACCGTACCTTCGAGAACAACTACGTTGTACTGGCTGCCACCATCACGCGGGGTCTTCTTTTCTTTAGCCATGTATTCATCAATCCATTTGAATACGTTGTTGCCTTCTTTTACGGAGTCGGTACCGATTTTAGCAACATAGAGGCTGTCATCGGCCAGTTTCACATCGCGGTCAACAACGACAACGGGGATTTTGGCATCTTTTGCTTCTTTGAGTACCGTATCCCAGCCCGTTTCTACGATGGGCACGAAAGCGATAATATCTACGCCCTGTGCAATAAAGGAACGAATAGCTTTAATCTGATTTTCCTGTTTCTGCTGTGCATCCGAGAACTGCAGGTTGATGCCAGCTTCTTCTGCTGCTTTCTTGATGGATTCCGTGTTCGCCGTTCTCCATTCGGATTCCGCTCCGATCTGGGAGAAACCCATCGTAATCTTCTTGTCGCCGCCGCCAGACTTGCCGCTGTCTTTGGCCTGTTCACCACCACCGCCACAGCCGGCAGCTACAATCATCATAACGCTTGCTAGTAATAATGCTATGAGCTTTTTCATCTCATCGTCTCCTTTGCTACATCATGATTCCGCGTGTGACTCCTGCACCTATCTCTTGCCCTGCCCCCTTTGCGATCAGCCTTGCGCAGTTTGCTGCTGCAACCCGCCATCTGTTCTCGTGCACATATTAAATTGCACGCAATATAGTCTTTTAGCAAAACTCAGACAATTAAACATAGACAACGTTATTGCTCAGCCTAGCCACAACTTTTTCTATCTAATACGATACTCTTTTGCACCGTATTTGTCAATATGTTTTTATTCTTTATTTTTGTTCGAACACATTTTTTATTGTTTCACTGCCACTGCAACGCAGCAAGCCAGCCCCCTTTGGCGCCTTACTATGACGCTGTTACCCCACTGCTACGCAGTAAGCCCACGGGTATTGGTGATATTTTCCGCAGCGTTTGACAAGCCTGCCTAAGCGAAGAAAAAATATTGCCAGCCCCCTTGAGCGCCTTTGCATTTCGATGTAAGAGTAAGACAAACAGCCAACTGCGCAGTAAGCCCGGCGGCTGATAATGCTTTTCCGTCGCGTTTGACAAGCCTGTCTAAGCAGAGGAAAAGTATTATCAGCCGCCGGGCGTCTTACGCCTACGATGTAAACCTTAGCAAATCTCCACCAGATTCATGCCCAGCATCACGCCCAAATCATGAATCTGTTCTTCCGTCAGACGGAAGGAAAGCACCGTATGATGGCCGCCGCCAGCCTTAATCCATTCCGTGGAGCCCTTCTTCAAGCCGCATTTCGGCGTCCAGAGCTGTTTTGCTACCGGCAGATGCGGCGTTTCCGCTTCAGCCTTGCGGCAGTCAACCGGATAGCTGATCAGACGGAAGCCATCACGGAAGTCAGCCACCGTCACATCGACAGCTTCACCGTCAGCACCGGTAAATACCAGACGAGCCGGGTCATCCTTGCCGCCGATATCGAGCGGATGCACTTCCACTTTCGGTTTATCGCTGGCAATGGTCGGGTCAACTTCGAGCATATGCGCACCAAGGATTGCTTCATGGCCTTTGCGCAGGTCGAGCGTATAGTCTTCCATAAATACCGTACGGTCATTATGGGCCATAATTTTCAAAAGACGGGCCAGGGCAGCATGCTTCCAGTCACCTTCAGCAGCAAAGCCATAGCCGTCACGCATCAGAAGCTGAGCAGCCAGACCAGGCAGCTGTTTGAGACCCTTCAAATCCTGGAAGTTCGTGCAGAACGCATTGTAGCCTCTGTCATCCAGGAATTTCTTGATGCCCAGATATTCACGCAGCTGATAGCGTACAGATGCCTCAAATTTATCCTGCGGGTTGTCCTGCGGATTGAGCGTGTACATTTCGGAAAGTTTCTTGTATTCTGCATCAATGTCTGCTTCAGAAACAGCATCTACCTCATCCACGAGTTCGCCTACCGGCCAATAGTCAACCGTCCAGCCGAGCTGAATCTGAGCTTCTACCTTGTCGCCTTCCGTAACAGCTACATCACGCATGGTATCGCCGAAACGGCAGACACGGATATGGAAGCTTTCGTTATAAGCTACAGCCACATCCTGCCAGGAAGCGATTTCCTGCTGTACTTCTTCATCGCCCCAGTAGCCATAGACAATCTTGTTGTTGATGTTCAGACGGGAGTTCAGATAGCCGTATTCACGGTCACCATGCGCACTCTGGTTGAGGTTCATGTAGTCAAAGTCAATCGTTGCATAGGGAATTTCATTGAGATACTGCGTAGCCAGATGCAGCAGCGGTTTCTGCAGCAGTTTCGTGCCACGAATCCAGTTCTTTGCCGGCGAGAATGTGTGCATCCAGGTAATCACACCAGCTACTTCATCATGGTAGTTAACATCCTTCATAAACTGCGTGATGCCATCAGCCGTAGTCATAACACCTTTGCAAACCACCTTATACGGCAGCTTGCCGCTGGCATTCAATTTGTCCACAATGTCCTGCGTGTCACGCTCAACATTCTTGAGCTGTTCCTCGCCATAAAGATGCTGACTGCCCGCTACAAACCAGAATTCATAATTTTTTACTTCCAACATGCTAATACTTCCCTTCTATGCATCTGCCCAAACATGTTACTAAGAAATGATACCTCTATACCGTCACCTGGCGCCCACGGAAGGGCGCAGGTGGACGTAAATCCCCGGACGGGATTTCAGTCCACGTTTTCTTTTGGGTACTTTTCTTTGCTGCCAAAGAAAAGTACCACCACGCACCTTACTTATCCGCAACTAACTGCCCTGCCTGTTGTTCCAAAGCCAAGCCCGCCTGATAGTTGGCGATGAACTTTTTGCATCCTTCCACACCTGCCGCATTCGGCGTCAGCGTAGTGCTCTGCGGATTCTTGAACACCTTGCTGTCGAGGAAGTCCGGCAGACTTTCCTTAGCACCTTCCTTGGCATAAACCGCCAGCACTGCCATGCCCCAAGGGCCGCCCTCACTAGCCGTATCCATTACGGTAATGGGAATCCCCAGACTGTCGGCGAGTACCTGCTGCGCGATGACCGGCGTCTTAAAGAGTCCGCCCTGAGCCACCATCACATCGGTCTTGACGCCTTCATCCTGAATGAGCACATCCATGCCGATTTTCAGCGGCGCAAACGAACCATATAACTGTGCCAGCATGAAGTTGCCCAGATTCATATGACTGTGCGGCGTCCGCACAAACAGTGGGCGTCCAGCTTCCACCTTGGTGATATTTTCCCCGGACAGACAGCTGTAATTCACGAGCCCGCCGGCATCCTTATCGGCACCTACTGTCGTATTGAAGAGCGTGCTGTAGAGTTTTGCCGGTGTCTGCTCATGGCCGATAGCCTTGGCAAATTCGCCGAACATATTGACCCAGGCATTGATATCCGAAGAACAGTTATTGACATGCACCATGGCCACATTGGCACCATCGGGGGTTGTGACGATGTCAATATCCCGATGCACAGCCTTTAACGGTTCATCCAATACATTCATAGAGAACGCCGACGTGCCGACAGAAATATTGCCTGTGCGCTTGCGCACGCTGTTTGTCGATACCATGCCGGTACCGGCATCGCCTTCCGGCGGTGCCATGAGAGCCCCGGCCTGCAAGGTTCCGCTCGGGTCAAGAAGTTTTGCCCCAGCCTCTGTCAGATGGCCAGCCTCCACGCCAGCCCGCAGGGATTTCGGCAGCACAGCAATCAGATTCCACGGCTGTTTGGCGACTTCCGGCAAGCTGTCAAAGATTTTGACCATGCCTGCATCATAATCACCCGTTGCCTCATCAATGGGGAACATGCCCGAAGCATCACCTACGCCCAAGACCTTTTCCCCACAGAGCTGCCAGTGAATATAGCCTGCCAGCGTCGTCAGGAAGTCAATGTCCTTGACATGTTCCTCACCATTTAGGATGGCCTGATACAGATGGGCAATGCTCCACCGCTGCGGAATGTTGAACTTCAGCGCTTCCGTCAGCTTGTCTGCCGCAACGCCAGTAATGTTATTGCGCCAGGTGCGGAAAGGAGCCAGCTGTTTGCCGTCCTTGTCAAAGGGCAGATAGCCGTGCATCATCGCACTGATGCCAATGGAACCAATCTGCGTGAGGGACACATGATAGCGGCTCTTTACATCCGCCGCCAGCTCCTTAAAGCAGGTCTGGATGCCCCTCCAGGCTTCGGACATTTCATATGTCCAAATGCCATCGACCAGCTGATTTTCCCATTCAAAGCTGGCGCTTGCCAAGGTTTCGCAAGCATCGTTCACGAGCACGGCTTTGATACGGGTGGAGCCCAGCTCCACCCCCAGTGCCGTGGCACCACTTTCGATGCATGCCGCATTTTTTACCAAGTCCATAACCAATAGCCTCCTATATGATGATGGTTATCTATTTAGCCCATATTTATCGCTGGGCAGGCTTCATCTTTTTTTCCGTGTGCAATCCCCGCTGCTTCAATTTCTTCCAACGTTGCACCACGCGTTTCCGGTACACAGGTCCGGATAAAGGCTACGCCCAACAGGCAGATGCAGCCAAAGATGGCAAATACGGCGGCCTGCGAAATGCTGGCGGTCATAATTGGGAACAACAGACCAACCAGGAAAGAGCCAATCCAGTTAAAGGAGGAAGCCATACCGGATGCACGGCCGCGGATTGCCAGGGGGAATATTTCACCAACAATAACCCAGGTAAGGGGTGCCCAGGTAAAGGAGTAAAAAGCAACATACACACAGAGAAAACCAACAATCATCATGGGGTCCGTATCCGGCACTATACTGTTGATTACAGCCGGCAGGATGAAGGACAAGCCCATAACCGTGCCGCCCAGCGTGAGCAGCGTACGGCGTTTGAAACGGTCTGCGATAGCCAGGAATACCAGAGAACCAAGTACCAACAGGATACCCTGAATGATGGGCCACATCAGCTGGGAACTGGCAGCCTGCCCCGTAGCCTGTTCCACAATCAACGGAATGTAATAGAATATCGCATTAGCGCCCTGGAACTGCTGGAAGGCAGCCACACCAACACCAGCCGTAACCAGATAGCGGTATTTGTCGGAAAGAAGGGTGCTCAGCGAAGTATTGGCAGCAGCTGCCGTTTCTTCCTGAGCGGTTTCCTGAATGTCGCAGAGTTCCGCCTCCACTTCGTTTTTTTCACGGATAAAGCCGAGTACCTGACGGGCTTCTTCAACTTTGCCATGACGAACCAGGAAACGCGGAGATTCCGGCAGACGAAGTACGCCTAAGAACAAAATGATTGCAGGCACTGCAGCCAGACTAAGCATCAGTCTCCAGGCAATGGTTTCCGGCATATCCTTCAATAGGAAGTCAACGACATAGGACAGCAGCATGCCGGACACAATCATGGTCTGATTGATACCGGAGAGACGCCCGCGCAGACGTGCCGGAGACATTTCCGACATATACGCCGGTACGAGAGCCGAAGCTGCACCAACAGCCAAGCCCAAAAGCACGCGCACAGCAATCAGGTAAAGCGAACCATCCTGCGGCGCCAGGCCGGATAAAATCGAACCAACGACGAAAATAAGTGCTGATAAAAGAATCATCTTGCGACGGCCGAGCTTATCGGAAAGCTGTCCCGCCAGTGCCCCACCAAAAATGGCACCAAACATAACCGAAGAAGTGATCCAACCGATAATGCTGGCGTTACCGGCCAGTCCCCAGTCATTCTGCAGAAAGGGCAAAGCACCGGTCATAACGCCGATATCGTAACCGAAAAGAATACCACCAAACGAACCAAAGAAATAAATGAATGCGCTGGAGATTTTCTTCTCCGCTACACTAGAGGAACCCATTGTCATTGTGTACTAACCTCGTTTCTTTGTTTTGATTTAAGTCTTCCTGTGTTCGAGCACATTTATAATATAACATCGTGCAATCGCTTTGTCAATCTTTTTATTGTTTTTTATTTGTGCTTTATTTATGTTTCTTTATGGTATTTTCAGTAAATTCTTTTTTTTAGCCGGCGCCGTTAGAAAAAAATCGGTGCCGGCATAGTGGTCAATGGGTGCAATTGCTGGTAATTTCCTTGAGGTATTTAATGAGCAGGCGTTCATCATCATAGACCTGACGGCCCTTCTTGGTGACGATGCCAGAGTTAATATAGAAGGGCTGTTCTAGCGGAATGACGACCAAATCATCGCGCTGCAGGATGGCCTGACGCGTCAGAAAGGTTGAACCAATCCCCGTCCGCACGAGATTTTTGATGGTATGCAGATAAGGAGAATAATGTATCACCTGCGGCTTCTGTTCGGCTTTGGCGTACATATCATGTACCATACGGTAGACAAAGAAGCTGCTGTCCAATAAAACCAATGGTTCTTCCAAAACATCTTTTATCGTGATGGATTTTTTGGCCGCCAACGGATTTTGGGGACTAGTGACCAAACAGCATTCGCAGGCAAAGAGCTTTTCATAGTTCAGCTTCTGACTGAAGCCATCTTCATAGTTGGTAAAGGCAATATCGAGCTTCTCCTCCTCGACCATATGCAGAGCCGATATGCCGCCGGATTCGATAATGTCCAAACGGATTTCCGGATGCTGCTGGCGGAACTCGCCTAATATCCGCGGCAGAAATTGTGTACCTAACTGCAAAGGCATCGCCATGCGAATATGGTTGCGATTGTGTGCCATATCCTGAATTTCATCATCGAGCTGATCGATTTGGTCTAAAATGTGTTTGACTTTGCCAAGTAATTTGCCACCTTCATTGGTAATAATAATCTTTCTCCCTTCTCGATGGAAGAGATTTAATCCCGTCTCCGCTTCCAATGTCTGCATGGCCACGCTGATGGTCGGCTGGGAAACATGTAGATGTTCTGCAGCCTTGGTGATATTCTGCCATTGGCAGACTTCGTAGAAATAACGCATTTGTATAAGCGTCATCGCGTTTCACCTCTTATTTCCATTTTTTACTATTATAACATATTTATTCTTTGAAACTCCTTTATTTAATACATTGCCTGGCGATAAATCAGGACATATGTCCTTGCTTATTTACACTTATTCTATATATAATTTAATCGAAATATTCGTGATTGTTATCAATGTGAATAATTATAGGGGTAATCATTATGTTTGGAAAACGTTCTTGCAAGACCTTTGCGTTGGCTGTATTAACAGCTGCTATCACATCCGGCACAGCCTTTGCTGGTAACTTGACGGTATTTTCGACCTCCGATATTCACGGCAGTATCGTCGGCTGGAATTACTTCACCTCCAAGCCTGCCGATGTCGGCCTGGCTAAAATCAGTACCATCATCAAGGAAGCCCGCAGCCAGAAAGGTGCCAAGGACGATATTCTCGTCATCGACGGCGGCGATATTCTTCAGGGTACACCACTGGATACCTATATGGTGCAGCATCCCAACGAGTGGAAAACGCACCCCATGTTTGATGCCTTCAACACCATTGGCTATGATGCCATTGAGCTCGGAAACCATGAATTTAACTTTGGTTTGGATTTCCTCAAAAAAGCCATTGGCAAAAATAAAAATGTCCTTGCTGCCAACGTAATCGACGATAAGACCGTCAAAACCTGGAAAGCCGTACAGCCTTACCTCTTGAAGACCGTCAATATCGATGGCGAGAAAGTAAAGGTCGGCATTATCGGCACCGATACCCCCGCTATCCCCATGTTTGAAGATCCTTCACACTATGCAGGGGTACATTTTGTCGATCAGGTACCGGTATTCCGCCAGTGCATCAAAGAACTGCAGGCAAAAGGCGCGGATATCATCATTGGTATCACGCACTCCGGTGTGCCTCGTGATGACCGCGGCGGCGAAGAAAATCAGGTAGTCGATATCGCCAAAGCCTGCCCGGAACTTTCACTGCTCATTTGTGCTCATAACCATGTCGTCATTGATAACCAATCCGGCGTAATCGGACCGGATGGCACTAACTACCAGAAATCCGTCATCAACGGCGTGCCCGTAATTGAAAGCGGCAAAGACGGAAAATTCCTAGGCAAGAGCGTACTCACCATCAACAAGGAAAATGGCAAATGGAAAGTAAATAACGTATCTACTCAGGCACTCTCCATGAAAGGTGTAGCGGATGATCCGCAGATTGTAAAACAAGTCGCCCCCTGGCATGAAAAGACCTTGAAACATCTGCAGACTGTAATCGGCGAAGCCTCTGACACCTACCTTGGGGCAGAGTCCAACCATCAAGACTCCGCTATTGTCGACCTGATCAATGAAGTACAGCGCCATTATGCTGGCACGCAATTATCCGCAGCAGCGTCCTTTAACACCAGCCAGAACATCAATAAGGGCAAGATTACCCTGCAGGATTTGTCCGGCCTCTACATCTATGAGAACTATCTCTATGGCATCGAAATCAACGGGGCTGAATTACGCAAATACATGGAACACGCAGCCAGCTTCTATGGCAAGTCCCCGGACTACAATTACGATATGATGCAAGGCGTGGATTACACCATCGATTTGACCAAGCCTGTCGGTCAGCGTATCACCAAGCTGCAGTATCAGGGCAAGGATGTAAAAGACACCGATACGTTCACCATGGCCATCAACGACTACCGCATGAATGGCGGCAGCGGCTATATTGAAGCTATGGGCTATACCAATGGCAGAAAGCCCAAAGTTGTCTTTGACTCCATGCGCAAATATGGCGATGACGGCCAGATGCGCAGTCTCATGATTCGCTACGTTCAGGAAAAAGGCACCATCACGCCAACCTGCGACCATAACTGGAATGTAATTAAATAAGTTCCCCTTCAAAAGCCCTGACATCTTCAGGGCTTTTGGTATATACATAGATTAATTTTATAGGAAAAACTTATACGCTTATCAAAAAACCATATTTTACAGGCCATATTTTCTGTGGCATAATATCACATATCGAAGACATGAGATTATATAAATATTGTATATTCTCTCTTCCTTTCCATAACACAACATCACATCCGAAGAAACCAGCTCAATCCCCTTGGGCTGGCTTTTTCATGCGTCCGTTTAGCGGTATAATATATAAAGATATTTACCGTACAGGAGGCACATAGCCATGAAATTCTTTCACCTATCCGACCTGCATATCGGTCTGAAGTTGGTCAACCATGACCTGACTGCGGATCAGAAACATATATTGGCACAAATCGTTACAAAAGCCCGCGAACGCCAGCCAGAGGCTGTCGTAATCGCAGGTGATATCTATGATAAGGCCATCCCCTCAGCAGAAGCAGTTAGCCTCTTTGATTTCTTTATCACCCAACTTCATCAAGCAGTTCCGCATGCGGAAATTATGCTGATTTCCGGCAATCATGACAGCGCTCAGCGCGTCAATATTTTCCGACAGGTGTTGTCCAACCAAAAAATCCACTTGATTGGCCTGCCACCTATGGAGGAAGATGAGTCCATCACTAAGGTTACTATGCAGGATGAATATGGAGATATCCATTTTTATCTACTCCCTTTTGTAAAACCTTCCATGGTCAAGACTATCACTGGCACTGACGAAAATGGCAATAACCTTTCCTATGACGCCGCTCTTCATGCACTTGTTGCACGTGAAACACTTGACCAAACACAGCGCAATGTATTGGTAAGCCACCAATTTTATCTTTCGACCGGCAGCAGTGCTGATGAAATCACCCGCAGTGATTCCGAAATCATCACGGTCGGCAATATCGACTCCGTCAACGGCGATCTGCTCGAACAATTTGATTATGCTGCCCTTGGCCATATCCATAAGGCGCAGCGTCTCAACGGCAAGGACTGCTTCCGCTACTGCGGTACGCCGCTGGCCTGCTCCATCAGTGAAGCTGGACAGGAAAAAGGCATTATCGAAGTCGAAATGGGTGCCAAAGGCATTGTAAAAACCACTGTTCTTCCCCTTTCTCCCCTGCATGCAGTGCGAAAAATCAAGGACACCTTGGAAAATGTTCTCGCAGCCCCTTCGCAGGATTATGTCAGCATTACGCTGACCGATGAGCAGGATTTGGATATTTTCGATATGCAGGACCGGCTGAACGCGGCTTTCCCCAACCTGCTGGAAATCCGGCGCGCTGTCCAAAAAGTTGTAAATTATAAGGATGCGATTGCACCGCAGGAACATCTTTCCCCCTTTGCCTTATGTAAGACCTTCTTAGGGCAATTAGACGAGGAGGATGAATCGCTGCTTGCCGATATCATCAACACGGTACAAGACGCGCGCACGGAGGACAGACCATGAAACCACTAAAACTTACCCTGCAAGCCTTTAGCTCTTATGGGGCAAAAACCGAAATTGACTTTTCCATCCCCCAGCAAAATTTATTCCTGATTACAGGCGATACCGGCGCCGGAAAAACCACCATCTTTGATGCGCTGGTCTTTGCCCTCTATGGCGAAAACAGCTCCAATACCAACAAAAAAGCCAGCACCGACTTGCAAAGCCAGTACATCGGCCGGGATGTAACGCCGTTTGTCGAGCTAACCTTCAGCGAAAAGGAGCGCGGCGAGGAACAAATCTACACCGTCCACCGTGTTCCCCACCACTTTCGCAAGCGCCTGCGCGGGCAGGGTGCCGATATCGAAACGAAAGAAGAACTCGCCCTGACCCTACCCGATGGCAGCAACTTCAATGGCAAAATTGGCGAAATCAATGCCAAGCTGCAAGATATCGTGGGACTGACCAAGGAACAATTCATGCAGGTCGGCATGATTGCGCAGGGTGAATTCATGGAACTTCTGCGGCTGGATTCCAGCAAGAAAAAAGAAATCTTCCGCCGCCTCTTTGACACGGAAATCTTTGAGCGCATTGTCGCTGAATTAAAAACGCGCAACGCCGCGATGCAGGATGAAATGAAAAACCTCATACAGCGCTGTCAGGGAATGGTTGAAGGCCTCTCCCTGCCTGCAGAAGCCAATGCGGACTTGCTTTCCCTAAAAGCGCGTATTCAGCAGGCTAAAACGGTGAGCATTGTCGATATCGAAGAACTGCTGGAAAAACTCACTCCATTCTGCGCAGAATTACAGGAGCAGGCACAAGCTATGGAAAAAGACTATGCCGAGGCCACCATGCAGCGTGATAGAAGCAAGCAGGCCTACGATACAGCCCTGGCTCTGGCAAAAGCCTACGCAGAACTAGACCACATTACCACACAGGAAAGCGACCTTATCAGCCAAAAGGATATGCAGACGCAAAAAGACCAGCTCGGTCAAGCCATAAATGCGGCTTATAAAATCGCGGCCCACTATCAACGCTGGCAAGATAAACAAAACAGCCTGAACCAGCTCAGCGCGCAGAAGACACAGCAGGAAGAAGCCCTGCCCCTATTAAATGCCGCCGCCAAAACAGCCCAAGAGGAACTGGAACAGGCAAAAAAACTTCACCAGTCAGCCCTGCAGGATTTTAGTTCCCTGGAAACCAGCGTAAAGGCCGCCCTGAACAGGCTGCATCAGTTAAAAGCCTTACAGGCACAAGAATATACACTACAAGAACAATTGCAGACGGCCCAGACTAAACTAACTACTGCCCGTCAGCAAGAAACCGCTTTTAACGAACAGGTAAAAGCATGGCATAAGCGCCGTGATGAACTGGCCAGCGTCAGCGAAAAAGCAGAAAAATGCCAACATCAGTTGGAACGTCTGCAAAATTGGCAAAACGACCATCTACGCCTGACCGCCCTGCAACAGGAAATCGAAAAGGCAAACCAGGCTGCCACGCAGGCACAAGCAGTCTATAAACAGGCACATGCCAAACACCAGCAGGCACAGGAAAATTATCTTACCCAACAAAAGCTTTTTCTCGACGCACAGGCCGGCCTGCTGGCAGAAACACTCGCAGAGGGAATCCCCTGCCCAGTATGCGGCTCTACGACGCACCCTGCTCCCCATCGCCTAAATGAAGATACCAAACCATTAGAACGGCAGGAATTGCAAAAACTTGCCCAACAGGTCGACAAACTAAACCAACAGCAAACACAGCTTGCTGAACAAGCCGGCAAGGCCAGCAATCATTTACAAAACACCCAGCAGCAATTTTCCGAAGGACTGACTAAGCTCGCGCAAAACCTTGCCCAGTATATTTCCCTGCCGGATGCACCTCAGTTAGCGGATATAACGCCTCACCTCAGCAAATGGCAAAGCATGCTGCAACAAAAACAGGCAGAATTGAAAAAACAAGCTGCCGAGCAGCAAGCGCTTCAACAACACATTGAGCAAAGCGATGAAAAAACAAACCAGCTAAAAGAAACGGTAACACAAGCCGAGCAGACTTATCATCAAATCGACAACACATTAAAGGAACTGAAAGGACAACAAAAAACACTGGCCGCCCAAAACACCTATGAAAGCGCAGAAGCAGCCGAAAAAGCCTTAGCAGCTGCCCAGCTCAAACTTACTGAAGCAGAACAAAACGCAAAGCAGGCAGAGTCAAAAAACACCCATGCCAGCGCAGCACGCCAACAGGCCGAAACCCTACTAAATGACGCTAGCGAAAAAATCCCCCATCTGACGACAGAAAAGGATAACTCCCTAAAAGAGTATCAGGAAATCTGTACCCAGCTCAGCATGCAGGAAAATCGCTGGCAAGCATTAGTTCATGAATACAGCATTACGGACGGCGAAAAAATGCTGCAAGAGGTACAAGCATATAACAATCTGCTGAACAACCTCCAAGGTCGAAAAGAGGCCCAAACCGCCCTTATCGCCGGGCACCCTCGCCCTGAGCTGGATAAATGCCAAGAGGCTCAAGAAAAAGCACATGATGAATGGCAGAAACTATCCCAACAGCTGCAAACCTGCCAGCAAATGCTTTCACATAATCAAAAAACAGCCGATTCCCTGCAAAAGGCGCTGAGCGCACGAACAGATAAACTCGCCAGTGCTGCCCGCTTGGAAGGACTTTACAACCGCTTGTCTGGTAAAATCTCCGGTTATCGTATGGACATTGAAACCTTTGTGCAGCGTCACTATCTGACGCAAATTCTCGCCGCGGCGAACCGGCATTTTTCCGAAATGTCCGCCGGACAATTCGAACTGCGCCTTATCGCCATTGATGATGCCGGTCAGGGCAAAAATCGTGGTCTTGACCTGATGGTCTACTCCACCGTCACGGGCAAGGTACGGGATATCAAAACCCTCTCCGGCGGTGAATCCTTTATGGCTGCCCTATCTTTAGCACTGGGACTTGCCGACCAGATTCAGGCTAATACATCTGCCATCAATCTCGATATCATGTTTATCGATGAAGGGTTCGGCTCCCTTGACGACCACTCCCGCAGTCAGGCCATCAAAGTCCTCAAGCGCCTTTCCAATGGCGACAAATTGATTGGCATTATCTCCCATGTAACCGAACTAAAACAGGAAATTGACAATCAGCTTATCGTCCGCAAAAATGATAAAGGCAGCCATGTAGAATGGCAAATCAGCTAAACAAAATCCCCTGCAAGCCTTACAGCTTGCAGGGGATTTTGTTTCACGTGCAACATTAACTTTATGCAATCAGTGTATCGTTTGCCTCTTCTTCCTTAGCAAACCTAATAGCCGCTTTAGCCAGCTCATCTGTAGCGTCGATAAATTCGCCTTGCAGCTTATACATGGATACTGCCACGGGAACTTCTGTACAGCCCAGAATGAACGCCTCTGCACCAGCGTTTTGCATTTCTGCTAATAATTCTTTTACTGCACGGGTATCATAATTCTCGTTATTTGCCTTGACTCCTTGGTAAATCATATCATCAATCAGATGTTGTTTATCCGTTGGCGGGGTAATGCACTGAATCCCTCTCGCCTCTAACTTCTTCTGATAAAGACCAGTAGAAACTGTCCCTGTGGTCGCCAGCAGCCCTACGGACTTAAAGCCCTTTTCCAAGGCGCTGTTCGTGGTTACATCAATGATGGATAACACCGGAATACTGATTTGCGGCAGAATTTCCGGCAGAAAATAGTGTGCCGTATTGCAAGCAATAATGATAAAATCAGCACCGGCCATCATCAGCCGCTTGGCCGTTTTCACCATTTCCGGTGCCGGCGATGCCCCCTGTCCCATAATGGCTTTCGTCCGGTCAGGAATCTGGGAATTGTTATCCACCAGCATGGGAATATGCTCCTGGTCCTTGCTTGCCGGAGTTGCCAAAATGATTTTCTTCATCAAATCCACCGTAGCCATTGGCCCCATACCGCCCATAATCCCGATTGTTTTCATCTCGCTCACTCCTCCGTAAACTCCAAGCAGATTGGCGTACGTTCATCTTGCTTAAAGCATATCATTAGCATAAAATATAATCAAATACTTATAACTATATAAAAGATATAAAATAAATTTATATGACAAGGAGTGATTCGCATGACCGGTATGGAGTATGTTTATACCATCTATGAAGAAAAGAGTTTTTCTGCGGCCGCAAAAAAACTCTATATGACACAGCCGGCTTTATCGGCCGCCGTAAAAAAAATAGAAGGCGAACTAGGTTTGCCCATTTTTGACCGTTCCCATTCGCCCCTGCGGCTCACCGATGCTGGACAAGCCTATATTGAAGCCACCGAAAAAATATTTCAGATACAGAAAAACCTGCACCGCTATATCACGGATTTGGCTGAACTGGAAAGCGGCAGTCTGGTCATCGGTGGGACGAATTTCGTAACAGCATGCTTTTTGCCGCGTTTAATCAAAAGCTTCAATGAGCAGCACCCCAACATAAATATTTCTGTGATTGAATCCAGCAGTGCAGAATTATTCGCCGGCTTAAAACAAGGCAGCATTGATATCGTCATCGACAGCGGCGAATGCAACATCAAAGAATTTGAATCCCTGACTTTTTTCACCGACCGCATTATGCTGGCTGTGCCACAGGACTATGCGCCCGCCAACCTAAAATCCTTTTCCCGCCAGGAAATCATTGCCGGAAAACATTTACAACCGAGCGGGGAGGCTGTGGATTTACAGCAATTTCGTGAACTCCCCTTTCTGCTGCTAGGCAAGGGCAATGACATGTATCGCCGAACGATGGCGTTATTCCGCGAAGCAGGCATTACGCCGCAGGTACGCCTATACCTCAATCAGCTAATGACGGCCTATCATATGGCAGCCACGGGCTTAGGCGCCACCTTACTCACCGATACCCTTATCCGCATGGCAGCCCCCAATGACCATCTGCGTTACTACCTGCTGAACCATCCGTTAATGCAGAGGGAAATATTTATCGCTATCCCGCGCAGCGTTTATCACCCCAAAGCCATTCAAGCCTTTTGGAACAATGTCGCCCAATTCGACCAGCCATAATGTTTCACGTGCAACAATATGCTATAAACAAAAGATTACTTCTTCACAAGGATTTTGGACAGCAAGCAGCGAATATTCCAAGCATAGCCGTGTTCACTTACTATTGTTTAAGGGAGGTAATTTTTTTATGCGTAACAAGAAACTCTGCGCTGCTGTATTAGCTGCAACTATCGGTTTTGGTTTTATGGCCAGCGCCCCCAGTTCTGAAGCAGCTACGCGCGCAGAACTGGCTCAGATTTCGGTTAACCAGAAAGGCACCAACTTCCAGTATTGGAATAAAGATGCCAAATCCTATCAGGCCCTTGTAAGCTATGTAAAAGATGTCACCAATCCAAAGAGCAAAAACTTCATCCCTGTAGAAGACCGTATTGCGGTATTCGATTTGGACGGTACGTTGATTTGCGAAACGACGCCTTCCTATTTTGAATGGATGATGTATCTCGAACGCGCACTTAATGACCCCACCTACACACCGAAAGCAGAAGATCGCGAATACGCCAAAGTCGTAAAAAAAGCTATCTATGAAACCGGCATCCCCGGTGATATGGAACGCAAAGAAGCAAAATCCCAGGCATCGGTATTTGCTGGCATGACGCTGCCGGAATATGAAGCTTATGTCAAGAAATTCATGGAAACACCGGCTGAAGGCATGAATAACCTAAAACGCGGTGATTCCTTCTACCTTCCGATGGTTGAAGTCGTATCCTATCTCCATGCCAACAATTTCAAGATTTTCATTGTCTCCGGCTCTGACCGTCAGGCTCTGCGTATTCTGACCGATGGCATTATGCCGATTGAAAAGGACAACATCATCGGCACCGATGTTTGGAATCTGGCCTCCCATCAGGGCAATACCGACGGGCTGGACTACCTCTATGAGAAAAACGATGAAGTCATCCGCGGCGAATTCGTCCTCAAAGATGTCAAGATGAACAAGGTTTCCAACATTGCCCGCGAAATCGGCAAGCAGCCGGTACTCGCCTTTGGCAATTCCTCTGGTGATTCCAGTATGTTCAACTACACCATCACCAACAATAAATACAAGGCACTTGCCTTCTCCCTGCTCTGTGATGATACCGAACGCGAACTGGGCAACCAGAAGAAAGCCGACAAGATGCGTGCTTCCTGCGAAAAATACGGTTGGATTCCCGTATCCATGCGCGACGATTTCAAGACGATTTACGGCGATAATGTAACCCGCGCAAAATAAACAATATTCTCTATCTATAAACCTATGAGGCTGTGAAAATCTGCTGCGTTATTGATGATGGCGGGATTTTCACAGCCTTTTGTTTCACGTGAAACAAAAATTCACCTACAAGGAAAAAGCGCATCGTCTAGCGAATACATAGCTCTTGACACTCCCCATGCCTAAAGGCAGGGGATTCTTGGTTCGCTGAACACTGCGGCCTAGCCGTAACCAGTTCGACTTACACGTTCTCCCCAAGCGTAAATTCCCGTGTGTCCCACGGTACTAATTTATGTTAAGCAACCTGTTTTTGTTCTATTGCCTTTCGCAGTATATTTATTGCTGCATTGGCATCTCGGTCATGATGTGAACCACATGCAGGGCAAGTCCAATCCCTGATACCAAGATTCTTAGTTTCCTTGTTCTGGTATCCGCATTTTGAACAGGTCTGGCTTGACGGGTAGAATGTATCTACCTTCAAAATTTCAGAGCCATGCAAT